>DHXR01000065.1 GCA_002413785.1 Mucilaginibacter sp. UBA5151
AATACTTTAACGAACTATTGTTACTATTAGTACAGGTATTAAGGATGTCTTTATTTACTCCGCCTAATTTCCCTAAATATTTACGAATATTTAAGTCAAATACAAAGCCGCCCTTGTCATTATTTACTATTTGTGCAATTTCTTTTGCGGTCGCAGAACATATAATTCCTTTTAATCCTTGGCTGTGATACTTTATCAAAGAAGGGTTATTGGTATCGTATATTATTTTAATCTCACAATTGATTTTTTTGTTTTTTTTCTCTTGAATGTTAATAATATCGACCAACTCATTTGCGCCCAACATTTCAAATGAAAAACTTGCAAATGTTTCATTGTCGTAGGTGTCAAAGATTGTTTTTATTTCCTGTTTGCACTCATCAGAAATTTCACTTGTTAATCCGTTCGTGATGTAGGCTATTTTAATATGAATATTTGAGGGCCCTAAATTGGATTGGGTCGATCTGTATTCTTTTATCTTATCTTTAAATTTAATATTAGTTAAAGTCGCGATATCTTTGGAGCTTTTTTCAAATAACCATTGCAATCCATTTCTAATGTGAATTATTCGATTGGATGAAAAGCTATCCTCATTCTTTACTTGAGTAATATACACTGTTGCCTCATCATTAGCGTCTTCAATTGTAATAGTGTCAATTTGTTTATCTTGCCCACCATCAACATCGTCGTTGCTATTAAAGGAGTGAATGCTTTTATCCACAAAAATACTGTGCCCAAATATTTGAAATGCTTTATCCGAAGATACACCCAGTTTAATGGCTGTTTTATCAATATGGTCTTGAATAATTTGTTGTCTTAAATTCATAACGAAAACGTGATAAAATAAAAAGAGGAAAATATAAACTTCCTCTTTTTATTCGTTAAAACCAAATGCAATATGTTAAAGCCTTAATTTAGCAGTACCTCGCACCAGGGGGTAACATGACAAAGTGTTAATTGGTCAGCATATTTTAGTTAAATTTATGAAAAAATAAAGTGTGATGGCATTCCTTAACCTGTTTCGTGGCGATGATATTTTAAATTTAAAATCTAAACCTGGGCGCTATCGTTCCGAAGGGTTGACGTCCAGCGCCTTTGGCGCACGTGGCGATCCGGAGAATATTGAAAAAATCACATTTTTAGAGACGGTAAAACAACATATAGATCACCTGAAAACTTTCGAAAAAGATTATTTCAAAATCACGGACTATATTTCTTTTTCTGACAGCGAAGCGATTGCAAAAAATTGGGCTGCTGGCTTAAAACCTGATGAACTTGTTGCATGTTCGACACCTTTTCTCGAAACTCGATACGTTTTTAAAATGCAGATCCCGAACAATGAGTTAAAACCGATTACTACTGGTGTATGGGAATATAGGTACGCCTGCAATACTAACTTGAAATGTGCTAATGTTCCCAATGCTGATATCAATACCCTTGCATTAAGATATAATCCGTGCCCAATTTGCCAATCAACTTTTAAAAATCATAGCCTGCTGCTGATTAACCCTACAATTTATCTGGCCGGCTTAGCCAGTGACAAAAAATATAAAAGGGCTAATCAGCTGGCGGCAAAAAATGGTGAATGGATGATTGTACCAAATGATGCAGTGGATTTCAAACACCGGACCACCCGGATACCTCGCGCAGATTTTTGGAATGCTGATTGTTACACCATAAAAAGGGAAACCGCCCGCAATCCATTTTTCAAGTACCCGGAAAATTAAAACAGCAGGAGCCTCCCCTGGCGCGCGTATGCCGCGCAGGCCAAAGGAGGTGGTGTACTCGTGCCAGGGAAGGGGGACGGCAAGTACGCAAAGGAGACTCTTCACAATTAAGTGTACCTGAAAGATTGTGTGCGTGTTATTGCTGCCCAAGGTACAGCGCCCCGGTACACCGCTGTTTTTGTTATATTTACCCGTGTGTTTTATACTTAAATTTGGTGGGAACCATTTATAAAAAATAATCATTTATCCAACTTGAAATATTTATTCCCTATTGTCGCCGTCATTTTTTTATCCGGCTTTCTTTTGGTTCGAAGACCTATGGAGGCGATTTTTAAAGATTCTGCCGCCTATCGCTGGCTTAATAAAAAAGTTATCGGTAAACGCACGTTGGATGATATGGAAAACCTGGATAACTGGCGTTCGTTTACAACATCGGGCACCGCAATAGTGGACGCCAGGAAAGTAATTAGGACAGTTGATTCAAGCCGTTCCGTTGCAACCATCGAACTTTCGAAGCAATTTGTTCATGAGGGCAGTCAGTCTATGCTGATGACAACGCCTACCCGGCTGGCCGGCCCTGCACCCAAAAATGGACGCGGCTGGGGCAGGTCGGGCGTGAGGCGATTGTTTAACGGCGAGGATTGGACTGCTTATAACCGTATTTCCATCTGGATCTATCCCGATCTGCCAGGGTTTTACACCACGGCGCTGGATTGCCAGTTGTATAATGACGGTAATGTAAAACTACCCGCAATTTTTGGTCAGGAAGGCCAAACTTCGCTTGTGCTTAAAAATCACCAGTGGAACCACCTGGTTTGGGAAATAAGTAATGTAGCCAGGGATAAAATAACGGCGTTTGAAATGTCATACGGTCTCTCTGGCAGTTACCCGGGAGAAGCTGATCATATCCGTTTTTATTTTGATCAGCTTGAGCTTGAAAAGGTAGATCCTGATAAAGTTGAGGGCTGGGATGTATGGCCCGGCCGCATAGCCTATGCACATACCGGTTACCAAACAGGCGCCGGTAAAAGCGCTATCGCCAGCAACGTTGATGCAAAAAACTTCAAACTTATCGATCAGGACAATGGGAGTGCAGTGCTTATAAAACCTATAGAAAAGGTTACGTCGTATATCGGCAGTTTCCAGGTGATGGATTTTTCTGAAGTCAGAAAGCCCGGCACCTATGTTTTAAAGGCAGGTAACGTGGCCTCAAAGCCTTTCAGAATTGGTGATGACGTTTACGAAAGAACGATATGGAAGGCGCTGAATTTCTTTTATGCAGAACGTTGCGGGATGGACATCCCGGGGGTACATGGAAATGAACATCAGGATTGGATTTGTGTGCATGGGGATAAGCGCATGGTTATAAACGGCGGCTGGCATGATGCGGGCGACTTATCGCAAAGTTTTGAAGGCACGGCAGAAATTACTTATTCTTTATTGAGCATGGCGGAAAAACTACATGCCCGTAATAATAACCCGGCTTTAAATAACCGCGTACTTGAAGAAGCAAAATGGGGCCTTGATTGGGTATTAAAAACAAGATTTGGCGATGGCTACCGCAACACAGGCTCTATTAACAGCCGCAGAACCGATAATATAACAGGCGATGACGACGATGTCGTTGCCACGGCACAAAACAGCCCTATGGCAAATTTTGAAGCTGCCACTGTTGAGGCTATTGGATACCGGGTATTTAAGGGCATAGACCCGGCTTTTGCAGCTAATGCGCTTAAAATGGCGGAAGCCGATTGGAAGTTTGCTGCAGAAGGCATGCCTTCTGTAAAACCATCTAAGGATTTGTGGCGGGGTAATTTCGACTCTAATAATGTGGAGGATGAATTGCCGTCACAGGCTATTTTATCTTCAATAGCAATGTGGAAAGCCACCGGGGATAAAAAATACGCTGTTTTGGCGACAGCTTTAGCGCCGCTTATTATCAATGCCCAGCAGCGAAAACGCCCCGATTGGGATACTCCCCTTACAGGTTTCTTTTATACTTCGACCGCTAAAGACAGGATACTTCATTATTGCCACAGGGGGCGGGAGCAGGCGCCGACTATGGCGCTTACAGCGCTTTGTGATGCATTTCCGGATAGCCCGGATTGGATGCGCTGGTATTCATCGGTAACGCTTTACTCGGAATATCTTAAAACCCTGGCAAAGTACACAGCGCCTTATAACATGATGCCGGCTTCTGTTTATGTCGACACCGAATACATGCATGTACCCGAAAGCAGGAAGGCATCATTCCAAAAACAAGTGCTTAACGGGGTTTCTTTGGGCAAGGGCCATTATCTGCGTATATTCCCCGTGTGGATGGATTACAGGGGGAATTTTGGCACAATTTTACCACAGGCCCAGGCACTGGCAAGTGCAGCTAACCTTCGCGGCGACCTGTCTTCAGCACAACTGGCAGCGCATCAGCTGGAGTGGATCATCGGGCGCAACCCGTTTGCCGAGAGCACTATGTATGGCGAAGGTTATGATTTTACACCTCTATATACACCTTCCTCCGGAGATATTGTTGGCGCTTTACCTGTAGGTATACAAACAAGGGGTGACGATGACACACCTTACTGGCCTGTTCAAAGCATGTGGACCTATAAAGAAATTTGGGGGCACCCGGTAACCAATTGGATATGGCTGTTAAAAGATATTGACGGTCCGGCGATGGTTGAAGGGCAGGCAACCAGCCGTGTAATATTTAAAGAAGTTGACACTAAAGATGTAATAACCGTGTTTCCCAATAAGTCGACGGGTCACTTTAAAACAATTGTACCGCAAGGGAAATACAGGTTGATTAGTAATGGCACGGAACAAACGCAAATTTTTTTGCCCGGCACCACTTATCATTTGGAATGTCGCAACGATTTTTTGCTGAACTACGAGGTATCAAAAGAAGTTTCGCCAAAAGGAGAAGTTACTATTAAATTGACGGCACAAGGCAAGGGGATCCATCATTTCGATATCCGAACAGATAATTTAACGATAACAGCTACTTCAAAAACGATTAAGCTAACCCCCGGGAGTTCTTTAAATTTTGAATGGAGAGGTCATATTACTTCGCCCGACGAACCCTGGGTGGCAGTGATAGTCCCGGATAATAATTTGTCACAGCGAAAGGAAACCAGGGGGGCGATTTGGGAAAAATAATAATGATTGCTATAAAAAACGAATAGAGGTTGTCTCCAACGCCCGGCTACACCAAATCAAGCCGTAAACACCCCCAACCCCTTCTCAATCCTTGTAATAGTTTCCACTTTTCCAAGCAAGGCAGCAATATCAAACACATGCGGCCCAAATTTTCCGCCCACCAGCATTATGCGGAAAGGCAGCATCAGTTCGCCGGTTTTAATCGCTTTTTCTTCGGCAAGAGCCTTAAATGCGGTTTCCAGAGTAGCTTCGTCCCAAACTTCTTCCCGGCCCAAAATTGTAATAAAACGGATAAAAAACTCCGTTTTAGCATCCGTCCATTTGGGTTTTACGGCGTTAACATCATATTCTTTAGGCTGTTCAAAGAAGTAAGCCGCCTGCTGGTAAAAATCAGGCAATAAAACGCAGCGGTCCTTTATTTTATCAATTACTTTCAGCAAATATTCATCCTCCGAAACAACAACGCCCTTTTCCTCCAAAACACTTTTAACTTTAACCTTTAACCTTTCACCTTTCACCTTCTTTATCCATTCTCCATTGAACCATTTGGCTTTTTCGAAATCAAATTTTGCGCCGGCTTTACTTACGCGGTCGAGGGAGAATTTTGCTATCAGTTCGTCAATCGTAAATATTTCCTGGTCGGTGCCGTCGTTCCAGCCGAGGGTAGCCAGCAGGTTGATAAAGGCTTCGGGTAAAAAGCCAAGCTCGCGGAAACCGGGTGTAAGTTCACCTGTTTTGCCGTCGAACCAGGTCATGGCATAAACCGGGAAACCGAGGCGTGCGCCATCGCGTTTGCTCAGTTTGCCATGACCGTCGGGTTTTAATATCAGCGGCAAATGCGCCCATTGCGGCATCTCCGCCTTCCAGCCCAAATAATCCCATAGCAATAAATGCACCGGGGCAGATGGCAGCCATTCTTCACCGCGGAAGGCATGGGTTATCTTCATCAGGTAATCATCCACTACTACGGCTAAATGATAGGTAGGCATCCCATCGGCTTTCAGCAGCACTTTATCGTCAACCTGGTTGGTTTCAAAACTCACCTGACCGCGGATCATATCGGTAAAGCTCACCCGTTCATCGGCAGGCATTTTTATACGGATCACATGCGGCGTATGGGCATCCAGCAGTTCATCCACCTGATGTTCGGTTAATGAAAGCGAATTGCGCAGGCCATCGCGATAAACCTGCCCGTACTGAAAATTAGGGATCTCGCGGCGGTTTTGTTCCAGTTCTTCGGGGGTATCAAAGGCATAATACGCATGGCCCTGGCTTACCAGTTTTTCGGCATATTCCCTGTATATCGATTTGCGCTCACTCTGACGGTAAGGAGCATAAGGCCCACCTACAGCCGGACTTTCATCCGGCGTTAAGCCGCACCATTGCAAACATTCGGCAACATAAGCTTCGGCGCCATCCACATAACGGCTTTGGTCGGTATCCTCTATCCTTAAAATAAAATCGCCCTGTTGCTGTTTGGCAAACAGGTAATTGAACAACGCGGTACGTACCCCGCCCAGGTGCAAGCCACCAGTAGGACTTGGGGCAAACCTTACCCTAACTTTTTTATCAGACATAATGGGGGCAAAGATAGTCTTTAGTCCGAAAGTCCGTGAAGTCCGAAAGTCAGAAAAGACAAGAAGAAAGTAGTTATGTTGAGATGTTGCTTTTTTGGTGATGATAGTTCAAAATCTTCCCGACTTTAAGCCTTTCGGACTTTCCGACTTTTTACGTAATTTGGGCAAAAATTCATCTTTCGGACTTTACTGACTCCCGGACTTTCGGACTCAAAATGAACCCATACCAACAAAAAAAACGCTGGAAATATTCACTGCTCACCTTCGCGGTGGTTATTGCCAGCGGTTCATTATTCTACACCAATTACCTTGTACGCAATATTGCAAAGGCCGAACGTACGCGCGCTCAATTATGGGCGCTCAGCATAAAGGAGGTTGTTTCTGCTGATGATAATGACTTTTTGCCTTATGTTTTTGCAGTGCGGGACAGTTTAACTGTCCCGGCCATTATTACTGACGAACAGGGTGATTTTATAAACTCAAAAGGACTTGATACCACTAAAACATTTATCCAGTTGCCCGTTGAGGAAGCAAAAAGTAAAAATGCGAAAAAATACGACCTCGGTTATTTTAAATATGAGCTGGAGATCATGAAGTCTCAGCACGCGCCGATCAAAATATTTTTACCTATACAGGGAGGCGGTCCTAAAAGTTATTCACTTATTTATTATAAAGATTCAGATTTGCTTACCCAGCTGAAATTTTTCCCATACATACAACTTTCGCTGATCACCATATTTTTGCTAATGGCTTATGCCGCTTTCAGTTCGTCACGAAAATCGGAACAGGACCAGGTTTGGGTTGGGCTTGCCAAAGAAACAGCCCACCAGCTGGGTACGCCAATTTCCTCATTGATGGCTTGGGTAGAATTGATGAAAGAAAAGTTTAATGCCGAAGATGATCCACTGATAGCGGAAATGGAAAATGACGTTAAACGCCTGGAAATAGTTGCCGACCGTTTTTCAAAGATAGGCTCGAAAGCAAAGCTGGAAGAACATAAAGTTTATGATGTGGTGAAGGATTTTGTTGATTATTTCAGGGTTAGGGTAAGTAAAAACATCAGCTTTGAAATGACCGGCAACCCCTATTTACTGGCAGGTTTAAACGTGCCGTTGTTTGACTGGGTGCTCGAAAACCTTCTAAAAAACGCGGTGAACGCCATAGATGGGAAAGGGACCATAAAGGTTGACGTTTCGGGCAATAAAATTAAAAAACAGGTATTTATTGATATTACCGATACCGGCAAAGGCATACCCCGCTCCAAATTTGATACGGTATTTCAACCGGGTTATACTACCCGCAAGCGCGGATGGGGTCTCGGCCTTTCGCTAACCAAGCGTATAGTTGAAAACTATCACGACGGACAAATATTCGTCCGTGAATCGGAATTGGGAAAAGGGACAACATTCAGAATTATCTTAAAAAACATACGACATGATAAACAGACCGCAGCCTGATGAATATTCGGCATTTGCCGCCAGGTACGTTGACCTGGTTGGCAATGATCCTATACTTGACATACTGGAACACCTGCAGCAAAACACCTATAATTTTTTTATGGGGATTGACCCCGATAAAGCAGAATATGCTTATGCAGAGGGCAAATGGACTGTTAAACAGGTTTTGGGACATATAGCAGATACCGAGCGCGTATTTGCTTATCGTGCGCTGGTATTCTCGCGGGAGGCTATTGAGCTACCAGGCTTTGACCAGGATGTTTATATGGAGAAGGCAACCTTTAACGACCGCCCGCTGAAGGATATTGCCAACGAGTTTAAAACCATCCGCGAGTCAACACTATATCTTCTGCGTTCGCTTACCGAAGAGCAATCTATGCAAAAAGGGGTTGCCAGCGGCAACCCGGTTTCTGTAAGGGCTTTGGCTTATATGATAGCAGGGCACGAGATGCATCATATTAAGGTGCTGAAGGAAAAGTATTTGTAGATGTTAAGTTGGATTAAGTTGGATGGTTGATTTAGTTGAATAAGTTGGAAAACAACCACTCACTTAATCAACCGATCTAACTCACTCACCTTTTCCACCCTCCTTATCATTGTGTTTCTTTTCGATGAGGTATGATAAAAATAAGCCCAGGCCACCAAAAATGGCAATCAGGGCAAAATAAATAGCCACATTTCCGCTATCGTCCCTTTCGCTTATTTTACTGAACAACGTATGATCCAATAAATAAGCCAGGAACAAACCAACGCCGGCGCCGATAAATAAAAGACCCCATTTTAAATTTTGAAAAGGCGCCGATTGTGGTTTATACCTGCGCGGGTCCATTCCGCGTTCAATCATCGCCATTCTTTCGCGTTTAGCCAGGTAAACAATGCCAAAAATCATCGCGAACATTGCTATCGGCACTAAAATAGCGACCATTACTCCTAATTCTCTTACATGATCATCCATAATATTTAATTTTTAAAGGTTAATATTTTTTGTTTTAATCACCATCCCGGTGTATTTGTAAGCTATGACCACATTGTTTTTGCAGAGGTTACAGTATTTTGAAAAAAAGTTTGCAGTTTCCAGTAAGCAGTTTGCAGCTTGTCCACGGTCTATGGACCATCGACTATGGGCTTTTTCTTTCGGACTTTTCTGACTTTCCGACTTTCGGACTAAAAAATCTATCTTTACATAAAGTGTAACCTAAGGCACTAAAGGGACGTCAGAGAGCTATAACAGATGCAAAGCGAGCTTTCAGATATAGCATTGATAGAACAAGCCCTGGCAGGCAACCAGTCGGCTTATACCGATTTGGTTAAGCGTCATCAGCGGTTTGTTTTTACTTTGGCAATGCGTTTTGCAAAAAGCCGCGAAGATGCCGAAGAAATAGCGCAGGATTGTTTCATAAAAGCCTACAGGTCACTGGCATCCTTCCAGGGGCAGTCCAAGTTTAGTACATGGCTGTATAGTATTGTTTACACTACTGCCATGACATTTTTGCGAAAGAAAAGAGTGGTTACTGATTCTATTGACGACGAAAATATTTATATCCGGATAGATGCCGATAGCTATCGGCACCAGGCATCGGGATATGATGTAAATAATGCTGAAAACAAATCAAGATCGTTTTATTTAAATAAAGCGATCGAACAGCTTTTACCGGATGATGCAGCCGTTATCACCATGTTTTACAAGGGCGAGTTATCGCTCGAAGAAATAGGGCAGGCATTGAGAATGGAAGCAAATACGGTTAAAGTAAAATTATTCAGGGCGCGCCGGCGTTTAAAAGAAAAACTGGAGCGCAATTTAAAACATGAAGCAAAGGAGCTGATATGAATACGATAGAGGAAAAACTTTGGAACTATATTGACGGCAGTTGCAGCGAGGATGAGCAAAAAGCCATCAGCGCACTTATTGCCGGCAATGAAACATACCGGATTAAGTACAACGAACTTTTAAAACTTAATAAGGAATTTTCGGCGATGGAACTTGACGAGCCATCAATGGCTTTTACCTGCAATGTAATGGAGGCCATCCGCACCGAACAAGCGCAGCCGCCGCTTAAAGCAGCCATTAATAAACGGATAATTATGGGTATCACTATCTTTTTTGTGTTAACCATAGCGATCTTACTGGGCTTTGTTTTAGCGAATATCCACCTGTCAGCCATAAATGTAGCTGTACCTGCAGGCTTAAAAATGCCTGAGATGAAGACCTATTTTACAAAACCAGTTATTGAAGGCTTTTTATTTTTTGATGCGGTATTGGCACTGTACCTGTTTGATACTTTTCTGCGCAGGAAGGGCCAAACGAAGCAAATATAAACCCGCGTTGAAAAAATGTCAATTTTGGCAATAATTCGACAGTTTTTATGCAAAAATGGCAGCTATTTGCCAAATAACGATCATTTTGGCAATACACTAACGCCGTGCCAGATGTGTCAAAATAATTGGTATAGTAATTGTTATACAATATACGGACTGGCATCCTGCCAGTTCAATTGTGATAAGGTTTAGGTTGAAAGCCCCAAGCAGCGAGTGCAAGGGGCTTTTATTTTTATATTGTCATTTCAACTTAAACTATTGTAATTATCCATTTACAATTGATAACTTAGTTTAAATATTCGATTATGAAAAAGCTTAGTTTATCCATAATTATCCTGCTGATTGCCGGTATAGGTTTAAAAACAAATGCACAGGCGCCGAGGATTCCCGAAGCCAGTTCAACCCAAACCATTATCCAGGATTTCGGACTTGGGAAAATTACCATAACTTATTCAAGGCCAAATGTTAAGGGCCGCATGATTTTCGGCGGAATAAACCCTTACGGACAGGTTTGGCGTACCGGAGCAAATGCCGCTACCACTATAAATTTCACTGAAAATGTGATCGTTGAAGGCCATAATGTCCCCGCCGGGACCTACTCGCTGTTCACAATTCCCGAAAAGGATGAATGGACAGTAATCCTAAATAAAACAGTTAAACAATGGGGCGCCTATAGTTATAAAGAGGCCGATGATTTTTTGCGTTTCAAAGTAAAGCCTGTTAATCTTGATGAAAAAAGGGAAACTTTTACCGTTCAGTTTACCAACGCAACCACAAAATCAGCAGACCTGCATTTGGTTTGGGACCATACCGCGATTATTGTTCATTTAGAAACTGATGACGACGCCCAAATAACAGCTAATATTGACGAATTGATGAAGGGCGACCGTAAACTCTACTATTTTAATGCTATACAGTATTATTACGAGAACAATAAGGACATGAACAAGGCATTGGGTTGGGCGCTTGAAGCTGAAAAAGTTGATCCCGGACCATGGTACAAATTATGGGAAGCCCGCATCCGCTTAAAAATGGGTGACAAAGACGCAGCAATTGCAGCGGCGCGGGAAGGAATCAGGCTGGCAAAAGCAAGTAATGATGATGAATATGTACGCTTAAACCAGGCCGTGATAGACCAGGCAGGGAATTAGTGCCGGGTTTTTACCTTATAATAGAAAGGAGCTACAGGAATTAGCAGGATTTTGAGTTGCGGATGTACGATGCCAGGATCGGCAGGTGGTTAAGTACAGACCCCAAAGGGCAGTTTGCTTCGCCGTACGAAGGTATGGGGAATGATCCGGTGACGGGAAGCGATCCGACGGGAGGAGATGTCACAGATTGGTATAAGAATGTTGCAACCGGCGCTTTATTTTGGCAAGCAGGGAATGCTGCAACTGTTACGGGGGATGATGGATTAGTTTATGATAATGTTGGGAGGATGACGAATTGGGCGCAAGACATTAAGGCCACTGATGGAACTAAAATATATGAACATTGGCATGGGGGACCTGATGGACAAAGGCTTATGACAGGTTATACTGAAAGTAAAGATGCGCCAGATGGGGTAGTAAATTCAGTAAGCTTTGGTGCTACAGTTATAATAGGGGCCTCTATTGAAATTGGCCATGTTTCAGACTGGCGGGGTAATGGTAGATGGTTTATGTCTATATCTGGCAATATTGGTATAGGAACTGGTGGCGGGTTTAATCACCGCACAATAAAGAGTAATCCGGGGAACGATTTTAAAGTTGGAGATTACGCAAATGGTAGTAGTTCTTATAGCGGCGGAATTGGACCAATCAATTATACTCATGGAGGAAATAATGCGTCTTCGGGTCCTGGAAGCGCGGAATTTAATCCCCTTAAACAAGGGGCTACTTATACGGAAAGTGGATTAACAGCAACAGGTGCAATTTTAAAGCCGGAAAATGTGCTTACCTCCTTCTCCCATGAAAGTATAGGAATAATGTTTTCATCCACAAATACAACTCTTTCTAACAAAGATTATTAGTTTAATTAAAAACCTAACATCTTTGCCTAACAATGGGGAGTACATTGCTTTTATGAAAATGATAACTTTAGATTTTAATTTAAATGAACATAGATGAAAAAAAGAATAATTATCTTGCTGATTGCGCAAATTTTCCTTTATCTTGTTTTCTTTCAGCTTATCCCATATTTTTCCGATAAATATCGTGGATGCTATATATATCGAGACGTTTATAGACAATATATTAAATCTACTGTCTTAGATAAATTTATTGACTCCAAAAACCACAATGAAAAAACAATTATTTACTTTGGAAAAAACAAAAAAGAAGAAACTATGATTTTTCCTGGTTATCTAGTAGATATGTATGATTTCTTAAATGTTGGAGATTCAATAATTAAGGAGAGAAATTCAATTTACTATAAAGTAAAACCTGAAGCAACTGGAAAAGATACAGTGTTTAAATTAGAAACTACTTGTAAAGATAGTTTGGTTAAATGGCATTAGTTTCTAAGCTACTATTGGGCAATGTGTCATTCCTGCTACCGCAAGAGCTTTTTTTGGCTACCGCAAGCCTCTGCCCCGCAAGCCAGGAAAACGCAAAGTAAGATACGAGACAAAGCCTGGCCGTGCGCCGGGCTTTGTTATTTAGTATGGGGGGGGGGTAAAATGAAAGGCGGCGGAACTGGCAAACGAAATTGCGTTTTTGATAATAATAAAGGCATTTTTTAGCGCTGTCAACAAAAAATGGCAGCTGCGTAAGTATCATTTACTACCATTTAACTACCATAAACAAGCATTATTTAGCAGCTAAATGCCGGGCTTTGTTATTTTACAGCAATGTTTTGTTCAAAGAAAGTTTGAAACTTGTTTTTGGTGAGCATGCCGTCAATAATACGATATAGGGCGCTTTTGTCTTCTTCGTCAAGTTGTGAAATCAACTGCACTTTTTCATTAGCAGTTTTATCTTCTACCCTTACAGGTGCGGGCATACTGTCTTCCAAATGAATAACCTCATCTACAGTCATGCCGAAAAATTGAGCAATCCTATCTAATGCCTCAACAGAAATATCCCTTTGACCCCCGCTACCGCAAGTGTTTTTTGGCTGCCGCAAGTCTCCCGGCTTGTGGCCCGCATGCAGGTAGCCCGCATACCGGGTAAACGAAAAGCTTGATAGAAAGACAGGGCCTGATCAACGCGCACCGGGCTTTGTTATTTATTCCCCTGCCTGCTCCGCATACCCGCATTATGGCAGTGGTCAACCGCGATCCACTTTTGCAAATCCCGCCAAAATTTACTATATTTGAATTAATCCCCGGTATTAAAACCTTACCGCAGAAAATCACGCAAAATTATTTTATACCCCGTTTTTTCGGTCGCTTTACTGCCTTTCTTTGACATTTTAATTGCATTTATTTGATATTCAATGGTTTAAATAAACAGCCTCCTCTGGCGCAAGTATGTCGGGCAGGGAAAGCGGGTAATTGCTACTTGTGCCCCGCTTGCAAGATAAACGAAAAGCAAGATAGAAAGAAAGAGCCTGGCCGAGCGCCGGGCTTTGTTATTTAATGGGCGTAAGCTTTTTTAGTTTTATTATAAGCCAGCAAGCCGGGCCACTGCCCCTGGCTTTATTATTACAGATAAATATCTTTTCTGTGTCCAAGATCAACAACATCAACTAAAAGGATATCATCAACAATCTCATAGATGATGCGGTAATCCGCCACACGGATATGATAAGCGGCATAGCCTTTTAGTTTTTTACAACCCTGCGGCCTGGGGTCGTCGGCCAGGCGATAAATGGCAGCCTTAATATTGGAGTAATATGGCTCGTTGATATGCTGTAAGCTTTAGCGGCTCTTTTTTTGATGGTAATCCGATAAGTCATTAACTTTTACGTTTAGCTTCGATCATGCGGAAAGCGTCATCTATAGGAATAGATGGGCCGTTATCAGCTTTAGCTTGTTCATAAAGTTTAATATCTTCCAGTTCCTCCAGTTCCTCCATGATGTTTTTAAAATCATTTATGGGAAGCACCACAGATAATTTTTTACCTGTATCGTCGGTTATGAATTGTGGGTGTATAGCTAACATATTTTTTTATTTAAAGATAAGTATTAATTTGTTTTGAGGCAATTTGTACTTCATTTTTCACCTTTTAATTATCTCTGCCCCTCGTGGTGGTGTTTAGCGCAGGCCAAGAGTTGGAGCACTCGTGTGCCGGAGAGTAATGTAGCCTGGCGGAGCGCGGGGCATTATTATTGCAGATAAAGGAAAGCCTGCAGCCAATCTGGATAAATTTTTAAACTGATCCCTCTATTTGGGTGGTATTACCTGGTTAATCACCCAGGCTATTAATATCACCAAAATACAACCTATTGCGTTAAGCCATAAATAGGCAACCAGTTCATAATATCCGCAGATACAAATAAGTATTTCGGTAATAATAGCCGCAGCAAAAACAGCATTGCCCTTTATTTTTTTCAGGTAAAAGGCTACTACAAATACCCCTAATATTGTTCCGTAAATGTAGGAACCTAATTTATTCACATATTCTAACAGGTTGCCGACTTTGCTGGCATACAGGGCCATTATTACGCATACCACGCCCCAAAACATGGTCGCCAGTCGCGAAGCCATCAAATAATTTTTATCAGATGCGCCGGGATTAATGCTGCGTTTATAAATATCGACCACACTGGTAGAAGCCAGCGAGCTTAAAGCGCTTGCCGTTGAACCCATGGAGGCAAGGAAAATAATGGCGATAAGCAGGCCTATGAGCCCCCTGGGCAAATAGTGGGTAACGAAATTAAGGAACACATAATTGGTGTCATCCCCATTTGCCTTATTGTTATTCTGCTTCATTACCGCAATGGCTTCTTTGCGTATCGCTATTGAATTATTGTCGGCCATTTTTAAAGCCATTTGTGCCTGGCCAATTTTAGTTTGGTCCTTGCTGTCAAAGGCATTGATCAGGTCGTTGGCTTTATTTTTTCTGTTCTCAAATGCCGAAGAATATTGGTTTTCAAGCTTATTATATTGATTTGCATAAGCGCTTTGCTTTACCTGGTTTACTTCGTACTGGTTAAAGAACATTGGCGGGCGGTTAAACTGATAAAATGCAAACACCAGTACACCAATCAGCAAAATCATAAATTGCATGGGTATTTTAACCATCCCGTTCATAATGAGGCCCAGGCGGCTTTGACCAACCGAGCTGCCTGTTAAATACCGGCCAACCTGGCTTTGGTCGGTGCCAAAATAAGAGAGCTGTAAAAAGAAACCGCCGATCACCCCGCTCCAGATGTTATAGCGGTTATTGGGGTCAAATTTCCAGTCGATTACATTCATTTTGCCTAATTTGCCTGCCAGCTTGATAGCATGGGTAAATCCTACTCCGTTAGGAAGCAGGCTAACTACCATTATTCCGGCAAAAAACATCCCCGAAAAAATAATGCTCATTTGCAGCAGTTGCGTATAGGATACGGCTTTTGTTCCGCCGTAAACCGTATAAAATATAACCAGGCCGCCAATAAACAAGGTGGTATAAACCGTGTTGATGCCGAGTATGGTAGATAATATAATGGATGGCGCGTAAATAGTGATGCCGGTAGAAAGGCCGCGCTGTACCAGAAATAAAAAGGCAGTCAGCGCCCTTGTTTTAAGGTCGAACCGTTGCTCCAGGAACTCGTAGGCTGTATAAACTTTGAGCCGGTGGAATATGGGCACAAAGGTGACGCAAAGCACGATCATGGCCAGCGGCAGGCCCAGGTAAAATTGCACAAAGCGCATCCCGTCTGAATAAGCCTGACCCGGCGCCGATAAAAAGGTGATGGCGCTGGCCTGTGTGGCCATTACCGACAGGCCCACGTGGTACCAGGGTAATGAGCGTCCGCCCCGAAGGTACTGGTCGATGTTTTTATTGGAGCCGCTGTTCCAGACGCCGTAAAAAACGATGGTCAGTAGCGTAACGCCAAGAACGGTCCAGTCAATTAAGCTCATTCAACTAAAAAGGTAATGAGCCAGAATACAAAAATCAAAAGAACCAGCCAGCCGATAACCACGGCATAAAACTGGTTCCAGCTACGTATAAATGAAGGCAGGTCAGGATCAGGCGTTTTCACGGCCCCTGACAAAAACATTCAGGAAAAACCCTGCGAACATCAAGCCGAAAATGCCTAATACCGGGATCCATACTAAACTGCTTTCAAGAATTACGCCCACAAACATGCCGCATAATAATGCTGCAAGGTAATATACGTAAACGTAATTTTTTTCTTCTTTTGGGTGATGATGTGCCATGGTTAAAAATTATATGCTGCAAATATATTAATTTGAGTTTGGAACTGTGAACTATCAGGCGTTTAAAACAAATCGGCGTGGCTGCCCAATCTTATAAGGAATTGATAAAAGAACGTATGTTTTCAATGGGGCCTTCTATTCCTATTCCATTATGAGCATCGTTAATTGTTTTAACAGTTAAAGCATTGGGCGTTGCCGTTACTTCTGTTTTGATGGTTTTGATGTTATATTTTTCCAGTATTTCCCTAAAAACCTTTGCTTCGTTATCCGGTATTTCAATCGTTAAGGTTTCCATCGCCATTTATTAATTTTATATACAAATATAGAGAATTACAGCACTATATTGATATTAGCGGTTAAAACAATTGTTGTCGATCAGAACATTTCTTATATTTGAGTTATGGACACCATGCAAATTGACATATTGGACCCCAAGGCGCGGAAGTTACTTAAAAACCTTGCTGAAATGAACCTTATTTCTATCAGGAAACCATCGGGCGATGGGTTTTTAAGCCTGGTAAATAAAATAAGGGCAAAAGCAAAAAACAACCCGCCATCTTTGGATGAGATCACTAAAGAAGTAGAAATTGTAAGGGCGAAAAGATATGCGAAATCCCAAAAACAGGGTAATCATTGACACGAACCTTTGGATTAGTTTTTTGCTGACAAAAGGTCTTTCAGCGTTGGATAAAATTATTGAAAGCAATAGGCTGACACTTATTTTTAGCCAGGAGTTAATTGACGAATTTGTTGAGGTTACGCAACGAAAAAAGTTCAGAAAGTATTTTGATTTAGATGATGTAGAAAACTTGCTGGTAAAAATCAAAAACAGGGCAATAATTATTACTGTAACTAGTATGGTTACGGAGTGCCAGGATGTCAAGGACAATTTTTTATTAGCGCTCGCTGTCGATAGTAAAGCAACCCATTTAATCACCGGCGACAAAGATTTGCTTATACTTGAAAAATATGGCGACACAAAAATCGTTACCATAAATGAATATCTAACAGATATGTAAATTTGCAGCCTGATTCAAACGCTACCTTTTCGGCTTACTCAATAAATTCACAAACAAACGGTACGTCCCCGGCACCCCGGCAGGCAATTGCCTGAAAAATGCCAGTGAGGTATAAACGAACCTGCCTTTGCCATAATCACCAACTATAAGCGCGCCGTTATTGGGTGCTTCACCGGGATCGTTCATTTGTAACGGGGCTTTGTAATTGGCGTCAATATTGCTTACGAAATATAATCCGCGCTCCTGTATCCAGCCGTTAAAATCGTCCTCGCTTATTACATTAGGATAGTTTAACACCGGGTTTTGCTGGTCCAAAACAGTAACCTTTGCGTCCTCGTCGGTAACCCTGCGGTTAACTACACTGAATGGATAGGGCCCTATTTGTTTTGTTGCAAGCCCGTTATTGTTGTTATATTGTATTACCAGGTTGCCGCCATTTTTTACATAATCAAGCAGTTTTGGCTGTTCCACAGCCAGGCGGGGGTTAACATTGTAAGCGCGAACCCCGGTTATGATCGCGTCATAACCGGAAAGGTCGCCGTGTAGTATCTCGTTTTCATTAAGCGTGTGTACCTCATAGCCCACCTGTTTCAAAGCATCAGGCACAAGGTCGCCTGCGCCGGGGATATAGCCTATCTTTTTTCCGGCAATTTTCAGGTCAAGATCAATCAGTTTAGCTTCGGCGGGTGGGAACAAGGTTATGTTGGGAATATGTTCGTAATTGATATGCTGTATCCCCATGGAAAACTGTTTTCCGTTTATATCGACAACCGCTTCCAGTTTGGTGGTTTTAGGTTTATCATCTGCCGGACTAACCGTAAAACTTACAGACCATTCATCACCCTTGTTTTTTCCGGAAAAACTGATCTTATCGGGGCTAACCTTCCAGCCTGCCATTGGTTTTATGCTGATGCTCCCGCTGGCTTTCGTAAAGCTTTGTAATTTTATTTCGATATTTTGAGGTTGCGCTGAGCTAAACAAGTAATCTTTGCCGGCAATATTGGCTGTAACCGGCGGGGTGATTTCCACCGGCTGGTAAATCTCGCCCTTGGCAGGGTCAACGTATTTGTACACAAGTTTCCTGTCAAAAGCAATAAGATGCCCTTCGATCAAAAAGTCAAATTCTACAAGGGGTGCGTCAGGATTTTCGGGGTTGCCCACCTTGTCTTCATTGTTAATAGTATAAGTACCAATAGGATGTGGCGATTCCAGCCAATAGGGTTGCGATATTTTACCTGTCACGCAATCACTGCTAAGCGTTTGGAGCTCATTTGCCGGGACACCTTTGCCCGTACCTGTAAGCGGCAGCTCATAATGTGCTAAAGGGTCAATGAACAAACCTGCGGCATTACCTGCATTATTCTCATGCTGTATTACCGTTAGCCCGGATAGCGAGATTTTCAACCCGTAGCGGCTGATCACCTGGGAACGAATATTCATCTGATCTCCTAATGCATAAGTTGGTTCGGCAGTATAGGCTTCAAACCACAATCCCGCGCAAGCGGCAATCAAATCGTCTAATTCCTTTGTTTTTTGCTTCCGCCAGTATTCATCCGGCACTTTTTCAATCTTATCAAGTAAAGCAACTAATGCCTTTACGGATTTCTCCGGGTGGTCAATATCAAAATCTTTAGGGATCTTTTCCACTTCCGGTCCAATGGCTTCACCTCCTTTTACGCGGTCCCATGTAGTATTCACGCCATCCATAAGTTCATTCTGCGGGGCATCGCCCAAAATGGTTTTAAAATATTCAAATGCTTCCCCGCGCTGTTTTGCCGAACCAAAGCCCTGCGTTTTATGATTTGAGCGGCTTTCGGCAGCCATTTCACCATAGCCTTTGCCTATTATCGGGTTGTAAACGCCCACATCTATTTTAAATTGGTCGGGGCTGGTGGTATTAATGGTACCAAAACTAAAGGTGTTCCATAATAAACGTTTGGCCTGCCAGGTTTTTACATATTGTAATTGCTCCGGGAAACGGGTAGAATCTGCAGCAGCGGCAAATGCTTCTTTCGCCAGTATAGCCGAAGCCGTATGGTGACCGTGGCCGCCCTCGCCTGTAGTGGGGAAGCGGCATATAATAACATCCGGTCTGAACTTACGGATCACCCAAACCACATCACCCAAAACTTTTTCTTTGTCCCATATTTTTAAAGTTTCGCCCGGGCCCTTTGAAAAACCGAAATCGTTGGCGCGGGTAAAAAACTGTTCGGCGCCATCAACTTTCCGGGCCGCCAGCAATTCCTGGGTGCGGATCAGGCCCAATAGCTCGCCCTGCTCACTGCCTAATAAATTCTGACCGCCATCACCGCGGGTTATAGAAAGGTAGCCGGTGCGGTAATGTTTTTCCTGCGCCAGATAGGCCAGCAGGCGTGTATTTTCATCATCCGGGTGCGCGGCAACATATAGCACGCTTCCTAAAACATCCAGTTTTTTTAAATTTTGCTCCATGCTTACCAGGTCGGCAGGCGGGGCAGTTTGGGCGAAGGCAAGTGGTGCAATAAATAAAAGCGCGGCAATAAGTTTTATACGGTTCATGGTAACAAATATATTGAAAGATAAATAATACGAATCAAGAGTCAAGATATTAGAGCCAAGAATCAAGAAAAAAAGCAGAAAGCTGTTCATTTACGGTAATGTGCTGAAATATTTGGTTAAAATATTTTCTGATGGGCGGATTTATACACTTACTAAGCTATTTTCTTGACTCTTGGTTCTTGACTCTTGATTCGCATTAATAACAAATTTGCTGTCTAAATTTCTCAAACTCATTTGGATACCGCTAAATATTTTAGGATTTTTGCATTTTGGAACAGTTCACTGTTCATAGTCGATGGTTCATGGAAAAAAAGCCGCTGTCGCCTATGAACTATGAACTATGAACTATGAACTAAATGGTCAACGAAGCAGAAAAAGATCCGCAACACCATATCATTATAAAAGGGGCCAGGGTGCATAACCTTAAGAATATGGACGTGGCCATACCCAAAAACAAGCTGGTTGTGATCACGGGCATGTCGGGTTCTGGAAAATCGTCGCTTGCTTTTGATACCCTGTATGCCGAGGGACAGCGGCGGTACGTGGAAAGCCTTTCGTCTTATGCCCGTCAGTTTTTGGGGCGGATGAATAAGCCTGATGTTGATTACATAAAAGGCATAGCTCCTGCAATTGCCATCGAACAAAAAGTAATTACCTCCAACCCGCGGTCAACCGTGGGAACATCCACAGAGATCTACGATTACCTGAAACTGCTTTTTTCGCGTATCGGCAAAACTATTTCACCGGTATCAGGCGGCATAGTTAAAAAAGATTCGGTTACCGATGTCATCAATTTCGTTATGACCCTCGCTGCCGACACACAGGTAACCATTTTATGTCCCTTATACCCGCACAATAACCGCAGTTTAAAAGAAGAACTGGCGGTTTTAATGCAAAAGGGATTTGTACGGGTTGAATACTGCGGCAAATTATCAAAGATAGAAGACCTGCTGGAAGACATGAGCATTGTTGATGATGGATCATGGCTTGTTGAGGAGATAGAAGGAGAGGCGAAAGACGAAGGGTTAAATGTAAAAGGCGAAGGGTCAAAGGTTAAAGGTAAAAGCAAAAAGCAAAAAGCGGAAAGCGAAAAAGTCAAAGGGGAAAGTGATGAAGCCGGCCTAAACTCTAATCTCCAATCTCCAACCTCTACCGTCCGGATCGTCATCGACCGTATCTCGAAAAATGATGAGGATGAAACCATAAGCCGGCTTGGCGATTCGGTGCAAACTGCATTTTTTGAGGGTAAGGGTGATTGTTATGTGCGATACGTGGAACTTGACGGCGATAAAGAGCAGGAACGCTTTTTTTGCGACAGGTTTGAGCTGGATGGTATCCGTTTCGAGGAACCTACACCCAACTTTTTCAGTTTCAACAACCCTTATGGCGCCTGCAAGCGCTGCGAGGGCTATGGTAAGGTGATCGGCATCGATGAGGACCTTGTGATCCCGGATAAAAGCAAAAGCATTTATGAGGGCGCTATTGCCCCCTGGCGCGGTGAAAAGATGCGCGAATGGAACGAAGTGCTGGTGAAAAATGCACTGAAATTTGATTTTCCCATCCATCGCCAATACAATTTTCTTACCGAAAAAGAACAAAAACTGTTATGGACAGGCAATAAATACTTCCGCGGCCTTGATGAGTTTTTTAAGGAACTTGAAGAACAAACCTATAAAATACAGTACCGTGTAATGTTGTCCCGCTACCGGGGCAAGACCAATTGCCCCGAGTGTAAAGGCAGTCGCTTAAGGCAGGATGCATCCTACGTAAAAATAAACGGCAAATCAATTACCGATGTGGTTTTAATGGCACTGGATAAGGCCCTTGAATTTTTTAAAACCATTGAACTGAACGAAACCGATACCAAAATCGGCAAGCGTTTATTGATGGAGATCACCAACCGCCTTTCTTTTTTAAATGATGTTGGCCTAAGCTATTTAACGCTGAACCGTTTATCAAATACACTTTCCGGCGGCGAATCGCAGCGGATTAACCTGGCGACCTCTTTGGGCAGCAGCCTGGTAGGCTCAGTTTATGTATTGGATGAGCCAAGCATCGGCCTTCACCCCAGGGACACTCAACGTTTGATAGGCGTATTAAAGTCGTTACGCGATGTCGGCAATACCGTATTGGTGGTTGAGCATGAGGAAGAGATCATGAAGGCAGCCGATCATATTATTGATATTGGCCCCGAAGCCGGCACCCATGGCGGCAACCTGATGTTTACCGGTACCTATGCCGAAATTATTAAAGATGAAAATAGCCTGACAGGCCGGTATTTAAGCGGAAAAGAAGAGATCTCCATCCCAAAAAGCCGCCGCAAATGGAATGATTTTATCGAGATAAAAGGCGCACGCGAAAATAACCTTAAACATGTGAGCGCCAAATTCCCGCTGGGCGTACTTACCGTGGTCACCGGTGTTTCAGGCTCGGGTAAAACAAGCCTGGTAAAACGCATACTGGCCCCGGCTTTGCAAAAAACACTGGGTAATTATAATGCAGAGCAAACCGGGCAATACGACAGCATTGACGGCGACTACCAAAAAATAGAACAGGTAGAACTGGTGGACCAAAACCCGATAGGCCGTTCATCCCGGTCAAATCCGGTTACCTATGTAAAGGCCTGGGACGAGATCCGCAACCTGTATGCCTCACAGCCGGTGTCAAAAGCTGCCGGGCTTAAACCTTCGGCATTCTCGTTTAACGTGGAAGGCGGGCGCTGCGATGTTTGCCAGGGCGAAGGCGAGGTAAAGATTGAAATGCAATTTATGGCCGACATTTTTTTAAAATGCGAAGCCTGCGACGGCAAACGATTTAAACAGCATATCCTGGATGTTACCTATCACGATAAAAATGTATCCGAAGTTTTAGAGATGACTATTGAGGAGGGCCTGGAGTTCTTCGCCAAAGAGCCCAAGATCATCGGCAAATTAAAACCATTGATGGATGTTGGTTTGGGTTATGTAGCTTTAGGGCAATCGTCCAACACGCTTTCGGGCGGCGAGGCGCAGCGTATTAAGCTGGCATCCTTCCTGGTAAAAGGGAACAATACCCATAAAACGCTGTTTATATTTGACGAGCCGACTACAGGTTTGCATTTCGCGGATATAAAAAAGCTGCTCAAATCATTTGACGCCCTGCTGGAACATGGCAACACCATTATTGTTATAGAACACAATATGGACGTGATAAAATGCGCCGACTGGGTAATTGACATCGGCCCCGAGGGCGGCGATTATGGCGGCAAAGTTATTTTTGAAGGCGTACCGGAAGATCTGATCAAAGAAAAGAACTCCTATACAGGGAAGTTTTTGAAGGAAAGATTGGCTCTATAACGCTTTGTATGGGTAAGCAATTCATCCCGATAGCTATCTGGAAATTGTTATTATGATGATAAAATGTGGTTTTCTAAGGTGCCGAAGAGGCGTAGCCTCGATAAATATTATAGCAACGGATTTTAATCCGTTGAAAAGACAAGGAAAAAAACATCAAGAACCGTAGGTTCGACCCATATTAATACGACAACTAATAGCGATTAAAAATGGACCATGCCTATGGCACTCTTACTATTGGGCTTCATGTAACAACGGGTTAAAACCCGTTGCTACAAAATATTTCGAGCCGAAGGCTCTATAAAAGGCTAACCCACACAAACCGTCATAGAACCGAAAGATTTTTATGATTTAACGGATTCTATGACGCTTGGGGGGGGTGAGGTTAGTTTCGCTTTATAATAATTATGTAAAGGATATTTTTTCATATTGCGGAATGCCTGGTAAAAGCCCGTATCAGCCAGTACAGCATCAATAAAATCCTGGGCGTTTAAATGGTGTGAATGAATGTTTACCGCCGAATCAATAACAATTGTGCGGATGGTATCAGGGTTAAAGCGTTTGATTTGCTGGGAATAGGAGCAGAAAGCGAAAAGCAGAAAGCGAAAAGGCTGATTTTTTTCATTAGCCGGATTGAAAAGAATAAATGACTGTCCGCCATTTGGTTATTTATTATGTAAATAAAAGGCTTTGTCATTGCGAGTGAGGTACGAACGAAGCAATCGCGAACTATAACAGGGCGAATATGCATAGCGGTTATGCAATGTTCGCGATTGCCACGCTGCGCTCGCAATGACAATTGCTTTTTATACCAAAGATTACCATTCCGGCATTAAAATAACCTTCGAATAAGCGCTGAACCAAATAACGGATAGTCATTAAAGCTTAATAACCTTTCACTACTCACCACTCAATTCCCCAATTGCTTAACAGCCAGATAAGCCATTAACCCCGTACTCAATTCCAAGGCTGTTTCCTCCACATCAAAAGTAGGCGTGTGCACAGCTGAGGTAATGCCGCGACTATCGTTACGGGTACCCAGGCGGTAAAAACAGGAATCGGCTACCTGTGAATAGTAGGCGAAATCCTCGGCAGCCATCCAAATATCCAGGTCGAGGACATTTTCTTTGCCCAAATAGTCTTCGGCAAAACCACGCGCAGAAGCGGTCAGTTTTTCTTCGTTAATCAGGAAGGGGTACCCCTTTACAATATTAAATTCACAGCTGCCGCCCATGCTTTCGGCAATGCCCTCAGCCATTTTCTTTATTTTGATATGGGCCTCGCTGCGCCATTTTTCGTCCATCGTCCTGAATGTGCCTTCAAGGTAAACTTCGTTAGGGATCACGTTGGTAGCGCCATTGGCGATCACCTTGCCAAACGATAGTACCGAAGGACTTTTCGGATCGGCAGACCTGCTTACGATCGTCTGCAAAGCCGTTAATATATGGGCGGTGATAATTACCGGGTCAATATTTTGCTGGGGTTGTGCGCCATGGCCGCCCTTGCCTCTAACGGTAACGTATAACTCATCGGTAGAGGCCATGTATTTACCTGCACGGAAACCCACTTTTCCCGCATCAATGAAGGGCATTACATGCTGGCCCAAAACCGCCTGTGGTTTTGGATTTTCCAGTACGCCTTCTTTTATCATCAGACTTGCGCCGCCGGGTAATTTTTCTTCGGCGGGCTGAAAGATCAGTTTAATAGTTCCGCCAAACTGGCTTTTCAATGCAGTTAATATTTTTGCAGTACCCAATAAAGATGAAGTATGCACATCATGTCCGCAAGCATGCATCACGCCGGCGTTTTGCGATTTGTAGGGAACATCGTTGGCTTCCAAAATGGGCAGGGCATCCATATCGGCACGCAGGGCAATTACCTTATCCGATGGTTTTTCACCTTTAATTAAAGCAACCAGGCCGTTATCCGCCATTTTTTGATAGGACAACCCAAGTTCATCCAACCTGGCGGCAACAAAAGCCGAGGTTTCCACCTCATGAAAAGATAGTTCGGGGTGCGAATGCAGGTGGCGGCGATTGGCTACCACATCTTTGTAAATATTTTTTGAAAGTTGTTGTATCTGTTCCTTAATCATTTGCGGCATCAGGTTTGGGAGGGTTTATTTTTTCGGAGATAATAAAAAGACTTTTGAATAGGTCGCCAAGGGCTGTTTCCAGTTTTTGGGCCTCTAAACGTGTCCTAAAATTGCCTACCCGGACTTTAAAATTTGGTTCGATATAGGTAATATAGGTGTGAATTTCGGGATATTCATTCATAAATTTTGCCTGCGCATCATAAGCGGCTTGCCTGTTTGACCCGAAAAAGATCTGCACACGGAAACCATTCGCAGTTTCTTCACCATTAATATTGTTTTTATTTAGTGAAGGGCGCCTGGCGATGAGCGTATCAATCAGTGGATCTTTTACTACTTCTACTTTACCGCGTGTTTGGGCGGATGAAAATAAGGGCATAAAAAAAATACAGCAGGCTATAAGGCTTAGTGTGGCTATGTTATAAAATACTGCTTTTTTCATTGTTTAACAATTTACACTCCTTGTCATGTTCTAAAATTAGCGGCGGGTGTCATGGTGAGGCACTCGAACCATGTGCGCAAAAGCACAACGCCAATGCATTAGCGCTATGCAAAGCGTACAGGCCACCCCGCATGGTTCGAGTGCCTCACCATGACACCCTTTTTGTTCATTCCCATTAGGAATAACCTTCTTTTACCCTCTTTACGCCGAAGGCGAAGAGAGGGTCGACAAGCGAAGCGATGTCGGGGTGAGTAAACTCGCCGCCATGCATTGCGCTAATGTCGCGCGCATAGTTTACTCACCCGGTCTTTGCTTCGCTCGACCACCCTCTCTCCCGCAAGCGGCAAAGAGGGCCAACTGCCTAAATAATATCCCTTGAGCCGGCTTACACCAACCCTACACCATGGCAATTTTTATACTTTTTACCGCTGCCGCAAGGACAAGGGTCATTCCTGCCTATCTTATGCTCAACCCTTACAGGGGCTGCTTTTTGTAATTCACGCATATCCTGCATAGCTGCGCCATTGGCTTCGCCAACCAGTTCGGGTTTTGAAGTGCGCAGCTTTTTAAGGTCGAGTTTTGGCTGAGGTTTTGCCTCGCGGATCTCATCGGGGTCCTGCTGCACAGGGATCACTCCCCTGAACAGGAAGCTAACCAATTCCTTGTTCACCGTGGCCAGCATCTGGCGGAACAATTCAAAAGCCTCGAATTTGTAAACCAGTAATGGGTCCTTTTGTTCATAAACCGCGTTTTGTACGGATTGTTTTAACTCATCCATTTCGCGCAGGTGCTCTTTCCAGGCATCATCGATCAGGAACAGGGTCACATTCTTTTCAAATGACTTAAATACTTCAAGCCCTTTATTTTTGATAGCTTTTTTAAGCGGAACCGATACCTGGATACCATGTATGCCATCAGTAAATGGCACCACAATATTTTCCACGTATTCGCCCCTTGTTTCAAAAACATCCTTTAAAACCGGGTATGCCTGGTTGGCAATGGCTTCCTGCTTGCGTTTATAAAACCCGGTAACTTCCGCAAATACACGGTCAACCAATGCATTAGCAGAAATGTCAACAAATTGATCAGCTGTAATTTCAATTTCCAGCGAGAACAAACGGATAATCTCCAATATAAAACCTTCGAAATTATTTGCTTCCTTGTATTCGGAAACCACATCCTCAACCACATCAAATATGGTATTGCTGATGTCAACATCAAGGCGCTCGCCAAACAAAGCATTTTTACGCTTGGAGTAAATAACCGTACGCTGGGAGTTCATTACATCATCATATTCCAGCAAACGCTTACGGATACCGAAGTTATTTTCTTCTACTTTTTTCTGCGCACGCTCTATAGAGTTGGAGATCATGGAATGCTGAATCACTTCCCCTTCTTCAATACCCATTTTTACCATCAGGTTCGAGATCCTTTCCGAACCGAACAAACGCATCAGGTTATCTTCAAGCGATACAAAGAACTGTGACGATCCCGGGTCGCCCTGGCGGCCTGAACGTCCGCGTAACTGGCGGTCAACACGGCGTGATTCGTGACGTTCGGTACCTACAATGGCCAACCCTCCCACATCCTTTACTCCAGACCCCAATTTTATATCGGTACCACGGCCTGCCATATTGGTTGCGATGGTTACGGTACTTTTCTGACCGGCTTCGGCCACAATATCGGCCTCTTTCTGGTGCATTTTGGCATTTAACACATTGTGTTTTATACCGCGCAGTTTCAGCATGCGGCTCAGTAATTCCGAAATTTCAACCGAGGTTGTACCTACAAGCACCGGCCGGCCCTCCTGGGTCAGTTTTACAATTTCTTCAGCAACTGCATTGTATTTTTCACGGACGGTACGGTAAACAAAATCCTGCCTGTCGGCGCGGCTTGCCGGGGTGTTTGTTGGTATTTCAACCACGTCCAGTTTGTATATTTCCCAAAACTCACCGGCTTCGGTAACCGCCGTTCCTGTCATCCCGCAAAGCTTGTGGTACATGCGGAAATAATTTTGCAGGGTAATGGTTGCAAAGGTTTGGGTAGCATCTTCTACCTTTACATTTTCTTTAGCCTCAATGGCCTGGTGCAGGCCATCAGAATAACGGCGGCCATCCAGCACACGACCTGTCTGCTCATCAACTATCTTAACCTTGCCGTCATCTAAAATGTACTCCGTATCTTTTTCAAACAGGGTATATGCTTTTAGCAACTGGTTAACTGAGTGGATCCGCTCCGATTTTATGGAGAAATCGCGCATCAGTTCGTCTTTCTTTGCGATTTTTTCTTCAGCCGGGAAGGTTGATTTTTCTATTTCCGAAATTTCAGTGCCCACGTCCGGCATCACAAAAAACTGGGGGTCTTCACCTGAAGCGGTGATCAGCTCAATCCCTTTTTCCGCCAGCTCCACCTGGTTGTTTTTTTCATCAATTATAAAAAACAGTTCCGCATCTACTTTATGCATTTCCTTGCTTTGGTCCTGCATATAGTAATTTTCGGATTTCAATAGGGTCTGCCTGTTGGCGCCCTCGCTTAAATATTTGATCAGCGCTTTGCTCTTTGGCAAGCCCCTGAATGCACGCAATAAGGCCATACCGCCTTCTTCCGGACCTGTTTTTCCTTCAGCGATCAGTTTTTTAGCTTCGTTTAATGCGCCGTTCACATAGTTTTTCTGTGCGTTAACCAGACGCTCAATGCGTGGTTTTAACTCGTAAAACTCATGTTCATCGCCGCGCGGGATCGGGCCCGAGATGATCAGCGGGGTACGGGCATCATCAATTAATACCGAGTCAACCTCATCCACCATAGCATAATGCAGTTTACCCTGTACCAGTTCTTCGGGGCTGCGTGTCATATTGTCACGCAGGTAATCGAAACCAAACTCGTTATTTGTGCCAAAAATAATGTCAGACATATAAGCCTTGCGTCTTTCTTCCGAATTTGGCTCGTGTTTATCAATACAATCAACCGATAAACCGTGGAATTCATAAAGCGGGCCCATCCATTCCGAGTCGCGTCGTGCCAGGTAATCATTTACGGTTACAATATGTACGCCCTGTCCGGCTAAAGCATTCAGGTAGGCGGGCAGCGTGGCAACCAGCGTTTTACCTTCACCTGTAGCCATTTCGGAGATTTTACCCTGGTGCAAAACAATACCGCCTATAAGCTGTACATCATAATGCACCATATCCCAGGTAACCTCATTGTCGGCCGCAATCCATTTATTATGGTGGATGGCCTTATCGCCTTTTATTAAAACGTTTGATTTGCGGGCGGCAAGGTCACGGTCAAATTGGGTTGCAGTAACCTCAATGGTCTTATTTTCCTTAAAACGCTTTGCAGTTTCCTTCACAACCGCGAAGGCTTCAGGAAGAATCTGCATCAATATTACTTCCAGCTCCTTATTGCGGTCTTTTTCCAGTTTATCCAACTGGGTATATAAGGCTACCTTTTCATTAACATCAAGGTCGGGGTTGTTTTCGGTTTTCTCTTTGATTCCCTGTATCTCGCTGTCAATTTCGGCCAGACCCAGGGCAATGTTTTCCTTAAAAGCTATGGTTTTTGCCCTTAATTCATCATTGCTTATATCTCCGAGTTTAGCAAACTCCGCCTTTATTTTTTCAACTAAGGGTAATAGGCTTTTTACATCCCGTTCTGATTTGTTGCCAAAAAGCTTACTTATAAATTTTAACATGTTCTTATTTTAAAATGCGATAAACTCAACAATTGCGCCACAGCAAATTTGAGCCATTATGACAGGCAAAGTTACGGTTTATTGGGGATTTCGTTAAATGATTTCACCGATGGTAGGATGATTATGTAGATTTCATTTTGGGTTAACAGCGATTTGGCGGGATTGTGCTGCAAATAGAAAAATTTGTTCTTCTGTCAACCCCTTCAACGGCTTTGTATTTTGGTTTGACCTGTATTTCTTCAATTGGCATGTTCTGGAATTTAAAATGAAAGTAATGTGTCAGCCGGGATATTCAATCCTCTAAACAATTTTTTTGCCATAGAAAAGGTCAAAGGCCTTTTTCGGTTCAATACTTCCGACACCCTGCTCCGACTACCGAAATAAGGTATAAGGTCACTGGCGATTAAGTTGTTTTCTTCCATTTTGTATTTGATGGCCTCAATCGGATCGGGGGGCGCTATCGGATAGTGTTTATTTTCGTAATCATCAGCCAAAATGCTTAGCACTTCTAATAAATCAGCTTCCGGGCTATTTTCTGCACAACTCCAAAGATGTCTGATTTGTTGTAATATAGCCTTATATTGTTCTTCTGTCTTTATCGCTTTAATAATTGGGGTTTCCATTTTACTATAAAAGTTAAAGATATTATTTTTATTAAAATTACCAAATTGGGAACACTTAAAATCAACATGGAGATTTGCATTTTACTATTCCAGCCTAAAAACAAGAAAGCCCCTCATCGTTAGATGAAGGGCTTCTTTAAGATTTGGCACC
>DHXR01000039.1 GCA_002413785.1 Mucilaginibacter sp. UBA5151
AAAAGCCTACGGATGGATAAACGGAATGAAAGTAAGTTATCCGGGCATGTTTTATCACTGGACATTATTCTAACCTGTTTGATTGTATGATAAGAGCCGTATGATGCGAGAGGTTCACGTACGATTGTGTGAGAGGCTTGGGCTGAAATGCCCTTGCCTGCTCGACGATGACAAAATAAAAATTTACTCCACCGCCCACTCATGTATCCCTGCCGGGTTATCAGCCTGCAATTGCACTTCCATTTTTAAAACTTACGAAGTTTTGAAAACTTCGTAAGTTTAATATCAGTTCAATGCGTGATTTTATTGATTTAAAGGCGTATTGCTATATACATGATATTCCCCTGGCTGCAGGGTGACGTTATAAGGTAATGACGTAATGTTGATGCTCGTACCGGTGATATTATCATACCAGGTACCGGTTGACGGAAAACTTAAAACAGCCGGTTCAGGGATCACATCAAAATTACCGATCACTTCCACATTATTGGCTTTATTGGGATCGGGTAGGTGGATAAATTTAACCGAACCGGCAAGGTTATAGGTAGAATTGGTTGCTGTGAAAGCCGCGTTTTTTTCCTTCATTTTTATCATTTTGGCATAAACGCCGAATAAGTGCCGGCGATTAGCATCGGCCATGTATTCCCAGTGAGGTGGTTTATCAGATAAACGGCCTCCTAAATCATTGATACTGATATCATAGCCCCGTTCGCCAAATTCCCATAGCATCTTTGGCCCGGGCGATGAGAACATAAAAGCAGCACCCATTTCATCCCGCTTTAAACCGGTAGCAAGATCCTTGATACTATAAGTTCCGCTGCTATTTCCATAAGCGGCATTTTTAAACTGAAGCCTTTCTTCATCATGGCTTTCAAAATAGGCTACCAGTGCATACGGGTTTGTAAAACTATAAGAATCATAAAACAGGCCGGATAAGTCCCATGAGCCGCCGCTATCGTTATAACTCATGGTGGCCTGTTCACCGTTGGTACTCAAATTCGCCCATGTCATCATACCCTGGTTTGCCAGTTCAGATTCTTCCTGGTTGCTTGCAAAATCTTCGAGGATTACGTAGAATTTGGGATCAATACCCATCATAAAGCTGTTATAATCTTTCCAGATAGCCACCCGGCTTGCATCATAATTACCCCACAAACCAACATCGCTGCCCGAATTGGTTTGTGTAAACCCTTTTGCCATATCGAACCTGAAACCATCAATATGATACTCGGTCATCCACCATTTTAATACATTTTTTACAAAATATTTGGTAGCCAGGCTTTGGTGGTTAAACTGAAAGCCCACATTGTAAGGGTGTGTGGCCACAGTGTTGTACCAGGGGTTATTGGCTGCCGGTGCGCCCCCGCTAAAGTACATCTGAACCATGGGCGACGACCCGAAGGAATGGTTTAAAACAATATCCTGTATTACAGCTATACCTTTTGAATGGCAGGCATCTATCAGCGCCTTTAAATCATTTTTTGTACCGTAATATTTATCAGGCGCGAAGTAAAAATTGGGGTTATAGCCCCACGAGTCGTTACCTTCAAACTCGTTGAAAGGCATCATTTCAATTGCGTTTACGCCCAGCCTTACAAAGTAATTGAGGGTATCTTTAATTGTTTTGTAATCATGTGTTGCAACAAAATCACGCACAAGCATCTCATAAATCACCAAATTTTTCGGGTCAGGACGGGTAAACGAAGTGGTTTGCCAGGTATAAGCCGGTTGGTTGGCCCAAAATGTGCTCACAATACCCGTAGTTAACCCTGTGGGATAAGCTTTCAGGCTGGGATAGGTTGTAGATGAAATGTATTTGTCATTGTTGGGGTCGAGCACCTTTTCGGTATAAGGATCGGCAACTTTAAGGGTGGCATCTATTAAATACTGGTAAGCATACTCTTTTGCCGGGTCCAGGTTATCAACCTGTATCCACCAGCGGGTGCCGTCAGTTGAGTTCTTCATGGCATACTGACTGCCCGTTTGCCAGTTATTAAAATCGCCAATAACGGTGACTGACTTTTTTGATGGCGCATACAAATTAAAAATCACCGACTTGCCGCCGTTAATAAAAGTAACCCCATCATTAGCCCCGGCAGGGACCTCCACGCCGGTTACGGGAACGTTCCCGGAATTATTGTCAACTTTAGGCGTTTTTTTGCATGAAGTGATACCCTCCAGTAAAACACCGGCGAGCAGTAAGTACAAAATCCTGATATTCATATCTTTTCTTCTATATAATTGGTTTATAAATTAAAACTAAAAGTATAAATTAATCTTTGATTTTTTGGAGGATTATCTTCAATTACTCATTTAATAAAATTTTTAACTATCGCCAATAACTCATCCACGTCAAAAGGTTTCTTCAGATAAGCATCCGCAAGCCCGGCTTCGGCAATTTCTTTTATATTACTTACCGCCGACATAATGATAACCGGGATGTGACTTGTTGCCTTATTTGATTTTAACTCGCGGCACAACTGCTCTCCGGTGGCGTCTGTTTTCCATTCGGTCAGCCAATTATCAATTAAGACAAGGTAAGGGCTAAAATCCGTCACCGACTTTAAAATCCGGGAATCTCCCGAAGCCATCACCTCATAGCCTTTCTCTTCCAGTATAAAGGTAATAATATCCCTTATATCCTTGTCGTCTTCAATAACTAATATTTTGGAGGCCATAAACTTTTAAGACTTTGTAATTGCATAACAACCAGGGGGTATGCCTTTTGTTTTAAATTTTGATTTAATTTTTTAGCCCCCGCTAAACAACAAAGCCTTCATGAACGCCCCTGAAAAATAAACAGCAGATGAATGATCTCCGCCCTCAATAGGAGTCCTTCGGAACGGTTGGGGGACTTTTTGATGTTCCCTGGAAAAGATGCTGCCTTTATAATTCCATCTTAATTATTGAAGCTGCTAACGGCGCCCGTTTCCAGGCTGACCCGGTTTCAGGTTATACGGGCTGGGGGATATTATAACAAATACGGCAGCGTGGCTCATAGCTTTCCTTTTCGCCAAGCAATATTTTGCTTTCATCAGGCACAAGCCTGAAAGAGTACATGGCAGGGTTGCCGCACCATACACATACGGCCTGCAATTTGGTTACCGATTCGGCCATTGCCATTATAGCCGGCATAGGGCCAAAGGGCTGCCCTTTGAAATCCATATCAAGACCGGCAACAATCACACGTACACCTTTGTTGGCCAATATATTACACACATCAGGCAGTTCTGCATCAAAAAACTGTGCCTCATCAATACCTACCACATGCACATCACTGGCCAGTAAGAGTATTGAGGATGCATTTTCGACCGGTGTTGACGGGATAGAATTTTCATTATGCGATACGAGGGCATTTTCCAGGTACCGGGTATCTGCCTTGTGGCTAAATATTTCGACTTTTAACCTGGCTATCCTGGCCCGGTTTAACCTTCTGATAAGTTCTTCGGTTTTACCGGAGAACATGGATCCGCAAACCACTTCGATGCTGCCGCCCAACTCACTTTTTCGCTTAAAAAATTCTTCGTTAAATACCATTTTTCTATTTAGTGATTTCACCGATTTACCAGTTATTTAAAACTAATCTCCAATCTCCAGCCTCTAATCTCTAACAGCAAATATCAGAATTTAATCTTATTTTTGATACGCATTTCTAACATTGAGACATGAAGCAAAAGGAAGTTTTTAAAAAGATAGGTGATATAATAAAGGAGCTTAGTGACCAATATGAATATCTTAAAACGGTACCGGACGATTTAAATGATCTGGAACTTGAACTTTTTGTATCCAACGCACATTTCCTGACAGCCCACATTGAAATTTTGAGTAAACTTAATTTACAAAACAGTAAAATTAAAAGGCTGCCGGTTGAAAAAACAGAGACGACTTACGAACAAAAATATTTTGAGCCAATGGTTCAGCAGATGAAACCGGCTGCCGGGATAACAGGGGAGAAACCTGCAAAGCTTGCTGCTAAACCGGTGGAAATAGTTTTTACAAGAGAGGATGATAAGGAAGAAAAGGCGGTAACCCCGGTTAACGCTGAACCCGAAATACCTGCTGATGCGGAGCCTGTAACAATACGGCATGAATTGATTTTAGACGATACCCAGAATTGGGATGATGATGAAATGCTGCCTGACGAAGATGAAAACATACCTGATGAAAATGAAGCGTTTAAAAAGGCGGAAAAAAGAAAACCAGGCAATTCTGCGGTAACAGAAGCAAATAATGAGGTTACTGCCGCTCCCGCTGATGATATAAGCGGGCCTGAAGTACCCCCTAAAGCTACAGAAGAAGAGTTACTCACCATCAATGAGAAAATATCATCTCAGTTAAGTGACAAAGGAATAGCGAGGACTGAACAACTAAGCGTGAAGCCTATCGGTGATATTAAACTGGCGATTACCCTGAATGACAAATTGCTATATGTAAAAGATCTTTTTAACGGCTATAACCTGGCCTACAGTGAGGCCGTAGAAATACTAAACAGGTTTAACACTTTTGAAGAGGCCATGCGCTTTTTGAAAACCAATTATGTAACAAAAAATAACTGGGAAAGCAAACCGGCCACTACCGAAAAGTTTTATGCGCTGTTGAAAAGACGGTATGCTTAGTTTGTAGTTGGCAATTTTCAGTTGGCAGTTAAAACCAAACTGCAAACTGACGATTGGCAACTGAAAACTACCCTCCGGCAACTGCAAATGCCGATTGGCAACTGCCAACTGCCCACCGGTAACTGCGCACTGCCCACCGGTAACTGCGCACTGCCCACCGGTAACTGCAAACTGCGCACTGCCAACCGGTAACTGCAAACTGCGCACTGCAAACTGCCCACCGGCAACTGCTAACTCCCTAAACAATCCCCATCCTGTTTGAATCCAGCTTCAGGAGCACAAATAGCAACATGGTAAAGTTTAACAACGATGAGCCCCCATAGCTTATAAACGGCAATGGGATGCCAATAACCGGCGCCAGGCCTATTGTGGTAGCAATATTTATAAAAACATGGAAGAATATGATGGATGCTACTCCATAGCCGTAAATTCGTGAAAATGGCGATCGCTGCCTTTCGGCGATGAAAATTATGCGTAATACCAACAACAAATAAAGGCCCAAAACCACTCCCGACCCTGCAAAACCCCACTCTTCGCCTACGGTACAAAAAATAAAATCGGTGCTTTGAGCCGGCACAAATGAATATTTTGTTTGTGTGCCGTTCAAGTAGCCCTTCCCCCAAAGCTTTCCTGAACCAATGGCAATTTTCGACTGGTAAACATTATAACCTTTGCCCCTTAAGTCGGATTTTATACCCAAAACAATATCTATACGTACCTTTTGATGCGGTTGTAAAACATGGTTATAAATAAATTTCACACTTAATACAAATGCAATGCAGATAGCCAGACCTGTAATAATGGTTACAGTCAGCTTTTTGTTTTTGCGGAACAGTAAGATAATGATTAGGGCAAGCGCAGTTATTACAGCAATAACATATAATGGTGTAAATAAAATTGAGGTAAGGAAAAGCACAATAAACAAAGCGCTGATCACTAAAAAATAAGGCGAAAGCCCTTCGCGGTATAAAACAAAGATCAGCGAATAAAAAACAAGCGTTGAACCCATATCGGGTTGCAGTAAGATCAACAACATCGGCACCCCAATAATGGCAACGGCAATAAAAAAGGAGCGCCATTCTGCTATCCGCACATTTGTGGCGCTGAGGTATCTTGCTAAAAGTAAACAGGTGGCGAACTTCGCAAATTCTGATGGTTGTAACCTGATACCTCCCCCAAGTGATAACCATGCCTGGTTTCCGCCAACATTCCGCCCGATGACTAACACCAGTATCAGGAGTAAGAGAGAAATGATATAAAAAGCCGGTGACAATGCGATTATAAACCTGCTTTCGAGCAATAGGATAACCGTGCCGATACCCAATGAAAATATGATATACCAAAATTGTTTGCTATAGTCTGTCTTAAAATCTAAAATACCGGCATGCGCCGGGTCAAAAACGGCGGCACGGATATTGAACCAGCCGATAGTACAAAGAGCCAGGTAGATAAACACGGTTACCCAATCAACATTAAAAAAGAAACTGCGCTGGTTATTCATCTTCTTTGTTTATTGGCTTTATTGGCCGAATCCTTTTTTAAATTTGGGGGAATAGGCGGAGGTACAGTTTTTCTGATCTTAGGAATAATATCAGGAAGCTTATTTGCATTCATAAAATATTCAGGCGTTATCCCCGACTCGCGTTGCGAAACACTGCCACGTAAATACTTTTCAACTATAAAACTTGCAATAGGGGCGGCCCAATGCGCGCCTTCTCCTGAATTTTCAACTATTACGGCAATGGCAATTTTAGGGTGATCGCGCGGGGCAAAGGCTACAAATACAGAATTAGGCTCACCATGGGAATTTTGCGCTGTACCTGTTTTTCCGCACATTACAATACCAGGGATTTTAGACCTTATGGCCGTGCCGTTATCAACTACGGCTTGCATCCCGTTTATTACCGGATCGAAATATTGCGAATCTATCCCTACATAATTTCTTTCGGTATATTCTTTCCTGATCACATTTTGGGCGCTGATTGCTTTAATTAAATGTGGTTTGTAATAATATCCCTGGTTGGCAATGGTACATTCAAGGTTGGCCATCTGCAAAGGAGTGGCCTCCAGTTCGCCCTGGCCAATTGCCAGAGAAATAATAGTACTTGAGTGCCATCCGCCAGGTTTGTAAACATTATCGTAGTGTAAAGGGGTAGGTAAATTCCCCCTGGATTCCCCCGGCATATCAAGGCCAAGTTTCGCCCCTAATCCAAATTTATTAACTTTTGCCCGCCAGGTGGCAAAAGTTGCTTCTGTTTGCCTGGTGCCGTTATGGTCGAGGATCTTTTGAAATACCATGGAGAAATAACCATTGCATGATTTAGCAACGGCGCTGCTTAAATTTACGAGGCCATGTGCCTCCCCGTTATTACAAGGGATTTTTCGGTTACCAGCCTTATAATATCCCGGACAGAAATAAGTGGTTTGCGGTGTGATAATACCCTCCTGCAAGGCAATCAGCGCACTAAGGGGTTTAAAGGAAGAACCCGGCGGATATTTTGCCTGTATTGGCCTGATGAAAAATGGGTTATAGGGATTCGCATACATTTTTGCAGCGTTATTGCCACGCTCCCGGCCAACCATCAAATTCGGGTCGTACGTTGGGCTGCTGACATAACATAATATTTCGCCCGTGGAGGGTTCAATCGCTACAATACTGCCTTCCTTATTCTGCATTAGTTTCTCGCCAAATTCCTGGATGCTGATGTCTAATGACGAAGTTAAACGCTGGCCTGCAACAGCCGCGGTGTCAAACAAACCATTGGCATAATGGCCTTTTGGCTTGTTACGCGAATCAACCATTAAATTTTCAACCCCTCTTTGGCCCCTTAAAACTGCTTCGTAAGATTTTTCAACACCGGTAACGCCAATGTAGTCGCCGGGATGGTAATAGCCTCCCGAACGTTCGATATCTTTGTCCTGTACTTCGCCGATGTATCCTAAAAATTGAGCGGCCACGGAATCAGGATAAGTACGCAGGTACCTTGGCGTGGAATCAAAACCGGGAAATTCGGATAACCGTTCCTGTAAGGAGGCATAAGTTGTTGCCGAAAGCTGTTTTTCAAAAACCGATGGTAAATAGGGCGAATACTTAACCGCTTTGATCCATTGTTTATCAAAGGCCGCCCTGTCTATCCCTAATAACTTGCAAAACTCAACGGTGTCAAACGGTTTAACTTGTTTAGGCGTTACCATAATATCGTAAAAAGGAACATTTTGCACAAGAACCTTTCCGTTACGGTCTAATATTGGCCCACGGGCAGCATTGCTTATTTTCTGGCGGCGAACGTTATTATTGGCATAAATGGCATAGCGGTTATCAACTATCTGGATGTAAAATAACCTCGCCAGCAGTATCACAAGTATGGTAATGAAGATTCCTGCTATAACGTAGCGCCGTTCAAAAAAACTATTCATTTACGTTCTTTCCTTCTGAAAAATAACAAACCCGAAATTAATATTAAAAAAACTGTAAATATTGAACTCAATAAAAAGCGGCTTAGTGTATATTGAATTTCCGAAAAGCTAAAAGCCTCAATGTTGAGGAGAAAAAAATGATGAAATAAAGTAAGTGTTATGGTATAAGTAAAAAACCACCTGAAACCCATGATGTTTAAAGTGGGTTCGGGTTCATTGTCAAAGCCATCCTTTTGAACTGTAAGGCTTATAAATATGATACGCACAAATGCCAGCAGCACACATGATGCGGCATGCAATCCTGGGGTATCATAAAAGGAGTCGATGGTTAGACCCATTAAAAATGCCAGCGCAAACAATAACAGGTTTGGTGTTTCAAAAGGCAGCAGCAAAATAAACAGGATATACAGGTACGGCGTAGAAAGGTTATACAAAGAAATGTTTTTCAGCAAAAAAACCTGTATAAAAACCAGTACGATGAACCTGAGCAGGTTAATTAAAATATGCTTACTCATTCTTCTTTTGCTGAGCCTCCAGTCCCTCTTGTTCTTTGGCAAATTTATTGTCAACCACGTTAACGTACTCCAGTTTGCTAAAATCAACGGCAAGCGTTACTTCCATATTTAACAACAATCCACCTGATTTTGTATGCAGGCTACTTATTTTACCGATTGGTATCCCCTCGGGGAAAAGTGAATAACCCGAAGTAACCACCGGTTCGCCTAATTTTGGTACGGCGTTGTTTGAAACATCTTTCAGCAAACCTTTATGTGGGTCCAGATCATCGCCCCAGGTAATATACCCGATCTCTCTGTTTTTGGCAAGCATGGCGCTAAACTGCGAATCTTTATGCAATAAGGACTGAACCACCGCAAAATGTGCAGAAACATAAACCACTTTACCTACAATGCCTTTATCGCAGATGACCCCCATGCCTTTGGCTATACCCTTGTTAGCGCCAATGTTAATGGTGAGATAATTATTGCTCCGGTTAACCGAGTTATTGATCACTTTGGCTGCAACGTACTCGTATTGCTGTTTGTAAACCGTGTCGGTTACCTTATGTTTATTCAGCGTATCCACATAAAACGAAGATTTAAGCTGGTTGCGCAAATGGGTGTTTTCCCGCGCCAGGCTATCATTAACTTCTTTTAATGACAAATAGCCATAAAACTCATTAACCCGTGCATACAGGCTACCTGTAACTTCATTGGATGAATTGATAAAAGCGGCTTTCTGAAAAGAATTATATTTTACGTAGATGATGAGCGAGGATACCTCAAAAATAAGGAATAAAAAAAATGCGTTGTACTTACTGATAAATATCCAGAGGTTACGCATGGGGTTAGAGATTAGTTAATTGGAGATTAGAGATTAGTTAAAGCGTATTATCTATTAATTATTAGAGGTTAGGGATTAGGTTTATTATCTGCTTGTTTTCTTAAAAAGTTGATATATCCGTTTATCATTTTCATAGATTCCTCGCAGTCTTCTTTAAAAGAATTAAATACTTTTTCTACAATAATATTATTATCCATGGCAATATAAAGATGATCTATTGTCCCGGCTGCTGAGCCACGTGCATTAAGCAGGAATTTGGCCGCATCAGCGTAGTGAAACCTACCATGTCCTTCGGCTATATTATTTCCGATTGACCGGGATGATCGGATGATTTGGTCACATAATCGATATTTCTCCTCCGCCGGAAAACATTTAACTAAATCAGTTATATTGTTGCGTAAAATCCTGGCTTTCTTCCAAACTTCGAGATCAGTAAAAGAATTCATCGCTAATGCTTCAAAATAATTGGTTAGTCCTTAATATTAATATATGCCTCAATCTCCACCAAACAACTAATCTCTATTCTCCAATTAACCAATCTCTACCCTATTGCATTAAAAATTTAAAATTTCCGATATTCTTAAGCGCCGTACCTGTTCCGCGGACTACTGCGCGCAGCGGGTCTTCGGCCACATGAACGGGCAGTTTGGTTTTTGCGGCGATACGTTTATCGAGGCCGCGCAGCAAGGCGCCGCCACCTGTTAAATATATGCCGGTTTGATAAATATCCGCCGACAATTCAGGCGGGGTGATTTCCAAAGCTTTCAGAATAGCTTCTTCGATCTTTGAAATTGACTTATCAAGGCAATGGGCTATTTCTGTATAGGAAAGCATGATCTGCTTAGGTACGCCCGTCATCAGGTCGCGGCCCTGTACAGCAAAATCAGGCGGTGGATCTGCCAGTTCAGGCAAAGCTGCCCCAACTTCAATTTTAACCTTTTCAGCAGTACGGTCGCCGATCATGATATTATGCTGACGGCGGATGTATTGAACGATATCAGAATCGAAGTTGTCGCCCGCAACGCGGATAGACTGGTCGCAAACAATACCTGAAAGCGCAATAACCGCAATTTCGGTAGTACCGCCGCCGATATCAATGATCATATTGCCCATCGGTTCTTCCACATCAATACCAATACCAACGGCAGCAGCCATAGGCTCATGGATGAGGTAAACCTCCTTGGCGCCTGCAATTTCGGCGGAGTCGCGCACGGCGCGTTTTTCAACCTCGGTAATACCCGATGGTATGCAGATCACCATACGCAAAGACGGGAAAAACCACCCCTTGCCCTGGTTTATCATTTTTATCATGCCACGGATCATGTGCTCGGCTGCATTAAAATCGGCAATTACACCATCCTTTAAGGGGCGGACCGTACGGATATTATCGTGCGTTTTACCTTCCATCTGCATGGCCTGCCTGCCTATGGCAATAACCTTATTGGTCGTTCTGTCAAAAGCTACTATCGATGGTTCATCGACAACAACTTTATCGTTATGTATAATGAGGGTATTTGCGGTACCTAAATCAATAGCAATTTCTTGTGTAAAAAAATTAAACAGACCCATTTGGTGTTATTTTGAAATTAATTATAAATGCACAAATTTTCACGACACAAATTTTCACGAATGTACGCTAATTTTCACGAATTGATTTGCACAAATTTGTGCATCGCGGAATTTTCCCCATTTTCCAGGGTTCGTGTTCATCCGTACTTATTCGTGTAAATTCGTGCTTATTTAAATCATGCCCATTCGTATTCATTCGTGTAAATTCGTGTTAAATATTAGTGTTTAAAATGACGGATACCTGTTGTCATCATGGCGATATTTTTCTGATTGCACATTTCAACTGACAGTTTATCATTTATTGAACCGCCGGGCTGCATCACTGCTGTAATACCTGCTTCAGCTGCCAGTTCAACACAATCAGGGAAGGGGAAAAATGCATCTGACGCCATTACCGCACCCTTAAGGTCAAATCCGAAGCTTTCAGCTTTAATAATAGCCTGCTTTAACGAATCAACCCTCGAAGTTTGTCCAACCCCGCTTGCCATTAACTGGTTATTTTTAGCAAACACAATGGTATTTGATTTTGTGTGTTTCACTACTTTATTTGCAAAAAACAAGTCTTTCAACTCATGTTCAGTAGGTTGTGCATTTGTAACTGCTGTCATTTGTTCCGGCCCCTCTATTATCGCGTCCTTATCCTGCTCAATAACCCCGTTCAGCAATGTCTTAAATTGCTTCACCGGCAATTCAACGGGCTGACGGATCAGTATAATACGGTTCTTTTTCTCTTTTAGTATTGCGACGGCCTCATCTGTGAAAGCCGGGGCTATTAAAACCTCGTAAAATATTTTACTGATCTCCGCCGCAGTTTCTGCATCAATCTCATCATTGGCAATAATTACCCCGCCAAAAGCCGATACCGGGTCGCAGGCCAGTGCATCAATCCAGGCTTCTTTAATAAAGTTACGCGAAGCGATACCGCAGGCATTGGTATGTTTTAAAATGGCGATGGTGGGTTCGGTAAACTCATCAATCAAAGCCACGGCAGCATCAACATCTACCAGGTTATTGTATGATAATTCTTTGCCATGCAATTTGGTGAACATCGCATCCAGGTCGCCGTAAAATACGCCCTTTTGGTGCGGGTTTTCGCCGTAGCGTAAAACCTGGCTGGTTTGTATGCTTTCTTTAAAAACAGGCAGCGGGTCTTCCTGGTTAAAATATTGAAATATGGCGGTATCGTAATGCGATGAAATATTGAAAGCCTTGTGTGCAAAAGCACGGCGCTGGTCGATGGTTGTTCCCCCATTTTGGGCTTTAAGGATATTTTCAAGCTCCGGATAATCTTTTTTTGATGCGATGATCACCACATCTTTAAAATTCTTAGCCGCCGCGCGGATCAGCGAAATACCGCCGATATCTATCTTTTCGATGATCTCATCCTCCTCCGCATTTGATTTTACCGTTTCTTCAAAGGGGTAAAGATCAACAATAACAAGATCTATCTCAGGGATGTCAAATTGAGCAAGTTGCTGTTCATCACCTTCAAAATTCCTGCGGGCCAGTATGCCGCCAAACACCTTGGGGTGCAGGGTTTTAACACGGCCACCCAATATAGACGGATACGAAGTAAGATCCTCAACGGCGATAACATCAACCCCTAAATTACGGATAAATGTTTCGGTACCGCCGGTTGAATATATGTTAACACCAAGACGGTTTAACTCATGAATTACAGGCTCTAAATTATCTTTGTAATAAACTGATATTAAAGCGTTTTTTATTTGAACAGGATGGCTCATTTACATCAAAATTTTTGAGCCGCAAAGGTAGTTATTAGTGATTAGAGATTAGAGGTTAGAGCTTAGTTTTTTTTAAATAAAAGAGCGGCATCAAATATTCGTATAATCTTTGCTAACTTTGGGTATGACAACATTGATCATCAAATCAGATTCGGACAAGAAAACGCGCTTATTAATTGAGCTGGCCGAGGAGCTTGGACTATCTGCCAGTGCAAAAGACTTTGAGGAACTAAATATAAATGCAATGGTTAAAGGAATAGGCAGAAAAGCAACAGATGAACAATTAACCGCTTATCTGTCTAAAGGAAGTGATGCTGAACCAATCAATTTAGAAACAGCGTTTTCTAAATACTCTGATAAAAAGTAATCACTTGAATATTCAAATTACACATCAGGCTTTATCTGTTTTAGCAGCGTACAAATATTCTTGCAGCCATTTTAATGATTGGGTTATCGCTTTCAAGATTAAAGATGGTGCATTAATTGTTTATGAGATCATCCACGGGTCTTTGCTTTTTTGATGAAAGCAACCTCTAATCTCTCCCCCTCAGCTCTTCATTTTCTTTAATAGACTTTCAATCACCCTCGGGAAATGCTGGTGCTCCAGTTGCTGGCCTTTAAATTTGATAACTTCAAGGTTATCTTCAGATTCAATTTTAAACCGGGATTGGTGAATGATCTCGCCCTCGTCAAACTTGTCGCTTACGAAATGGATGGTGATGCCCGATTCTTCGTCATGGGCGGTGAGTACGGCATTATGTACGTGATCGCCATACATACCTTTTCCGCCGTGTTTGGGCAACAATGCCGGGTGAAGGTTAATAATTTTATTGGGAAATGCTTTTAATAATGATCCGGGCGCCAGCCATAAAAATCCGGCCAGTACAATAAGGTCAACCTGCAGGTTTTTTAACAGCCTGATCACCTCATCGGTTTCATAAAATTCGTGACGTGTAAATATATGAGTGGGGACCTCAAAGTTATCGGCCCGCTGCAATACATAAGCCTGCGGATTATTTGTAAGTACCAATACTACTTCCGCTTCGTCATTGTGTTTAAAATGCTCCATAATTTTTTGAGCATTTGACCCGGACCCTGAAGCAAAAATGGCAATTCTTTTTTTCATTAAGATTATATACTTATCTAACGACCCAAATATAAAATTTTCATCGCAATTGTTTGCCTTCAAATACAAATGAAACTCATTTTTGCGCTTTTATTGTTTAAACAACAAAAATAATAGTTTCAGGGAGCAGTTTAATCCACCCCGTTTACTTTTTGGCGGACAAAACCGTATTGATAAATTTTTCTTTTAGCGGTAAGTGAATAATTTGGCTGAATATCACCAGTCCACAGTACAAGAGAAAACTGGCCGAGGTTTTGTATGGAAGCGTAAGAAAATGGCGTAGTACTAACTACACTGCCCGACACGGTATCCTTACAAACAACATTAGTTTGCAGGTACAGCTGATCGCCGGTGAGCGACCATGCGGCGGCCGGCGATGTTTGGGTGATGCAATCGAAATTGGTATAGGTGCAGGTATTATCAGCATTAAAGGTAAAATTTTCTGTGCAGGGAACTGGGAGTGTAACCGTTGAATCTGACTGGTTGCCGGTGTAGTAAGTGACCAGCAAAGAAGTAAGCTGCCAGGTTCCGCCGGTAAACAACGAATGTATGGGGCTCTGCGTATTTTTTTTGCATGAATTGATGATCAGGCCAATAACCAAACCTGTTAAAATCAGCAAAAGGCGTTTACTTTTCATTTGTAGTATATCGGCAAAAATAGGATAATTAGTGAATTAGTGAGTTATTGAATTATTGAATTAGTGAATTAGTGAGTTATTGAGTTATTGAATTTGCTTTTAATCCGCCTTTTTGTTGCATTTAAAAATCACCTCATCAAAATTATTATAAAAGCCTACTTATAACTGATTAAAGGGAGAATTATTACTTGTTTTAACATGATTTTGGAGATTAACAGAAGGATTGCCAGCCCAAATTAATCCTGCTAATCTTTAAAATCCTTAAATCGTGTTTAATCAGGGGAATCTCATAAAACAGTTTTAACAATCGCCCACACAAATATCCATCTATATTTGTTGGAGCATTAAACTTTAAATAATAAAACATGATACCAGTAAAAGGCTATGCCGCACCAAAAGCAAAGATCCCTTTAGCCCCTTTTAAATTCGAAAGGCGCGAAGTTGGTCCGCACGATATTCAGATTGAGATTTTATACTGCGGCGTTTGTCATTCGGACATTCACCAGGTGAGGGACGAATGGGGCGGCTCCATATTCCCGATGGTTCCCGGGCACGAGATTGTTGGGAAAATAACTAAAGTAGGCGAACACGTCACCAAATTTAAAGTTGGCGAAACCGCCGGTGTTGGTTGTTTTGTTGACTCCTGCCGCCAATGCCCGAGTTGCCTGGCAGGTTTGGAGCAATATTGCGATGTGGGTATGACAGGCACTTACAATGGCCTTGATAAAGAAGGTAAGCCCACTTATGGCGGCTACTCCAACCAGATTGTTGTGGATGAAAATTATACCCTGCGCATATCAGATAATTTGCCCCTGGCAGGTGTTGCACCTTTATTATGCGCCGGGATTACCACCTATTCGCCCTTGAGGGAATGGAAAATTGGCAACGGCCACAAATTAGGTGTTGTCGGCCTGGGCGGCCTGGGCCACATGGCTGTTAAGCTGGGGGCTTCCCTCGGCGCCGAAGTTACTGTATTGAGCACATCGGCGTCGAAAAAAGCGGACGCCAAAAAATTGGGCGCCCATAATTTTGTGCATGTTTCTGATCCTGAACAGGTGAAGGCTGTTGCCGGCTCGCTGGATTTTATAATCAACACCATATCTGCACAGCACGAGTATGATTTTTACCTGCAAATGCTGAAGCTCGACGGCACCATGGTATTGTTAGGTGTTCCGCCGGAAGCGCCGCAGGTGGCTGCTTTTAATCTGATTATGAAACGCCGCCGTTTAGCAGGCTCACTTATTGGCGGGATAGCAGAAACCCAGGAAATGCTGGATTACTGCGCCGAATATGGTATTACCTCAGACGTGGAAATAATTAATATCGACTATGTCAATGAAGCTTATGAACGAATGCTAAAAGGCGATGTCCGGTACAGGTTTGTTATTGATATGGCGAGTTTGTAAGTCCGAAGTCGGGATATTGAAATTTTCACCCTCTTTTTTGCGTGCGAAAGAGACGGTGGTCGAGCGAAGCAAAGACCGGGTGAGTAAACTATGCGAGCGACTTTCGCACATTATATGGCGGCGAGTTTACTCACCCCGGAATCGCTCCGCTCTCCGACCCTCTCTTCGCTGCGCGGAAAGAGGGTAAAAAATATTTTCCTTTACAATTTAACTCCTTCAACAATGCGCATCCCCTTTGAAAAACTGCAATCTGAATTTAACCGGGTATTGCTTTCGCTTGGTTTCAGTGCGGAAAAGGCTGAGGTCTGCGCCGCCATTTTTGCCGGGAACAGCAGGGACGGCGTATATACCCATGGCTTAAACCGTTTTCCAACGTTTGTTGATTTCGTAAAAAAAGGCCTGGTAAAACCGGGCGCCGAACCTACAAAGGAAAGCGCTTTCGGATCGCTGGAGCAATGGAACGGCAATTTAGGTCCCGGCATATTAAACGCGCGTTTTTGCATGGCGCGGGCTATTGAACTTGCAAAAGAAAACGGCATAAGCTGTGTGGCGCTTAAAAACACCAACCACTGGATGCGCGCCGGCGCCTACGGCTGGCAGGCCGCTGAGGCGGGGCTGATAGGACTTTGCTTTACCAATACCATTGCCAACCTGCCGCCCTGGGGCGGCGCCGAACCGCGTTTGGGTAATAATCCTTTGGTTATTGCCGTACCGCGTGCAGCCGGCCATGTAGTGCTGGATATGGCTATATCGCAATATTCGGTAGGTAAGCTCAATCTATATAAATCGAACAAACGGGAACTGCCCCTGCCCGGCGGGTATAATGCCGAAGGCAATTTAAGCACCGATGCGGCAGCGATCCTCGCTTCACAAAGACTGTTGCCCATTGGTTTTTGGAAAGGTTCAGGTCTGTCCCTGGTACTCGACCTGTTGGCTACCGTACTCAGCCAGGGGCAATCAACGGCCAAAATCACCCAAAGCGAACATGAAAGCGGGGTGTCGCAGGTTTTTATCTGCATAAAACCGGACAGCAGCCCGCATACCGCCGCTTTAATTGAAGAGATCATTGCCTATACCAAAACCAGCCGGCCGGAGCATGAAGGCGGCGCCATTGCTTATCCCGGTGAAAATACTTTAAGGACGAGGGAGCAAAGTTTGAAAGACGGCGTTTTGGTGGACGAGGAGATTTGGGGGAAGGTGCTGGGGTTGTGAGGGGGGAGGGGTTGTCTGAACCCGAATTTATAGAATTTTTATAAGCATGCTTTGGTATGGTGCCCGATAATTGCTGATGAAAAATGCAATAAGAAGTTTTGTATTAAACAGAATGCTATTATGCTTGCTGCAATTAAAGGATATTATGAAAAAGGGAAGATCATCATGAAAGAAGATGCACCTGTTCAGTCAAAGACTGATGTTATCATCACTTTTTTAACTGAAGATAATAAAAAAACCACAGGCAAGAGAATCCCCGGCGGCCTGAAAGGAAAAGTATCCCTCCCCGACGATTTTAATGAACCGTTGGATGACCTGAAAGATTATATGTAAAGCCTAAATCAGAAAAGTGTATATACGATTCATTACACAGTTTATTAATGAAGACAGGGAAGCTGAAACAGGGATATTTCAAGCCCTGAGACACATACGGGATAATTCTTTAACGCATAATGACGACGTACACAAACTAAAGGTATTAACGGGTTGGTTCAATGTTAATTTGGATAAACCTACCCGGTTTTCAAACGCAGGCAACAAAAGTCCGGCTGCAATTTCATTGTCGTGGTTTAAGGATATAGCCAAAGAACATCTGCTTAAAATAAATGAACTCATTGAAATTTTAGAAAAGTATGATCTGATAGTCGAAAGGTTAACAACCAAAAATCCCGGTTACATTGTTTTCCAGGATGAATACCAGATTTCTGCTGTTCCGTTTAAAACTGATCGGAAAAGGGTTTTGTAAGCCCAAACTGGCGGGAAGACCCCGTTTAACGTGAGCGGGACGCTCACAGCTTTTGAATTCAAGCGAAACGCTTGAATTGGCGGTGCGTCGATACCCCCCTTGCAAATCCCCTCCAAATTTTGTATATTTACTTTCTCCATCGGGTTTTAAAATCCGCCAGCGGGAAAATACCAGAAGAAATAAAAAAACGCGCCGTATCCCCATTTTTTAGACAAAATTTCTAATTTCTTTGAAATATTTAGTATATTTGCTTGATATACAACGCATTGATAAAATACACACCCGATTTTTTACGAGGAGCTAAACGCATTTAGCTCCTCAACCTGAAAAAATTACGAGGAGCTTAATGCATTTAGCCTCTCAAACTGAAAAAATTACGACGAGCTAAACGCGTTTAGCCCCTCAAACCGAAAAAATTACGAGGAGCTAAACGCATTTAGCCCCTCGTAATTTGAACATTCCGCAGCATGTTAAAGCTTTTAACTGATAAGAAACGCTTTGGCATTTGCAATGACATAGCAAGCTAAAAGCTTGCCCAACAGCCTACCACGAGTTACGCTTCGCTAAACTCGCGGTAGCGGATGCAAATGCATTTAGCAGGACAGCTTTGTCAACCATGCCGTCCGAAAGAACCAGGCAAAAAAGTTTAATGGATGTGGTTTTGGTGAATGAAGGAAAATGGTGTTAGGGCTATGAGGTAATCCCAGCTTTTTCAACCCCTAAGTTGAAAAAGCTTTCGGGTTTCAGATGCATTATGTATGATCAAAAATACAAATTAAATATCTTTACGATGATGCCCATCATTTCTTCGCAAACAGATTGAACCGATATTTGTAGTATAAATATTATTTACCTTTAGAAATAAAATTATGGAAACATTGGTTCAAGAACCCGGGAAAAAATCCCCGGAAACAAATGCACCTGAAAATAGGGATTCAAAAACTATGAAAGCCTTGGTTTACCATGGTCCGGGCAAAAAATCATGGGAAGATAAGCCCAAGCCAACAATAATAAAACCAACAGACGCTGTTGTAAAGATCCTGAAAACAACCATTTGCGGTACCGACCTGCATATTATGAAAGGCGATGTCCCCGCAGTTACCGATGGCAGGATAATTGGCCATGAAGGTGTTGGTATTATAGAAGAAGTGGGTAGTGCCGTAAGTAACTTTAAAAAAGGCGACCATGTGATTATCTCCTGTATTACCTCTTGCGGAAAATGCGAATACTGCAAAAAAGGCATGTATTCACACTGTGAAGACGGCGGATGGATACTCGGCCACCTTATAGATGGCACACAGGCCGAATATGTAAGGATACCTCACGCGGATAACAGTCTCTATCCTATCCCTGCGGGCGCCGATGAAGAAGCACTGGTAATGCTGAGCGACATTTTACCCACCGGCTTTGAATGTGGTGTTTTAAACGGGCAGGTTAAACCAGGTGATACCATAGCCATTGTTGGCTCGGGGCCGATAGGCATAGCCGCCTTATTGACATCACAATTTTATTCGCCGGCGGAGATTATTATGGTTGATATGGATGAAAACCGTCTGAATGTTGCAAAAACTTTCGGCGCTACCCAAATCATTAACAGTGGCCTTGAAAATGCAGTTGAAAAGATAAAAAGACTAACAAACGGTAAAGGTGTTGATGTAGCCATCGAGGCTGTTGGCGTACCGGCAACATTCGAACTATGCCAGGAAATTGTTGCTCCGGGTGGCCATATTGCAAATATAGGCGTTCATGGAAAAAGTGTTACCCTTCACCTGGAAACACTTTGGTCACAAAACGTAACCATTACTACCAGGCTTGTTGATACAGTTACAACACCGCTATTATTAAAAACCGTTCAATCAAAAAAATTAGCGCCTAACCAGCTGATCACCCATCATTTTAGATTGAACCAGGTGATGGAGGCATACGAAACCTTTGGTAACGCGGCAAAGGAAAAAGCGCTGAAAGTAATATTGACCGCAGATTGAGTCTTAGGTCGGAAGTCTCAAGTCCTAAGTCGTTTTTTTTTGACTTCTGACTTGAGACTTTTGACTTTAGACTTATCCTTCCATCATCCCTTCAAACTTTTCCCAGAAACCATCTTTGGGTACCGGGGCGACGATGAGCACAGGTTCTTTTTTTATGGGATGGATAAACTGAAGCTTGCGCGCATGCAGACTGATACTTTTGCGCAAACTGCCGCGGGGGTAGCCATATTTATTATCGCCGACTATAGGGCAGCCCAAAGTTGAAAGCTGCACCCTTATCTGGTGCGGACGGCCGGTTATCGGGTCAACCTCAATTAAATAATAGCCGTTAAGTTCGCCAACCAGCTTATAGTTCAACTCAGCCCGCTGGCTGCCTTTTACTTCATGATCATGCGCTTTGGTGATGTTTTTCTGTGGATTTTTTACCAGCCAGTGCACCAGGTTACCTGCTTCGGGATAGGGCCGGTTACGCACTACGGCATAATAGGTTTTGTGCATATCCCGGCTTTTAAACAGGGCGTTTACACGCTCCAGGGCCTTACTGGTTTTGGCAAACAGGATAACGCCGCTAACCGGCCTGTCCAGGCGGTGTACGACACCCAAAAAAGCGCCGTTTGGCTTGTTATACTTTTTGGCGATGTATTTCTTGACCTTATCGTCCAGCGATTCATCACCGGTTTCATCCACCTGTACAATATCCCCTGCGCGCTTGTTTACTGCAATAAGGTGGTTGTCCTCGTACAGAATATCGCTGTCGGTGATCTCGTGGTTGATATATTTAATGGGGATTTTAGCCATAGTTCATAGTTCATGGTTCATGGTTCATAGACGGATGGTTAGTAGTTTAAAGCGAAAAGCCCTTTGCAGCTGCCATGAACCATCAACTATGAACCATGAACTAATTAGTACTGCTCCGTCTCATCAGGGAAACTTTTAGACTTTACATCGCTCACGTAATTCTTTATTGCAAGGTTCATCACATCGTGTAAATTAGCATATTGCCGCAAAAACCTTGGCTTGAATTCTTTATTGATACCAAGCATATCGTGGATGACTAATACCTGACCGTCGCAATGGCGGCCTGCGCCGATGCCAATGGTGGGAATGTGTAAACTTTCGCTTACTTCTTTTGCCAGTGTGGCCGGGATTTTTTCAAGGACTATGGCAAAGCAGCCAAGTTCCTGGAGTTTGAGGGCGTCTTCGCGTAATTTTTGTGCCTCAGCTTCCTGTTTGGCCCTTACGGTATAAGTACCGAACTTATATATGGACTGCGGTGTTAAACCCAAATGCCCCATTACCGGAATACCCGCAGTAAGGATGCGGCTTACGGATTCGGAGATCTCAATGCCGCCTTCCATTTTTACGCTGTGTGCGCCCGATTCCTTCATGATACGGATAGCCGAGTTCAGCGCCTCCTTTGAATTACCCTGGTACGAGCCAAATGGAAGATCGACTACTACCAGGGCACGCCGGGCGGCACGTACTACCGATGAAGCGTGATAGATCATCTGATCCAGCGTGATGGGCAAAGTGGTTTGATGCCCGGCCATTACGTTGGAAGCCGAATCACCAACGAGGATGATATCCATCCCGGCCTCATCAACAATAGCTGCCATCGAAAAATCGTAGGCTGTAAGCATGGTGATCTTTTCGCCGCGGGACTTCATTTCCTGCAAAATATGCGTGGTGATCCTTTTGACCTCTTTATGTACCGACATGAGTTATTATTTATTAGAGAACAAAGGTAGTATTTTTGATTTCGGATTTCGGATGTTCAATTTCGGATTTATTTTTTTGATTTGGAATTTGCTTTTGGTATCCTGACCTAAAAGGTTCTCCCACGGGAGAAAACTTAGGGATTTGAGATTTTTTCAGAATTTCGAATAGCTTTTGTATTTTGTCATTTTAAAGCATTTTTCTAAAAAAATCTAAAACTACAAGGTCGTATTTGTACAAAATCCGAAATCGAACATCTGAAATCCGAAATTATTATATACTTTTGCACCGTGAATCCGGAAGTTTCTCACTTCAATTTTTCAGCTTGTTTTCATGGGGCGCTGCACCAGGCAAACCTGCTTTTTAACCATTCAATTTTTTTTAACAATGACTTACTTCACCAAATTACCGGCGGTATTATTACTGGCTGACGGAACTGTTTTTTATGGAAAAGCAGCCGGAAAGATGGGAACCACTACCGGCGAGATCTGCTTTAATACCGGGATGACCGGGTACCAGGAAATTTTTACTGATCCATCCTACTTCGGGCAGATAATGGTTGCCACTAATGCGCACATCGGTAATTATGGTATTGCAAAAGAGGAAGTAGAATCGGGCCAGATACAAATTGCCGGCCTGGTTTGTAAAAATTATAATATTTATTACACGCGTAAACAGGCCGATGAATCTATCCAGGATTATTTCCAGGAGCAAAATATTGTTGGTATTTCCGACATTGATACCCGGCAACTGGTTCGTCATATCCGCGATAAAGGCGCGATGAATGCCATAATATCGTCTGAGATCCTTGATCTTGACGAATTAAAAAGCAAACTGGATGAAGTGCCGTCAATGGACGGGCTGGAGCTGTCTTCAAAAGTTTCGACTACGGAAACCTATACTTTTGGTGATGAAAACGCCAAATATCGTGTAGCGGTGCTGGACCTCGGCGTGAAGAAAAACATCCTGCGCAATTTTGACGACAGGGATGTTTATGCCAAAGTTTTCCCGGCAAAAACCACTTTTGAGGAAATGGAAAAAGATTTTGCGCCAAACGGCTACTTCATCTCCAACGGTCCCGGCGACCCTGCGGCCATGCCTTATGCAATAGATACTGTAAAAGATATATTAGCGGCCGAAAAACCAATGTTCGGCATTTGCCTGGGTCACCAGTTATTGGCATTAGCCAATGATATTCCCACCAAAAAAATGTTTAACGGTCACCGCGGATTAAACCATCCGGTAAAAAATATCATTATCAATCACTGCGAGGTTACCTCCCAAAATCATGGCTTCGGCGTAGTGCCTGAGGCTGTACGTGCCTCTGATAAAGTGGAGATCACTCACGTTAACCTTAACGATCAATCTATTGAAGGCATCAGGGTAAAGGGTAAAAAAGCCTTCTCGGTACAATATCACCCCGAATCATCCCCCGGCCCGCATGACAGCAGGTATTTGTTTGATGATTTTATTGAATTGATGAAATAGTTTAAAGGAACCAGGAAACTTAGTTTTTAAAACTTCCCAAATCTAACCAAATCTAACCTGCCGGTTACAGCGCCATAAAATAATTGGTCAGGGAGCTAAAGTCATCAAACTTAAGGTCATAATCTTCGGTGTTACCGAAGCCGTAGCTCACAAACACAAAGGGTACGCCTGCCTGGCGGCTTTGTTCCCCATCGCCGGACGTGTCGCCAATGTAAACCGGTGTTTTAAGCTGGTGGGTATCCATCAGCAGTTTTATATTGTGGTGTTTGGGCATATTGTTCACCCCGAAAGCAATTTCACCGGTGATGTAATCATCAATACCGGCCCAGTCGATAAACAAACGGATAATGCCCTTGCTGCAGTTACTCAAAATAAAAAGCTGGTATTCAGCAGCCAGTTGTTTTAAGCCCTCAATAACGCCGTCATACAAGATGCCGCCATTTTTCGGCAGCAACTGCCTCCTGATCCCATTAACATCGTTGTATATCTCTTTCCGTCTTTCCTCGTCAAATTCCGGGAGTACGGCCTGCATCACTTTGTTGCCGTCCCAGCCTATCCTTTCCAGCAGTTGCTCCCTAACCATACTGCGGTCAATATTTAATTTTTTAAATGCGAGGTTCCACGATTCGGTATAGGTATCTACAGCATCCCAAAGGGTACCGTCCATGTCAAATATCAGGCTGTCGGGTTTTTGCATTGCTTTTTGTTGATTTTAAGCCCGTAAGATACTAAGATTTTAATTATACAACTCAATACGGTAAGTAAAATACCCATCAACCAGCCCTTGTTTTTTAAAACCAATGGCGTCATACAGACTTTGGGCGGTATAGTTATCTTCGGCAGTTTCTAACTTCATGCAGGTGGCGTTTTGGCTTCGTGCAAAGTCCATGGCGGTTTTTATCAATGCTTCGCCTATGCCCTGTTTCCGGAAAGCGGCATCTACATAAAGATCATTCAGCAGCCAGTTTTTTGTGGCTCTTACGGATGATAGCATTGGGTATAATTGGGTAAAACCGGCCGGCATACCATCATCAGCCAAAGCAACAAAAATTACGGATTCCTTATTTTCAAGACGTTCTTTTATGAAAGCTTCGGCCAAAGCTAAATCTGACGGCTGTTTGTAAAATATGCGGTATTTATCAAACATGCCTGTTACCAGGTGATATTCTGCTGGGACTATTTTTATTATTTGCATAGGTAATAATATCAAATCTGAAAATTAAAGCTGGTGGCTATGCCTGGTAAATATCAATAGCCATTTTTAAAATTTCTTCGATGGTTTTAACCGGAATGTCCTGTTGCACATCAAGCATCATTATTTTCATCCGCGAGCGCTTTTCAATGATTAGCGATGGATGTTCAATCTTTCTTCCCTCGACTATACCAATATAAGGCTATTTCGCGCATCGGATTTAGGGCAATTGATATGTTGCCTGTAACGTGATCGTGACTTTTTTTGCCATGGACTATCAACCATGGACCATTAACTATTTACCCCGCAACCAACTGGCTCTTTACCTCTTTATCAAAATTCTCCATCACCAACACTGATGCGCCTATGAGTTCTGCATCAAATCCGAGTTCGGATATCAGCAGCTCTGTACCCCTTGAAAGGCGGGGGATACAGTATTTATGCAGGGCCTGTTGTATGGGCGCCATTAATATTTTGCCAACCTTAGCACCGCGGCCGCTCAAAACAATGGCCTGAGGGTTCATGATATGGATCAGTATGGCAAGGGCTTTTCCTATTTTGTAGCCTGCATCCGAAAATAGTTCAATAGCAAACTGGTCGCCTTTATTGGCGGCTTCCATTATAGCATCGCCCATTTGTTTGGAGTGGGCCTCGTCAATTTGTTTAAGACTGGTAACGCGCCCCTGTTCAATGCCTTCGGTGGCTTTTTTTGAAACCACAAGCATAGATGCCTCGGCTTCCAGGCAGCCCCGTTTGCCGCAGGCGCACAAGGCGCCGTCTTCTGATAGCGGGATGTGACTAAACTCACCGGCAAAGCCATTGCGCCCCCTGAATATTTCGCCGTTAATGATCATCCCCAAACCAATCCCCCAGCCTAAGTTAATCACCATTACTTCTTTTTGGGATTTGGCTATTCCGAATTTTTGTTCCGCAAGGGCCGTGAGGCTCGAATCGTTGTCGATATACACCGGCAGCCTCGTTTCATCAGAAATATACTGGGTAAGGGATTTATCACCGGCGTTAAGGTAGGTGTAGTTGATACCTTTTATGGGATTTATAAAACCGGGCATCCCTATGCCTATGCCGGCAATTTTATCGCGGGCAACGCCCGAGTTATTAATGTATTTGTTGATATTTTCTGCCAGCTGATCAAGGGCGTCTGCATTATTTGAAAGTTTTAATTCAAACATTACAAAATCAGATACCGGGTGATTAAGCAGGTCAACCAGTTGAATGCGGGTAGAAAGCTGATCCATCGCGATAGCCAGAATGTACATCGCACTGGCATTGATGGCATACATCAGTGGCCGCCTGCCTCCGCTCGAAGGGGCATAACCCTGCTCAACAACAAAGCCTTCTTCAATGAGTTCATTAAGCGCTTTAGCTATCGAAGGGATGCTTTTATCAAAGAGTTCGCTCAGTTCGGCACATGACATTGCCTTATCAAAATAAAGGCATTTGATGATCATGTTTTTTAAGTGCGTGCTTTTTACACTTTTGGGTTTAATTTCCATTTAATACTTATGGTTTACAACGCGAAAATCCAGTCTGCTGAAGTATCGGTTTAAACCGATAAAATTAAGAATAAATTGTTGATTATGTGAATGATTTATTTAGTGAGTGGTCAGTTGTGAGTGGTCATTTCGCAGCGACTCAGCACTCACAACGGGCCACTCACCAAAACAGAATCAACCAAATCAACACCCAGCCAAATTTAATATTTCCATTTTTCCTCCAGCTTAGCGTCTTTTTCGAGTATGCGGTATAATTCGTCATCTGCACTTTTGGCTTTTCTCAAATCAGAAGAGGAATGCACTGCCGGTAAGTTATCGGCCGTTCGTTTTATCATTATGATATTCATCGGGTCATTCGGCGCTTTTACTGCTTCAGTATTTTTTGAATATTTCGGAAATTCAAATCCCAGGGAATCGCCTTTGGCAGCAAGGATATGATATACGCCATGACTGTCGGTGCTTGCCTTTTCAGCGGTGCATAAATTTGTGATGACGGCGCCCTTTAGGTCCTCCAGGTTAACGCCAAGGATACGGCCCGTTACTAAAATATAAACCTTTGGTTTGTAAATTTTGGGCTCTACAATAAAATGTTCAATTGGTGTGTCTATTATTTCCTGTGCGGCGGCAGCTTTTGATAAAAACAACAGCAGCAAGAATGTTATAACTCGTAAATTCCTTATCATAAAATTATTAATTGGTTAGGTGTAGTTCAGATGCACACCAGTTTAAAGAATTCTAAACTTAAGCAAATATTACTGTTGTTAATAGCGGAAAACATATTTATGTTATGTTTAATATTTTGTTTTCGCAGGCTAAACTGGTTTAGGGCGTGATAATTTAAATAATGCTGAAGGCTAAGTGCCTTTAGGGCGTGATAAAACTTTCGATTCCGAAGGCTAAACGCATTTAGGGTGTGATAAAAAGCTTCGTTTTGAAGGCTAAACCCATTTAGGGCGTCATAAAGTTTCCATATCTGAAGGCTAAATGCATTTAGGGTATGATAAAAGAACAAGAGAAAATCACATAATCACGTGTATATCAATGAACTAATTTTAAAAAGCAAAAAACAAGCTTGTTTTTGCACCTTTTTTCAGGGTTTAATTTTTTTAAAAAAGGTGCAAAATGGAAATTATCCGGAACTGGTATTTAAACAAATATACAAAATTTTGAGGGGATTTGCCCGGGGAAAATTAACAGCAGAAGCAATATAAAATCAGTGAAATCAAAAAAATCAATTCAATCAGTGGTTCAGATTAATAATCTTGTTTAAGGAAAAGACATTTGTACAAATATCCTAAAATCCCATAACATCCATCTGTCCCTATTCATGCAAAAAAAAACGCTCCGGGAAACCAGAGCGTTCTTTATATTTTATGTCAGGAATTGTTTTGACTAAGGCCCGTGATCAATTTTAACTAATCAACCACGTTCTTAATCAACCCAATCAACCAATTATTTTGCTTTTCCAAATTCGCCGTTAGCGTTGATAGTAACTTCATCACTTACAATGCCTGAAGGGGTGCCCGGGCCAAAGCCAAAGTCAGAACGTTTGATAACGCCTGTTAGCTTAAAGCCTGCATCATCTTTTTGGGTCATCGGGTTAGTTATTAGTCCACGAAACCAAAGGTCCATACTAACCTGTTTGGTTACGCCGTGCAAGGTAAGGTTACCGCTTAACTTATAGTGATTTGGAGAAACCGGGGTTATTGCATTGCTGGTAAATGTCATGGTTGGGAATTTAGCCACGTCGAAATATTTGTCAGATCTTAAATCTTTATCACGGTATTCAATATCTGTGTTTACTGATGCAGTATTAACAGTTAACTGAAATTTGGCATCACTAAAGTCGGGCTTAGCGGATACGATAGTACAGGTGAAATCTGTGAAAATACCGTCAACATCGGATACCATTAAGTGGGTAACAGTAAATCCAACTTTCGAATGCATTTTGTCGTTGTTCCAGGTAGTTTGTGCGAAAGCCGCTGTGTTTAATAAAGCAACAGCTAATAAAATGATAGTTTTTTTCATGATTTTTCTTTGTGTATGTATTTTAATTTTTAAATTTCTTTGGACAAACATAATATATAAACCCCACGGTTCAGGTAGATAAATGTTTAAACATTTACTTTTTTACAATCCTATGATCTTATCGTTTGTTTAAATAAAATTAAACAAAAAAAATAGGAGCAGGGCTGGTATATTTGTACAAACGATACACAAATGAAATTCAGGGAACTTGGAAAAACGGGAGAAAAACTATCGGCCATCGGCCTGGGCTGTATGGGCATGAGCCACGGTTATGGTACATTTAATGATGAAGAATCCATCGCTACGCTAAACCTGGCGCTGGATATGGGCATCAACTTTTGGGATACTGCCGATATTTATGCAAATGGTAAAAACGAGGAACTGCTTGCCAAAGTACTGGCGCCAAACCGCGATAAGGTTTTTATTGCCACAAAGTTCGGTTTCAGGCAAAATGATGAGGGCAGTTACCCGGGTTCATCCGGCTCTTTTTTTGACGGCTCACCGGCATACCTGAAAACAGCCGTTGAACTTAGCCTTAAACGTTTAAATATTGAAACCATCGACCTTTACTACGCGCACCGTGTAGATCCAAATGTGCCGGTTGAAGATATGGTAGGGGCAATGGCCCTGCTGGTAAAAGAAGGCAAAGTGCGTTACCTCGGCTTGTCAGAAGCCTCCGCTGCATCCGTCCGCAAAGCAAATGCGGTACACCCCATAGCGGCGCTGCAAAGCGAATACTCATTGCTTACCCGCGACGTGGAGGCTGAAATATTGCCTGTTTGCCGCGAACTTGGTATTTCCCTTGTTCCCTTTAGTCCGCTTTCGCGGGGATTAATAACCAATACACTAAATGTTGATGAACTGGGCGCCAACGATTTCCGCAAGACACTTCCCCGTTTCGGTGATGATTTTAAAGAAAATAATCGTCAGCTCGCAGCGGCTTTTGCCGGATATGCAGCGCAGAAAAACTGTACCCCGGCCCAATTAGCTTTGGCATGGGTACTGGCACAGGGTACGGATATTATACCTATCCCGGGTACTAAAAAGACAAAATACCTGCGGGAAAATGCAGCATCGGTTGATATCGAACTATCTGCCGGCGATTTAAAGGAGATCCAAAATATTATCAGCAAATACCCAAATACCGGGATGCGTTACGGTGAAGGCGCATTAAAGCTGGTTAATAATTAAGTTGTAGAGGTTGTAATAAGTTGTAAGGGTTGTAATAAGTTGAAAATGTTGCAGAGGTTGTAAGAGTTGCAGAGAGCCTGTGCGGAATTTTATGTAAGCAGCCAGTTCTGTCATGTTTAAAGGAACCTCTGCAACTTGTTAAAACACTTACAACTAACTACAACCTATTACAACCCTTACAACCTATTACAACCAACAACAACCCCTACAACATTCCCCCGACAAAACAACCGTGAAAACACCCAAAAAATACCGTTAAAACACCCCCTTTTAAATGTTGTATGACCGTGGTTTTAAAATTAGATTTGTAAAACCTTCTCTTATGGATTCATTTGAAATAATAATTAAAGAAGAGACCTTCCGGATTATCCGCAGCGGTCCTGAAAATGACATATTTAGCGTGTTTAATCATGCTACCTGTCATATCATAAAAAAAAATAGTTTTGGGATATGGAAATCGGTTGAACACCGTTTTGGAACGGATAGCCTGCCCATTGATGAGGTTGGCGAAGCCATAGAAAAACACTATAAAGATTTTGACGCTGCCGTAGGAAACGCACCCCAGCTGTCAGAATTTTAATAAAGTATGCGAATCAAGAGTCAAGAACGCACTAACCTTTTTGTTAAACTCATCCGGATACAACCTAAGGGTGGCATGCCCCGAATTGGGCAATACCCACAAGAATGCATTTGCAATATTCTTGTAGATCAAAACGGTATGTTCCACAGGGATCAGGTCATGGTCGCCGCAAATGATCAGTGAGGGGCATTTTATTGCCTTTAATGCAGACAGCGGGATATTCGGCTGAAAGTAGTCTAATAAAAATATTTTCCAGTCATTTTTCTCTTTGGCGGTTGTCCATTTTTTATTTTTTTGCCCGCCGTATTGTTTCTCCATGTCCTTCCATAAGGAGGAGATAAGGGCGGTCGAATCGGGCCATAAGTTTGCGCCAGTTGAGGCCAGTTTGATAACCTTCTCCGGGTGCCGCATGGCGAGTACAAGCGCATTAATACCGCCATCGCTCCAGCCGATCACATAAGTTTTTTTGATATGCAGGCTATCCAGTAACACGTTAAAATCATCCGCCATCATTTCGAAACTAAGCGAATCGCTGGGGTCGGTTGATTTTCCGTGGGCGCGGCTGTCAACAGCAATAACTTTATATCTTTTCGCGAAATAAGGGATGGTTTTATCAAAGGCCCCGATGCTGCCGCCGTTACCATGTATCAGCAAAACCGGTTTACCTTTGCCGTAAACCTCGCAGTACATTTTAATGCCACGGATGTTGTAATATTTACCCGTGGCCGGGTTGTGGCCGTAGGGGATAGGTTTTTGCTGGCTGTAGCAGAATAGGGCTATAATTTGGAAAACGACCAGGAAAAGAATTGCTTTTTTCACGTTTCTTTGGTTTATGATGATCCCTGTGTGTTTTTTCACTAAGGCAGCAATAAATATATATCTTTAATTTTCATTATTTTGAATTTTATGGACGGAAATATCGCTGCAACAACTCAACCAACAATAACCCACAGAATAAGCTCAATAGTAGGCGGCTCCATAGAGCCTGTCGGACTTAGCAATCCGATAAGTATTTTATATATTCCGCTATGAAACGGTTT
>DHXR01000028.1:0-86082 GCA_002413785.1 Mucilaginibacter sp. UBA5151
TGTTGAACGGAAACAGGAAAAGGCTGTCAGGAACAGTCAGGTGCGAATACAAGAGATGAACCTGCCTGCCGCCGGCTGGTGCAAATGAACCACTGATGAAGTGTCGGGAAGTGTACCTATTGTCAAAAGCTAATGTCTGAGCCGCCAATTAACCGCCATTCCCTCTGCCGATAGTATTCTAATTGAATGTCATTAATTTTATCATCGGTTGGGTAAAATAAACTTTGAACTCCATTTAAAACACCAATCATTAGATCAAAAGGAGCATTCTTAAATCCTATATAACTTAGTATATCTTTGATGTACTTAAATGGAATTGGAACAGTTTGAACTACCTTATTTTTTTCATCTGCGTTTTGTAAATTGAAGATCGCGTCGGGGTGGATTTCGTTGGCCTCCTTATTTAATGTTTTCAGATAGTTGATATCCAATAACTGAGATAGTTGATGTAATACGGAAATTGTATATTTAATATCGGAAATTTCCGCAACTATAGTTGATGCCAAACTGCTGTATTGTAGGTTATCGGAAAAATGTTGCGGCATATATGACTGGTAAAGCCCCAAGCCTACGTAATGTTTCAATCTCAAATTCGAGGCTGAAGGGGCCGAATTTCTTTCCGTGCTCACCGATTTCGTCGGAAGACAATTCTGTAAAGGAAATCCGGTTTTGTCTAACAATTGTCGATCTGGTATTTTCATCGATTAGCACCTGCTTCCACTCAACCAACTCCGGCGCCAATATTAACCCTATTGTGTGAATAGACTTTAATATTTTCAATCCATCTTTTAATATTTTTTGGCGATCATACCATAGTCTAATTCGGGGAAAATTGTGATAAAAATTTCTATTGCTCATATCCATTGTTGGGCCTATTACGCTGTCTTCACAGGACCATTAACTTACGAAATATGCCCAACAAAAAAAGCCCCAAATCTTTCGACTTGAGGCTTTCATTTACTTGAGGTAGCGGGAGCAGGACTCGAACCTACGACCTTCGGGTTATGAGCCCGACGAGCTACCAACTGCTCCATCCCGCACTGTTTTTTTTGTTATCACCTTTTGTTCATAACCTCAAAAAGTGTTCCAATTTGTCAAAAATGCATTTTGCGCTCCGTTTTAATTGGACTGCAAAGATATAATTCGTTTCTTTGCAGTCCAAATTATATTTTATTTATTTTTTTAATTGTTTTTATGACGCACCGGGCAGGATTTGTGAGCATTATTGGTAAGCCTAACGCAGGTAAATCAACCCTGATGAACGCGCTCGTGGGCGAAAAAATGTCTATCATCACCCCTAAAGCGCAGACTACCAGGCATCGCATTTTGGGTATTGTTAACGATGAAGATTACCAGATCGTATTTTCGGACACGCCCGGCATCATTAAACCGCACTATGCGCTGCACGAAAGTATGATGCACCAGGTGGATGGTTCCATCGTGGATGCTGATTTGATTTTATTAGTGACGGATATTTACGAGGAATATGACGAAGCTGATGTATTAAAAAAGCTGGAAGGTTCGCAGGCGCCTTTAGCAGTTCTCATCAATAAAGTTGATCAGTCCGACGAGGCAACGGTAAAAGCCAAGGTTGAATACTGGCAGGAAAAGTTGAATCCCAAAGCCATATTCGCCATCTCAGCACTAAAAGATTATAACGTACTTGCTGTAATGAATTTTGTGATAGAGCACCTGCCTGAACACCCGCCTTATTACGAAAAGGATGCCCTGACCGATCGTAACGATCGTTTTTTCGCATCGGAAATGATAAGGGCGCAGGTGTTTAAACAGTATAAAAAGGAAATACCGTACAGCACCGAAGTAATTATCACTGCTTTTGTGGAAGGCGAAAAGCTGCACCGCATCAGCGCCGAAATTATTGTGGAGCGTGATTCGCAAAAAAACATCATTATAGGCAAGGGCGGCGAAATGCTTAAAATAGTAGGCACTTACGCCCGCAGGGATATGGAGGAATTTTTCCAGAAAAAGATCTTCCTCGAAATGTTTGTAAAAGTTATCCCCGACTGGCGGAGTAAAAAGAATTACCTGAAACAGTTTGGGTACGAATAGTTAAATTTACGATTTACGAAATACGATTTTAGATTTATGCTGATCGTATTTGTAAATTAGCATCCGGTTTACGTATTGCGTTTTGAATTTTCAACAAATCGTAAATCGTAATTCTAAAATCTAAAATCAAAAATGAGTAACATAGTAGCCATAGTGGGCAGGCCCAACGTAGGCAAATCAACTTTATATAACCGTTTAACCGAAAGCCGCAAGGCAATTGTTGACGATGTGAGCGGCGTAACCCGCGACAGGCACTACGGTGTATGTGAGTGGACAGGGCATACTTTTACGATAATTGATACCGGGGGCTATGTTGCCAATTCCGATGATCTGTTTGAAGCCGCTATCCGCGAGCAGGTGATCATTGCCATTGAAGAGGCTACCGTAATTTTGTTTATGGTGGATGTTACTACCGGCATCACTGACCTTGATGATGAAATTGCCAGCCTGTTGCGTAAAGGTAAAAAGCCCGTATTTGTGGTGGTAAATAAACTGGATAATACCTCGCTGCTGGCCGATTCGATGGTGTTTTATAGCCTGGGCTTGGGTGAACTTTACAATATTTCATCAATGACAGGCTCGGGAACGGGAGAACTGCTTGATGAAGTGGTAAAACATTTTGATGATGAGCAGGTGGAAGAAAATGCCCTGCCCAAATATGCAATTGTTGGCCGCCCTAATGTGGGTAAATCATCCATCATTAATTCATTAATAGGCAAGGAACGTAATATTGTTACGCCGATAGCCGGCACCACCCGTGATTCCATCCATATTCATTATAACCAGTACGGTCATAATTTTATGCTGATTGATACTGCCGGGCTGCGGAAAAAAACCAAGGTGAAAGAGAATATCGAGTTTTACTCGGTGATGCGCACCATTAAAGCGCTGGAAGAAGCCGACGTAGTGATCCTGATGATTGATGCCGTAGAAGGGATTGAATCGCAGGATATCAATATCTTCCACCTGGCCGAAAAAAATAAAAAGGGCGTTGTTATAGTCGTTAATAAATGGGACCTGATCGAAAAAAACAACAAGACCATCAAGGTTTTTGAAGAACAGATCAGGGATAAGATAGCTCCTTTTACCGATGTCCCTATTGTGTTTACTTCCGTAACTGAAAAACAAAGGGTTTTAAAGGTAATTGACACCGCCAATGCTGTTTATCAAAATAAGATCAGGAAAATACCAACCTCAAAACTAAACGAGGTAATGCTGCCCATCATTGAAAATTATCCGCCGCCGTCCATCAAGGGTAAATATGTGAAGATAAAATATATCACTCAGATTGCAGGTACATCGCCGATGTTCGCTTTCTTCTGCAATTTACCTCAGTATGTAAAAGAACCTTATTACCGCTTTATTGAAAACAAGTTAAGGGAGCATTTCGAATTTTCCGGCGCGCCGATACAGGTTTGGTTCAGGCAGAAATAGTTTTGATTTCGGATTTCGGATGTTCGATTTCGGATTTATTTTTTTATTTCCGAATTCGGATTTATTTTCCATTTCGGATGTTCATTTCGGATTTATTTTTTGATTTTTGATTTTGAGTAATAACTTTAAAATTTAAAATCCGAAATATAGCTATCATGGACAAAATAGAATTGAAACGCAGGACGCAGCGATTTGCCGTTGACGTTATAAAATTCGTAGAAGAGCTTCCTCCCAAACGCTCTCTGAATGTTTTATGTAACCAATTGTTAAGGTGCTCTTCTTCAGTCGGGGCAAACTATCGATCTGCATGCAAAGGAAAATCCACCGCAGATTTTATTAACAAAATTGTTATTGTAGAAGAAGAAGCTGATGAATCTGTTTATTGGCTTGAGTTGATGGAAGAGTCAGGTTTAGTAGCTGTAAAAGATATAATTATCTTGAAAAAGGAAGCTAACGAACTCACTGCTATATTCACAGCAATAGGCAGGACAGCCAAAGCAAATCAACGAAATGCCAAATTGGAAATAAAAAAATAAATAACTTTGTACTTTTCTCAAATCCGAAATCGAACATTCGAAATCCGAAATTATTTCACTGCCTCAATAGCTTTTTTCACAGTAGCATCATCACTGTTTATTACTTCAAAATAAACATTATCCCCCCATTTAAAACGGGCGGCAAATGCTTTCAAAAATGTTTTGATGCCGGGCTTTGAGATCAATAGTTCCTGCGAATCCATTTCTTTGATCGTTTTAGACGCATATAGAATAAATTTGTCAACATCGCCATCATTTACGCCATATTGCTTTATAAAGTCATCAGCCGATGCGAATTTATTTAAGGTGGGTTGCTGCCTATCGATAACATAAGCCATAAAAATTTGCTGTTCGCCTAATTCCTCTATTAGTGGGGTATTGTGGGCCATATCGGCAGGCACAAAAATATCCGGCATAATACCGCCCCCGCTAAACACTTTTCTCCCTTTTGTGGTATGGTATTGCGATGGCCTTTTAAAAATGCTGTCGTCAAAATTACTTTGGGCCGAAAATAACTCCCCTTTTTTCATCCTGTCGGCTATTTCATTATGATAACTTTGGATACCGCCTTTATATGATTTTTGAATAGACCGCCCGGAGGGTGTATAATACCGTGCCACGGTTAAATTAATAGCCGAACCATCCCCGAAAGGGAATTGCTGCTGAACCAGCCCTTTGCCAAAGGAACGGCGGCCAACAATAACGGCCCTGTCAAGGTCCTGTAGCGCCCCGGCTAAGATCTCGCTCGCCGAAGCCGAATACTCGTCAATTAATACGGCTAATTTCCCTTCCTTGAACTCGCCGGAGTCGGTTGCAAAATAATCTTTACGTTCATCATGCACCCCTTTGGTATATACGATGAGTTGGTCCTTTTTTAAAAATTCATCGGCGAGGGCTGTTGCGGTATTCAGATAACCGCCGCCGTTATCGCGTATGTCGAGCACCAGTTTTTTAAGGCCCTGCTTTTTGAGTTTTGCAAGCGCGGCCCTGAAATCGGCATCAGTAGTTGAAGCAAATTTGCTGATCTTGATATAGCCTGTGGCTGGCCCAAGCATATAAGCTGCATCGAGGCTGCTCAAATCAACATGTCCGCGTTTTATCCGGTATGTTTTTATAGCCTCGCTGCCCGGGGCTGATATGCCGAGTGAAATTCCAGTGAACGCGTCGCCCCTTAAAGTTTTGTCGACCCGTTTTGTGGTAAGGTGGGTGCCTGAGAACCTTTTTTTGTTAACACTGATTATCTTGTCCCCCGGAATTAACCCCGCCGCCGCTGCCGATCCGCCAGCATATACCTGGGTAATAAAAAGGGTATCGCGAAGCAGCTGGTATTCCAAACCGACGCCGTTAAAACCGCCATCAAGGTTTTCATTGATAGATTGCGCCCGCTGCGGTTGTAAGTAAACCGAATGGGGATCAAGGTTTTGCAAAAGATTATTTACAGCAATGCCCTCCAAACTGTCAGCATTAACAGAGTCAACATAACTATTTTTGATGAGGGTTAATGCCTTTGACACTTTATTGTTGTCGCCAAGCGAAAAACCAAGGCCGGCGTTGTTTAAATTATTGTCGCTGATATATACGCCAATAATTATTCCAAGGAGCAGCAGCACCATCGTCCTGAAAATTATACCCGCACTCTTTTTCATTGCATTTATCTGTACAAAGTTACTTATAGTTGGTTAGATATAAGATATTAGATTATAGATTTGAGATTTGTTTAACAAAATATGAGATTTAGATTAAAATCGCTAAAACTAACCACTCACCTGATCAACACAATCAACTACTCACTAACTTTCTCAACATTTTTACCGAATTTTGCCAAAAAATATTAACCTTAAATGGATAGGACAACAGAAAAGGACTCTTATTACAGCGACCTGGAAAAAAAGCCGGTGATGGAGATCCTTCAAAATATAAATAAGGAAGATCAAACAGTTCCGCTGGCTGTTGCCAAAGTTTTACCACAAATAGAGGCCCTGGCTTTAATAACAGCGGCTAAAATGAACGAGGGGGGCAGGCTTTTTTATATCGGCGCCGGTACCAGCGGCCGTTTGGGTGTGGTTGACGCTTCGGAATGTCCGCCAACTTTTGGGGTACCGTTTGATTGGGTTGTTGGGATTATTGCCGGCGGCGAAGGCGCCATCCGCAGGGCTGTTGAGTTTGCCGAAGACGATACCGAACAGGCCTGGGCAGACCTGCAGGAATACAATATAAATGATAAGGATGTGCTGGTTGGCATTGCAGCCTCGGGCACAACGCCTTACGTAATTGGCGGCTTAAAAAAAGCAAATGAGCACAATATATGCACCGGTTGTATTGTTTGTAATAGCGGCAGCCCTATAGCCGCCGAAGCAAAATACCCGGTTGAAGTAATTACCGGCCCCGAATTTTTAACAGGCTCAACCCGGATGAAGGCCGGCACGGCGCAGAAACTGGTTTTGAATATGCTAAGCACCTGCGTAATGATACAATTAGGCAGGGTAAAAGGCAATAAGATGGTGGATATGCAATTATCAAACAATAAACTGGTTGACCGGGGCACACAAATGGTAATGAAAGAAACAGGGCTGGATGAACAAACCGCCGCCGCTTTATTGAAGCAATACGGCAGTGTTAGAAAAGCAGTAGAGAGTTATAAGATTTAGTTGATGTGCGAATGTGCAGATATGCAAATGTGCGGATGAAAAAAGGAAAAAATCAGCACATCGAAGCCAAACAATCTGCACATTTGCATATCTGCACATTTGAAATTAGACGATGCACGAGATAGAACCATATTATAAGTGGCGTGACGATTATATTGCTGCGGAGGATGAATGCTCGCCTTTTTATGCAACTGAATACAACGAGTTTGAATTTGACAAACAGGTTTACAATTATTTGCTGCACCCGCAATGGGATTCGTTTGGCTCGGGTACTTTGTACCTGAAAGTATTGTTTGTTGATTATGAGCGTTCATATACTATAATTGAGTTTATAGGTGAGTGGAACGATGCCATCAGCAATGATATTATGCTGCTGAAGCGGGAACTGATTGAACTGATGATTGATAACGGCATCATTCATTTTATCCTGATAGGGGAGAACGTACTGAACTTCCATTCTTCTGACGATTGTTATTATGAAGAATGGTTCCAGGAGGTTGAGGATGGTTGGATTGCGGGCGTCAATTTCAGGGACCATGTCATCGATGAATTTAAGCGGAATAATATAGACTACTATATCAACTTCGGCGGTGAACTTGATGACCTTAGCTGGCGTTCGCTAAAGCCTATCCAGGTATTTAAAAAAGTGGAGGAGCAGTTGATCAGGAGGCTGTCTTAGTGATTGGAGGTTAGAGATTGGAGGTTAGTTGAAGTCCGAACGATGAACTAGCTAAGCTCTAATCTCCAGCCTCTAATCACTAAACTAAACTTTTTCTCAATCCCCTTGTCTAAAGTATCAGTTCTAATAATTAAATTTGTATAAATAATTTTTAATAAAAAATGGAAAATAATAATCCCGATTACACTTATAAAAACGTAATCCAAATAAATGATGCCGATGCATCACGTAAATTTTTAGCTAATGTGTTTACGTGGATGTTTGTTGCTTTAGGTATATCAGCATTGTTTGCATTTGAATTTGCTAATACGCCATCCCTTCGTAATGCATTAATTGATGAAACCACACACCAGATAAATGGATTGGCTTATCTCGTAATGTTTGCACCGCTTGCATTTGTGCTGATAATGAGTTTCGGTCTTAACCGCCTTTCGTACCCGGTTTTGGCATTGATATTTATCGCTTATTCTGCCGTAACCGGTATCAGTTTATGCTTCTGGCTTTTGGCCTTTACCGCATCCTCTGTTTTGGGTGTTTTTATTACCAGTTCAACAGTATTCGGTATTATGGCGATTGCAGGCTACACAACCAAACAAGATCTGACCAAATTTGGTTCAATATTAATTATGTTCCTGATAGGTATAGTTGTAGCAAGTATTGTTAACATGTTTTTACATAGTTCAGGTTTAGATGTGATCATCAGTTACGTTGGTGTAGCTGTATTTGTAGGCTTAACTGCTTATGATGTTCAAAGACTAAAAAACATAGGTGCTGGTTTAACCTACGGCGATGCTACTGCCTCAAAAATGGCATTAATGGGTGGTTTAACCCTTTATCTTGATTTTATCAACTTATTCCTGATGCTTCTCCGCATTTTCGGAAGAAGGCGCTAACAAAAATTTATTCCTTAAAAAAGCCGCCCGCCGAAAAACGGGCGGCTTTTTTTTTATTTGTTTTTAGAGCGCTCTCATTTGGGACGAAGGGTGAGGCTGATTATTTCGCCTCACCTAAACGGCGTAGCCATCATGAATGCCGAAAAAAAACAATCAAAGCATGAATAATCCTCTCCAAAGGAGAGGACTTTAACTGCGCTCTTCATTACCTGTCTTGAGGTTTTTTTAGAACCCTCTCCTTTGGAGAGGGCAGGGTGAGGCGTACGGCGAAAACCACTTGCATATTAATTCAATATTACGCACCTTTGTAACGCTTATAGAGAAAGACGGAGGGATTAGACCCTGCGAAGTCTTGGCAACCTGTGCTTACAAGGTGCCACATTCTACTTGACAGCCATTTGGCGCCAGGAAAGATAAGCGAAAGTCATTCAAAGGCCGACTTTTCGATATAAGCATTATTTTTTGATTTGGGATTACACCGATTACAGTGTGATTTCACCGATAAACAATAATCGGTGAAATCATAAAATAATAATCGGTGCAATCATCAAACAATCGGTGAAATCATATAATGGATATCAAGAAAGAATTAGAGAAACGCATACTGGTAATTGACGGGGCGATGGGTACCATGATACAGCGGTACGAATTATCCGAAGAGGATTTTCGTGGCGAAAGGTTTCGTGACCATGCTTCTGACCTCAAGGGGAATAACGACCTGCTGAATATCACCCGTCCTGATGTAATCAAAGCCATCCATACCGAATACCTGGATGCCGGGGCGGATATTATTGAAACCAATACTTTCAGTACCCAGCGCATTTCCCTGGCTGATTACCACCTGGAAGAACTGGCTTATGAACTCAGTTATGAAGGCGCACGCATTGCCCGCGAAGTAGCTGACGAATACAATAAAAAAACACCCAATAAACCACGTTTTGTAGCAGGCGCCATTGGCCCGACTAACAGAACAGCTTCGCTTTCGCCGGACGTAAATGACCCCGGCTATCGCGCTGTTAATTTCGACGACCTTGCCGGTGCTTATTACGATCAGGTTCGCGGTCTTGTTGATGGCGGCGCCGACCTGCTCATTATAGAAACCATTTTCGATACCCTTAATGCTAAAGCTGCATTATTTGCTATAAATCGTTACAAGAATGAATTATCAACCGATACTGGTGTAGCTAAAGTCTCTCCGCCAATGGGCGGAGGAGATTTAGAGGGGGCTAAAACCGGCGTGCAAGGACTGAGAAGGGAACTTTTTCCCGAGGTTATGATCTCAGGAACTATTACAGATGCTTCGGGTCGCACCTTGTCGGGCCAAACTGTGGAGGCTTTCTGGAACTCGGTAAGTCATGCCCACTTATTATCTGTTGGGCTGAACTGCGCGCTGGGGGCAAAAGAAATGCGCCCTCATATTGAAGAATTGTCGATAAAAGCCGATGTTTTTATTTCAGCTTACCCTAACGCCGGCCTGCCAAATGAGTTTGGTCAATATGACGAAACCGCGCACGAAACCGCCCACCAGGTAGATGAGTTTATGAAAGCCGGGCTGGTAAATATTGTAGGCGGCTGCTGCGGCACTACCCCCGAACATATTAAATGTATCGCCGAAAAGGCGGCTAAATATCCGCCCCGTGTAAAACCTGTTATTGAACTCTTTTTGCGATTGAGCGGTTTGGAGGCTGTAACACTAACGCCAGAGACAAATTTTGTGAATATAGGCGAGCGTACCAATATCACCGGGTCGCCAAAGTTTTCAAAACTGATACTTGCGGAAGACTACGAAGCCGCCTTAACCGTCGCCCGTCAGCAGGTTGAAGGTGGAGCACAGGTGATCGATATCAACATGGATGAGGGGATGATCGATTCGGAAGCCGTAATGGTTAAATTCCTGAACCTGGTAGCCTCAGAACCTGATATTGCCAAACTGCCCATCATGATCGACTCATCAAAATGGACGGTTATTGAGGCTGGTTTAAAATGTTTGCAAGGGAAAGGGATCGTTAACTCCATTTCGCTAAAAGAAGGCGAAGAGAAATTTAAAGAATACGCCCGTAAAATTTTAAGCTATGGCGCGGCAACCGTGGTGATGGCTTTCGATGAAACAGGCCAGGCCGATTCTTTGGCCCGCCGTCAGGAGATCTGCCAGCGTTCTTATGATATTTTGGTTAATGAAATCGGTTTCCCGCCACAGGATATCATTTTCGACCCAAACATTTTAACCGTTGCCACGGGACTTGAAGAGCACAACAACTATGCGGTTGATTTTATTGAAGCCACCCGTTGGATCAAAGGAAATTTACCCTATGCCAAAGTAAGCGGCGGGGTAAGTAATATTTCTTTCTCTTTCAGAGGGAATAATGTGGTGCGTGAAGCCATGCACTCGGCATTTTTGTACCATGCCATAAAAGCCGGACTTGATATGGGTATAGTAAACGCCGGTATGCTGGAGGTTTACGAAGAAATTCCAAAAAACCTGCTCGAACTGGTGGAAGATGTGTTGCTTAACCGAAGGGATGATGCTACTGAACGTTTAGTGGAATTTGCTGATACCATTAAAACCAAGGGTAAAGAAGTTGTAAGGGATGAGGAATGGCGCAAGGCCCCGGTGGCCGAACGTTTATCCCATGCCCTGGTAAAAGGTATTATTGAATACCTGGACGATGATGTGGAAGAAGCAAGACTGGCTTATAATAAGCCGCTCGAAGTGATTGAAGGCCCGCTGATGGACGGGATGAATGTTGTAGGAGACCTTTTTGGCGCAGGTAAAATGTTTTTGCCGCAGGTGGTAAAATCGGCCCGTGTAATGAAAAAAGCGGTTGCGTATTTACTGCCATTTATCGAACTGGAAAAGCAAAGGGTTATTGATGCCGGGGAAGATTCCAGCGGCAGCAGGGCCAATGCCGGCAAGGTTTTAATGGCCACTGTTAAAGGCGATGTTCACGATATAGGTAAAAATATAGTCGGGGTAGTATTGGCATGTAATAATTTCGAGGTGATTGACCTGGGGGTGATGGTTCCGGCACAAAGGATTATCGAAGAGGCTAAGAAACATCAGGTAGATATTATTGGCCTTAGCGGGTTAATTACACCATCGCTTGATGAAATGGTGCATTTTGCCAAAGAAATGGAGCGCGAAGGTTTTACCATTCCGCTTATTATCGGCGGCGCTACTACTTCACGGATACATGCCGCTGTGAAGGTTGACCCGCATTATTCGGGTCCGGTGATCCACGTATTGGATGCTTCAAGGAGTGTTACGGTTTGCAGCAGTTTGATGAATAAAGATCAGCGCGGACCCTATGCTAAAGGGATAAGGGAGGAGTATGTAAAAGCGCGCGAGGCTCATTTAAACAAACGCTCCGACAAACGTTTTATCAGCATTGAAGAGGCAAGGAATTCAAAATTTCAGATCAGCCTTGATGGCGATGTTGGCCCAAAACCAACATTTACCGGGACAAAAGTATTTGAAGCCTTTCCCTTAGAAGAATTGGTGCCCTACATAGACTGGACACCGTTTTTTCATACCTGGGAACTGCGCGGCAGCTATCCAAAAATATTTGACGACAAATATGTAGGGGTCGAAGCCAAAAAGTTGTTTGATGATGCACAGGCATTGTTAAAGAAAATAGTGAAAGAGAAATTATTGCAGGCAAATGGGGTGATAGGCTTTTGGCCTGCAAATAGTGTTGGGGATGATATTGAACTATATACCGGCGAAAGCCGCAATACGGTACTTACTACTATACATACCCTTCGCCAGCAAAGTGAAAAAGTTAAAGGCGAGCCCTATTATGCGCTGGCTGATTTTATCGCGCCAAAAGCAAGCGGAATCCCCGATTATTTTGGAGGCTTTGCGGTAACATCCGGTATCGGCTGTGATGAACTGGTGGCTGAATTTGAGCGCGACCACGACGATTATAACAGCATTATGGCGAAAGCCCTTGCCGACCGTTTGGCGGAAGCCTTTGCCGAAAAAATGCACGAACTGGTACGCAAAGAGTACTGGGGTTATGCAAAAAGCGAGCAATTAGGCGCTAATGACCTGATTAAAGAAGAATACCAGGGCATCCGTCCGGCGCCGGGTTATCCCGCCTGTCCGGATCATACCGAAAAAACAACCCTATTTGCGTTGTTAAAAGCGGAGGACAACACAAAGATGCACCTTACCGAAAGCTTAGCCATGACACCGGCCGCATCCGTAAGCGGGTTTTATTTCGCACACCCGCAAGCGAGGTATTTTGGTCTGGGTAAAATCAGCAAAGATCAGGTGGAGGACTATGCAGTTAGGAAGAACATGCCTTTGGAAGACGTTGAAAGGTGGCTTGGGCCGAATTTGAATTATTAGCCCCCCAACCCCCTAAAGGGGGAAATTACAAAAAAGGGTGTCATGGTGAGGCACTCGAACCATGCGGGGTGGCCTGTACGCTTTGCATAGCGTTCATGCATTGGCGTTGTGCCTTTGCGCACATGGTTCGAGTGCCTCACCATGACACCCGTCGCTAATTTTACAATATGTCATAAGAAGGAACTGGAGAAAAATTGAATTAATTTATACATGAAGATAACCGAACACATAAAAAACGCTAACGGCAAAACACTTTTTTCGTTTGAACTGATACCGCCGTTAAAGGGACGCAGTATCCAGGGGCTTTACGATGCCATTGATCCGTTAATGGAGTTTAAACCGCCGTTTATTGATGTTACTTCGCTGCGCGAAGATTATATCTACAAACAGCATGAAAGCGGCTTATTGGAGAAGCTGAGCTACCGAAAACGCCCCGGCACCATTGCTATTTGTGCGGCCATTATGAATAAATACAAGGTAGATACCGTGCCGCATTTACTGTGCGGTGGATTTACCAAGGATGAAACCGAAAACGGCCTGGTGGATCTCCAATTTTTAGGGATCGAAAACGTATTGGTGCTTCGTGGTGATGCCCGTTCAGCTGACGCTTCTTTTGTGCCTGCGCCTAACGGCCATTGTTATGCTACTGACTTGCTGCAACAGGTAGTGAATATGAACAATGGTATTTACCTGCACGAAAATAGTTCGGATAACTTAAAAACAGACTTCTGCATAGGCGTAGCCGGTTATCCCGAAAAACATTTTGAAGCGCCAAACCTTAAATCAGATTTCAAATTTTTGAAACAAAAGGTTGATATGGGTGCTGGGTTTATCGTTACGCAAATGTTTTTCGACAACCAGAAATACTTCGATTTTGTAAATAGCTGCCGGGCAAATGGCATAAATGTGCCAATCATACCCGGTTTAAAGCCGGTTACTACATCCAAACAACTGGTTAACCTTTCAAAAACCTTCCACATTGATATGCCCGAAGACCTTTGCGATTCGATAAACAGTTGCAAATCAGAAAAGGACGTTAAAGACGCCGGTATTGAATGGACAATAAACCAATGCCGCGAACTAATAAAATTCGGCGTGCCGGTACTCCATTTTTATACTATGAGCAATGCCGGGCCTACGAAAAAGATTGCGGAAGCGATATTTTAATTGTATGTTAGGTAGTGAAAATTTAAATCAAATTCACAAAATGAAGCTGCTTGCTATTACTCTTTTTATTGCTTTTCCATTAATTACTTTTGCACAGTCAAACTATCAGCAAGGCTATATTTTAAAAAACAATGGCGATACTTTAAAGGGATACATTAATTACCCTGAGTCGGGTTATTCTCCCGTAGCTATTGAATTTAAGGTAAGTAAAGCAGATGGGACCGTGCGTGAATTTACCCCTCTGGACATCAAAGCGTTTCAAATAACTGGATTTCAGGATTATGTCAGCTACGTTGGACCCATAAGCATGAACAAAAACGTCATTCCCAATCTGCCTTATGGCCTGGATACAAGTACGACGAATAGATCTTTGTTTTTAGAACCGTTAATTACCGGTAGGTACATTACTCTTTTTTATAATAATGAACCAAGTAAAAACAGGTTTTTTATTGCTGAAACAAATGGATCGACTGATGAGCTAAAATACTACCCGTATTACGAAGGTACAGCAAGAGATATTGTTGAGCATAACACATACAGGGGGCAGTTACTTTTGTACAATAACAAATTTAATGGCGGAAATCCACAATTAGCAAGCAGGATAAACGATGTTATGTTTAACGAAGCTGACCTTAAAAAAATTGTTAACTTAATAAACAATGATGGGGTTGATAAACCAAATGAGAATCTCAATGCTAATAAAAAGCCATCAGGGGTCAGGTTATTTGCAGGTGTTGGAGCAAACAGCATTACAACAGCATATACTTATGGCAGTTTCAACCCGGCCATACCTACTAATACCGTAAAATATTCCAATTCAGTGACGCCCAAAATTAGTTTGGGTGCCGACTTTTTTATTGATCCAAATGTGCAACGGCTTATTTTCAGGGTAGAATTGTCTTATTCTTATTCAAATAACAGATTTGATCATTCGGTAACGGCGGAAAACACCACGATCAAAAGCTATAGTGTGGCATTTACGCAGCGCACATTTACAATAACGCCACAGGTTTTATTTAATATTTATAATAAAAATAAATTCAAAATATATATTGACGGTGGCCTGTCAGATAATAATACATCCACGCCCAATAACAATCTAATAGTTTCTAATGGTAATAGTTCTTATTACCTTTTTAAGTTCCAACCTTTTTGGGCCAATTATTCTTTACAAGCAGGGGTGGTATTAGATAAAAAAATAGAATTAGCATTCGCCTTTACCAATTCAGCTCCCAATTTGACTACTTTTCCGGATGCTGTAAATATTGCCAACCGTTCAGCATGCTTCAGTGTGAAATATTTATTTGGCCGCTAATAAACTAGCCGGAAGTGATATTAGTTAACTGATTCATCCGTGAAACTTATATAGAAAAGGGTGTTTGAGGCGACACATACAGCGGTTGAAAAGAAGTTAAGGACCCCGGTATTGAATGGACCATTAACCAATGCCGCGAATTAATAAAATTCGGCGTGCCGGTACTCCATTTTTATACTATGAGCAATGCCGGGCCAACGAAAAAGATTGCGGAAGCGATATTTTAATCACTTCATGAAAAACTTACGAAGTTTTTAAAACTTCGTAAGTTTAATCATTGTATGTTGTTTGCCCTACCAAACCCTGATCCTGTCCTCCGGTTTCTTATACATTTTATCGCCTGGCTGGATGTTAAACGCTGCATACCATGCGTCGATATTCGTTATAGGCGCATTGGCGCGGAACTGTTCCGGTGAATGCGGGTCAGTTAATATCCGTTGTGCGGCCGTTTCAGGGCGTTGCGAACTCCGCCATACCTGTGCCCAGGCCAGGAAGAAGCGCTGATCTGGCGTAAACCCGTTTATCTTTTTATGTGAATGGCCTTCTTTTGTTTTTTTGAAGGCGGCATAAGCTACATTTAACCCGCCAAGGTCGGCAAGGTTTTCGCCTAAAGTTAATTTACCGTTCACATGCAGCGTGTCAAGTACGGTAAAGGCATTGTATTGAGCCACCACCTGGTCGGCACGGGTTTTAAACTTATCGGCGTCATCTTTTGTCCACCAATCGCGTAAGGTACCGTCTCCATCATACTGCCGGCCCTGATCATCAAAACCATGGGTCATTTCGTGGCCGATAACGGCGCCGATACCACCATAATTTACCGCATCATCAGCCCCGAAATCAAAGAAAGGGAACTGCAAAATACCTGCCGGGAATGTGATATCGTTATTGGTAGGGTTATACGAAGCATTTACGGTCGGAGGCGTCATTCCCCATCTTTTCTTGTCCACCGGTTTGTTGATCTGGCTTACGGAGTAGTTGTACCGCCATTCCGATACCCGCTTTAAATTCCCAAAATAATCATCACGGTTTATTACAAGTCCCGTATAGGTCTGCCATTTATCCGGGTAACCGATCTTTACGGTGAATGCAGCCAGTTTTTTGAGTGCGCGTGCCTTTGTTTCATCGCTCATCCAGGTCAGGTTTTTAATACGCTCGCCCAGGGTAACCTTTAAATTATTTACCAGGTTAACCATATAAGCTTTAGCAGCAGGCGGAAAGTATTTCGCTACATATAATTGCCCTAATAACTCGCCCAGGCTGCCGTCAACCAACCTCGACATGCGCTCATTGCGCGGGGCTTGTACTTTTTGGCCGCTTAAAGCGCTGCTGTAGGTAAAACCTGCTTTCACAAACGCTGCGCTCAGCGCCGAAGCGGAACCTTTTAAAATATTCCATTTAAGGTAAACTTTCCAGTCGTCAACAGGGGTTTTAGACAGCAATGCGTCTTCCGCCTTGAAAAAGTCTGGCTGAGCCACAAGCAGCGTATCCTGGCCAGGTACTTTCATTTCCGGTATCAATTCAACCCAGTTTAAATTCGGGGTGGTTTTGCTAAAATCGCTAACCGAAAATTTATTATAAGTTACATGCGGGTCGCGCATGGCAACACGGCTTAACTGGGCTTTTGCCAGCTGGGTTTCGATGCCAAGAATGGTTGCCGCGTTTTTTGCTGCTGCGTCATTATCGGTTCCTGTTAGCGTAAATAAAGTAATTATGTATTGTTTGTACGCATCCTGTATCTTTTGATTGCGTGGATTTGCTTTTAAATAGTTATCACGGTCAGGTAAAGTTGTTCCGCCCTGGCTGAGCTCAGCGATGTGTTTAGTCGGGTGTTTTGAATCCTGGCTAACACCGAAACGGAATAAAGGATCTGCTTCGGCATGGGTACGCTCATACACCACCTCGTTAATAATACTCCTGAGATCTGTCAGTTTGTCAATACGGTCGAGGTCGGGTTTTATCGGGTCAAAGCCGCGTTTTTCAATAATAAGGCTGTCCATACCGCTGGCATATAAATCGCCCACGCGCTGTTCAAGACTACCAGCCGGGTGGTCCTTTTTGCTTACTTCTTTTAGTAAAGCAAGCAGCCTGTCGGTATTTTCCTGGTTGAGCATTCCAAAACTCCCCCAGCGGGTTTCTTTGGAAGGGATCGGATTGTGTTTAACCCAGTTGCCGTCTGCATACTCAAAAAAATCATCCCCGGGTTTAACGGATAAGTCCATATTTGCCGGGTCGATAAATTTTTTGTGGGTACTGGTCTTTTTTATTTTTTCCTTTTTACCGCCATCAATGGTAAAGGCGCTAACAGACAGGCACAGAAGGCCTATCAGAATAAAATTTGTAAATTTTAATTTCATCTGAATTAATTATTTAATAATGAGTGTCAGTCAAATTTTCCGGGCATTGAGATTTAATACCCGAAAAATTAAAGGTACTAAATTAAGGATGATGGATACAATAAACAGCGGTGGATATTTAGGAACTTTTCAATTGTAAAAATATTGTGAACTATCGTATTTTTGCGTCCTATGAGTATTTCTAAAACATACCTGCCAAAAGAAGCTGAAGAAAAGTGGTACAGTTACTGGTTGAAACATGAGTTTTTTAAATCGATACCTGATGAACGCGAGCCATATACTATAGTAATCCCACCGCCGAATGTTACTGGTGTGCTGCACATGGGGCACATGTTAAACAATACCATACAGGATGTACTGATTCGCCGCGCCCGCATGAAAGGCAAAAACGCCTGCTGGGTACCCGGTACAGACCATGCCAGCATTGCTACAGAAGCAAAAGTAGTTGCCATGCTAAAAGAAAAAGGCATCACAAAAAAAGATTTGACACGCCCCGAGTTTATGACCTATGCCTGGGAGTGGAAAGAAAAATATGGCGGTATCATTCTTGAGCAGTTAAAAAAACTGGGTGCCTCCTGCGATTGGGACCGTACCCGTTTTACCATGGAAGATGATCTTTCTGAAGCTGTTATTGATACTTTTATTCATCTGCATAAAAAAGGTTTAATATACCGCGGTGTCCGTATGGTGAATTGGGACCCGCAGGGTAAAACCGCTGTATCCGACGAAGAAGTTATCCGCAAGGAAGTTAACCAGAAGCTTTATTATATACGTTATAAAGTCGTAAGTCCAGAGTCTGAAGTCTTAAGTCAGGAAAAGACTTCGGACTTCGGACTTCAGACTTTGGACTACCTCACGATAGCAACTACCCGTCCTGAAACTATCATGGCGGATTCAGCCATCTGTATCAATCCTAATGATGAGCGCTATGTTCATTTGCATGGCAAAAGGGTTTTGATCCCGCTTATTAACAGGGAGATCCCGGTTATCCTCGACGAGTATGTGACCATGGATTTTGGTACCGGCTGCTTAAAAGTTACGCCTGCGCATGATCTTAACGATTATGAACTCGGGCAAAAACATAACCTGCCTGTTATCGATATTTTAAATGACGATGGCACCCTTAATGAAAATGCAAAAATATTAGTAGGAGAGGACCGTTTTGCTGCGCGTAAAAAGATTACGGTTCTGCTGGAAGCCGATGGATACCTTGAAAAGGTGGAAGACTATAAATCACAAATAGGTTTTTCGGAACGAACGGATGCAGTAATTGAGCCCAAACTATCCATGCAATGGTTTTGCAAAATGGATGAAATGGCAAAACCTGCACTGGATTATGTTATTAATGGTGATATTAAGTTAATTCCTGAAAAGTTTACCAATACCTACCGCCATTGGATGGAGAATGTAAAAGACTGGTGCATAAGCCGGCAACTATGGTGGGGACAACAGATCCCGGCCTGGTATTTACCGGATGGCCAATTTGTTATCGCAAAAACCCGGGAAGAGGCATTCCATCAGGCAAAACAACTCACCGCTCACCATCCACCACTCACTATTGATGATTTAAAACAGGATGAGGATGTGCTTGATACCTGGTTCTCCTCGTGGCTTTGGCCTATATCCGTTTTTGATGGTTTTAAGGACCCTGATAATGCTGATATCAATTATTACTACCCTACAAATGACCTGGTAACAGCCCCCGAAATATTGTTTTTTTGGGTAGCGAGGATGATTATGGCCGGACATGAATTCAGGGGTGAAATTCCGTTTAAAAACGTTTATTTAACCGGTATTGTGCGTGATAAACTTGGCCGGAAAATGTCAAAATCACTTGGTAATTCACCCGATCCCCTTGACCTGATAGAAAAGTTCGGGGCCGATGGCGTGCGGGTTGGGATGTTGCTTTGCTCGCCCGCCGGGAACGACCTGATGTTTGATGAAAGTTATTGTGAACAGGGCCGTAATTTCGCAAATAAAGTATGGAACGCTTTCAGGCTGGTAAAAGGATGGGAAGTTGATAACAGCCTGGAAAACAATAACGGGGTTGCTATTGAATGGTTTGGCAGCAGGTTTAACGAGGCGTTAAACCAGATAGAAGATAATTTTGCCCAATACCGTATCTCCGAAGCTTTAATGGCCACCTACAAGTTGGTTTGGGACGACTTTTGCGCCTGGTACCTTGAAATGATTAAACCGGTTTACCAGCACCCTATTGACAGCGAAACCTATAACTGTACCATTGCCTTTTTTGAAAATATTCTAAAAGTCATTCACCCTTTTATGCCCTTTATTTCGGAAGAGTTATGGCATGATGATTTGTTTGGGGAACGTGAGGAAAACGACTGTTGCATTATTGCCCAATTGCCAATTAATGGGAAAATAAATGCACAGCTGTTAACTGAAGTTGAGCTGGTAAAACAGATCGTGACCCAAATCAGGAATATTCGTAACAGTAAGCAGATCCCCCCTAAGGAAAAACTTGCACTTTCGGTAAAAGAAAACGCCGCTGTTGATTATAAAAGCTATGAACATATCATCACCCATTTGGGCAATATCAGTACCCTGGATATCGTTGCTGATAAAATAGTTGGAGCAATGAGCTTTATGGTGGCTACAGATGAGTTTTATGTGCCTTTGAATGAAAGTATAGACCCGGTTGCCGAATGTGCAAGGCTGCAAAAAGACAGGGATTATTTAGCCGGTTTTTTACGTTCAGTTAACTCTAAGTTAGCAAATGAGCGGTTCATGAGCAATGCGAAGCCCGAAATAATTGAGATTGAGTTGAAGAAGAAAGCAGATGCCGAAGCTAAACTTAAAATTTTAGAGGAAAACTTATCAGCTTTGGCTTGCTAATTGCGTACACTATTACGATAAATTATTTATAAGATGAAGCAGGGCGTTCAAATTTTAACGTGAATGTTCTTGTTTATTATTTTATACTCCGTTTAATAGTAATGCCGAACAATTAATGAGCAAGAAAACCGATTTTTTCAACTTATCAATTAACAACATTCTTTCTTCTGAGCAGTCAATCCTTGATCAGGCCCGTATCCGTCTGCTTTATTATGGTTTTTTGATTGTTTTTGTCGCAGTTGGCGGGTTGCTTATCAGTGTATATTTTCAACACCAGGTGGTCCTTACCATTACTGCTGCCCTTGTATTGGTATTGGTGACCGCCTTGTTTAAATACCTTACGTACAGGCCTAACTGGCAGCAAATATCACACGCGCTGCTTATTATGGCTACGCTGGTTAATTTGAACAATGTTTATGTTACCATGCAAAAGGTTGATATTATAACGGTGCAGGTGATCCTTTTAGTCATCCTGTTCAGCTTTTATATGCTTGGCCAAACGTGGGGACTGTTGTATTCACTGGTTAATATTATTCCCGTTTTGGGTTTTTTGGTATGGGGGTACAACAGTTATTATTCCATACCGTTCAGTCCCGAAAAGGTCGATCAGTCAACAATCATTATCAGCCTGTTTGCCAATTTCCTGATCATTATTTTCATCCATAGCCAGCTATATAGTGCATTTTTTAATAATATAAGACAGCTAAAGGAAACCAGCGAAGAACAGGCGGTGCTTAATAAACAATTAGGGCTGGCTATAGAAAAAGCCGAAAAATCGTCACAAATAAAAACAGAGTTTCTTTCAACGATGTCGCATGAAATCCGGACGCCCCTTAATGCAGTTATTGGTATGAGTGACCTGATGCTGATGGGAAACCCCAGGACCGATCAAAAGGAGAACCTCGAGGTATTAAAATTTTCGGCAAATAACCTGCTTGCCATTGTAAATGATGTGCTTGATTTCAATAAAATTGAATCTGGCAAAGTGGTTTTCGAGCATATCAGGTTTAATATGGTTGATTTAATGCAAAATATTTGCGGCGGGCAGATGTTAAAGGCGGAAGAAAAAGGCTTGAAATTTACCCTCAAAATCGACCCTGCCCTTAAAGATAGAGTGCTGATCGGCGATCCGGTAAGGGTTACTCAAATAATTTTCAACCTGGTGAGCAACGCAATAAAATTCACAAAAAAGGGAAGTATTTGGGTAAAAGCTTATTGCCACGAGGACAGGCATAATAAGGTTACCGTAAATTTTACCGTGAAGGACACAGGAATCGGGATAGAGAAAGATAACCTGGAAAGTATTTTTGAACCCTTCACCCAGGAGTCAATAACTGCCACCCGGCAATATGGGGGTACAGGAATGGGTTTGGCAATAGTTAAACGTTTGTTAGAGCTACAGGGATTGCACATGCACGTGATCAGCAAGATTGGCGAAGGTTCTGAATTTTCGTTTCATATTGAGTTTCCGGTATCAACGGAAACTGTTCATCAATTTAGCGGAAAAAGGCTGTTATCACAGAGTGATGAAGGTTTAAGTAATTTGCGGATGCTCATAGCCGAAGACAACCCGGTTAATGTTTTGCTGATGAAAAAGCTGCTTTCAAAATGGAAAATTATACCAACCATTGCCGAAAACGGCGAACACGCTATCGAAATTTTGCAATACGGCAATTTTGATATTATTTTAATGGACTTGCAAATGCCCGTGTTAGACGGCTTTGAAGCCGCCATGGAAATAAGGAAGCTGCCCGATCCTAAAAAAGCAAACGTGCCCATAATTGCTTTAACGGCCGCCGCCCTATTTGATATTAAAGAACGGGTATTTAATTCAGGTATGAACGATTATGTATCAAAACCATTTAAGCCGGAAGAGCTACTGGAAAAGATTCTGCAATTAGTTGCAGCCGTTCATTGATTAAGGGCAAACGCATTAAAATATTTCAATTCCTATGTCGTTCCAAAGCTTCCCCAACGTTTTGTAAGAAATCATGCCGAAATATTAAAAAAAGCACCGTTAGGTGCGAAATATTGGTAGATAATATTAAAAAGGGAATTAGCGTGCCCTTGGTACGAAACGAATGAAGCAGCTATAGCGCCAATGCATGGCGGGGTTAGGTACCTACGGCACACAAGGTCGGGCTGGTCTGTATTTCTACCAATATTTGACCCCAAAAGGGGTCGTATCAACTATTTTATCACACCTTTAGCCTCATTTGAGCCTCTTTTTAATGCGTTTGCCCTGTTCATTAATTAAGGTTTGGTTGTAAACGGGTAATTCTTCAATAAATTTGTAGCCGCTGGTCTCAAAATCTATCCGGCAGTAATAGTGTTGCAATCCATTGGTAACCGCCAGCAATTTTACTTTATGCACCATATTGTAGCGGGCCACCTGGTCGAAAGTTTTTTGATCAATGGTCACTGACGGTGCTTTACATTCGACTAATAATATCTTTTCGCCTGCCGGGTTATAAACCACAATATCCGACCGTTTAGGCATACCATGCAGTTTATGCCCGCCTTCCAGTTTTATCAGCGTTTTAGGGTAATGTTTCTGGTTGATAAGGTATTGTACAAAATGCTGGCGCACCCATTCTTCCGGGGTTAGCACGATAGTCCTTTTCCTGATCGCATCAAACAAAGTCAACTGACCGTTTTGATCAGTGATTTTAAAAGGGTAGGGAGGTAATTGAAGTGGCAGCAGCAGGTCCATCGTGCTAAAATCATTATTTTATCGGGAGTTTCCTAATTTTATGAATAGTGAAAGGAGAATGGTGAATAGCGAATTTAGAAATTTCTTAAACTTGGCTATTGGCCATCCACACTTTAAGCAAAAATCTGTAATTTGCACGCTGTATGACTGCTTCAGATATAATAAAAGATCTCACAAATAAAAAGTATAAACCCATATACCTTTTACATGGCGAGGAACCTTATTATATAGATCTGGTAAGCAATTTTGTTGAGCACAAGCTTTTATCAGATGCCGAAAAAGGCTTTAACCAAACGGTGCTTTACGGGAAAGATACGGATATAATGACCGTGCTTGGCGCATCCAAACGTTACCCCATGATGGCCGACTACCAGGTAGTTTTGGTAAAAGAGGCCCAGGATATGAAATGGGGCAGCGACGATGCTGATAAAAAAAGCATTAACCCCCTGTTGAGTTACCTCGAAAATCCGCTGAAAAGCACCATCCTTGTTTTTTGCTATAAATATGGCAAGTTGGACAAACGAAAAAAAACATACAAAGCCATCGAAAAAAACGGGCTTATTTTTGATTCGGCGACTTTGTACGATAACAAAGTACCGGGATGGATAGAGGGCTTTATTGGCGAAAAAGGGTACAGGATAAACCAGCAGGCTTCGTTAATGCTGGCAGAATATCTTGGTAACGATCTCTCAAAAATTGCCAATGAGCTCGAAAAGCTGCTGCTGAATGTTACCCAGGGCCAGGAAATCACCCTTAAGCACATCCATGATAACATAGGCATCAGCAAGGAGTATAATGTTTTTGAACTGCAAACCGCATTAACCAAAAAGGACGCTTTTAAAGCCAACCAGATCATCAATTATTTTGAGGCCAACCCAAAAGCAAACCCTATAGTGCTTGTGCTTGGCAACCTGAATAACTTTTTCAGCAAAGTGCTTACTTACCATTATGTAAAAGACAAGTCGCCGCAAAACCTGGCCCGTGAGCTGGGTGTTAATCCTTTTTTTATAAAAGACTATGAACAGGCCGCCCGCAGCTTTAATTACGGCAAAACCATGCAAATTATCAGCTACCTGCGCGAATACGACCTTAAAAGCAAAGGCGTGGATTCAACTACTGACCATGGCGGGCTGATGAGGGAGCTGGTGTTTAAGATTTTGCATTGAAAGTTGGTTTCAACAGGATCTCGCTATGCATTAAATATGAGAGATTGGTTAAAGAATTAATTAATTTGTTACCATTTTGGTAACGAAAATTGTATATTTGTATTATTGTAATGCGTATTATAGCTGTAAAGACTTTAAAGGAATATGCCAAAGAATTTCATCAGGCCGAACAGTCATTGTTAAGTTGGTATGATGAAGTAAGCACAGTCGAATGGAATAGCCCTGCGGAACTTAAAGCCCAATACAGAAATGCATCAATACTAAATAATAAAAGAGTGGTATTTAATATTCATGGTAATACTTTTCGCCTGATTGTTGATATTGAGTACCGCTTTAAGGCAGTTTTCGTTGTTTGGTTTGGAACGCATAAACAATACGACTACATTGATGCTAAAACGATAACTTATGTTAAAACCAATTAAAACAGAAGATCAATATGACCAGGCATTGGCCCGTATATATGATTTAATGCAAACAGATATAAAGGAAAACTCTAATGAATCTGATGAGTTGGAGATATTAATTATTCTTGTGAAGGAATATGAAAATGAACATTACCCAATGCCATCCCCAAATCCATTGGAGGCCATTAAATTTCGTTTGGATCAGATGGGTATGTCTGAAAAGGAATTAGGGGAAATATTGGGTTATCGTTCCCGCAAATCCGAAATCTTATCAGGTAAAAGGAAGTTGAGCCTTGCTATGATCCGTAAGCTTAATGAGGTTTTGCATATCCCGGCAAAAGTATTAATTCAGGCATATTAAAACGCAAAGGCAGCAGATTTGTCAACTTTTTAAAAAGTTGACAAATCTTATCAGGATTTTTTTTTATAAATTTGAATTATGGAAACATTAATTATGCATCCCCAAAATAAAGAGCAATTGGCAGCTTTAAAGGCTTTTGCAAAAGCCTTTAAAGTTCCTTTTGATAAAAATAAGGAAGTGTAATTAAGCGAAAGGGAAAAAGGAATAAGACTTTACGGGAAAGATTTCGTAGAAAAAATTGAGCGGGGAGAGAAAGCAATTCAAAAAGGGGAATTTATAACCCTTGACCCTGATAAATCACTATGGGAAAATATTCTATAGCGATTGAACATCGGGCGCAAAAGGAGTTGGATGCGCTTTTATTTCCTTAAGTGTTATATAAGTAAATGGTATAGTGTTTTATATCTCCCTCCTTTTTCACAATTTTACCGCAATCATAAAATAGCATCATGAATCATTGGCTTGTAAAAAGTGAACCTGTAAAATACAGCTGGGAAAAATTTAACCAGGATGGCCGTACCTTTTGGGATGGCGTACGCAACTACCAGGCGCGAAACAACCTGCGCGAAATGAAAGAAGGCGACCTGGTGCTGTTTTACCATAGCAATGAAGGCAAGGAAGTGGTTGGTATAGCCAAAGTAGCCAGGGGATTTTACCAGGACCCCACCACCACCGACTCAAACTGGGTGGTTGTTGATCTTGTGCCTGTTGAAAGCCTGAAAACACCGGTTACCCTGGAGCAAATTAAAGCCGACGAAAGGCTAAAAGATATAGGCCTGGTGCGCCAGGGCCGTTTATCGGTTATGGCCCTTAAACGCGAAGAGTTTGACCGTATTATAGAACTTGGCAATAGCTGAATATGAACTACAGAAATTTTAAAGATACCCCCATTGCCGAAGTAGGTTTGGGAACCTGGCAATTGGGCAGCGCTGATTGGGGAAATGTTGATGAAGCCGCTGCTTTGAACATTTTAAAGGCTTATACCAACGCGGGCGGCAACTTTATTGATACTGCCGATGTTTATGGCATGGGGGTGAGTGAAACTGTGATAGGTAAATTTTTAAAAACGGTTTCAACTGAGGTTTTTGTGGCTACCAAACTCGGTCGCAGGCACGATGGCATTAACGGCTGGCCGCAAAACTTTAGCTATGACGCCATGAAACGGCAGGCTGAAGACTCGCTGAAACACCTTGATTTACCGCAATTATTTTTAGAACAGCTGCATTGCATCCCGACAGATGAAATGCGTGCAGGAGAGGTATTTGATCACCTGCGGAAATTACAGCAGGAAGGGTTGATAAAACATTTTGGTGCAAGTGTTGAAACTACCGAAGAAGCATTGATCTGCCTGGAGCAGGAAGGACTGGCTTCCTTACAAATTATATTTAACCTGTTCAGGCAGCACGTGGCCGATGAGGTTTTTGCCAAGGCTAAAGAAAAAGGTGTCGCATTGATTGTCCGTGTGCCATTGGCAAGCGGTTTATTGACAGGCAGGTTCAGCAAGGATACTGAATTTAGCAAAAGCGACCACCGCAATTATAATGCTAACGGAGAGGCGTTTAACGCCGGCGAAACTTTCTCTGGAATTGATTTTAAGGAAGGACTAAGGTTATCTAACAAAATAAAGGCACTGCTGCCGGATGATCGCATGGCGCAATGGGCCATCCGCTGGATACTGGACCATCCCGAAATAACCACGGTAATCCCCGGGGCATCAAAAATAGCACAGGTGAATTCCAATGTATCAGCATCATCATTACCGCCTTTGTCCCAAAACATTCACAACCAGTTAAGGAAGCTTTATGATGAGGAAGTTTATGATAAAATAAGAGGACATTTTTAAAGGGTTTTATTTTTCATCCCCAAAAAAAAGCGCCTTCAATTCAGTTGCATCATCAGGTTTCATTTTACCGGCAAGTATCAGGCGCAGTTGGCGGCGGCGCAGGGCACCGTCAAATAGTGCTATTTCTTCAGGGGTTTCGGGTAATAATTCAGGTACTGGTATAGTGTGCCCATCCTTATCAAGCGCTACAAAAGTATAGTAGGCCTCGTTGCTTTTTATCCTTGTGCCCGATGGTATATTTTCCGCATAAACGTTAAGCCTTACCTCAACGGAGGTTGTAAACGCGCGGGATACTTTCGCTTCAATAGTGATTACATCGCCCAGTTTAATAGGATGCTTAAAAGAAACATTGTCAACCGAAGCCGTCACTACAACACGGTTGCAATGTTTTTGCGCCGATATAGCCGCTGCAATATCCATCCAGTGCAGCAAACGCCCGCCCATTAAATTATTCAGTGGATTGGTATCATTGGGCAATACCAGTTCATTCATTATGGTATATGATTCTTTAGGCGGTTTTCCTTTCATGCGGTGCTTTTTTGTGCAAAGATACTTATTATGGTGAAAGGGCCCCCGGATCATTCAAAACCTTTCGTCATTAACCTTTAACCTGAAAAATTAGTTCTTTTTTTTCTTAGACGCTTTTTCGTCCTCATCCAGGTTTAAAGTATAAGCTGATTCTGAAGCATTATATGATTGCTGCAAAATATCCGTATCGGTCGTATTTTCATCTACCGGGGTTTCATCCAGTCCGTTTGAATGAATATCCTGCTGGCTTTGCTGATCGGCAGCATCAAATTCATCTGAATCATCAGGCGGGATTTGGTCTTCTGGGTTTGTCATCGCAATTCTTATTTTATTTTCAAGATTAACAATAAAACCAATACGATTGTTTCCTTCCCCGAAATAAATCCTGCTTCCCAAATTCGTAAATCGTAAATCCGAAATCGTAAATTAAAACAGCCCTTCATCGGCAAAACTATAAAAGCCCTCATCAGAAATAATCAGGTGGTCGAGAATATTGATGCCCATTATTTTACCTGCATCCCCGATCCTTTTGGTAAGATTAATATCGTTCTGACTTGGCTTTAAACTACCCGAAGGATGATTATGGACCATGATGACGCCTGTGGCCTGGTGCTGCAGGGCCATGCCGAAGATTGTTTTAGGATCGACCACGGTTTCTGATAAGCCGCCTTTACTCATCAGTTCTTTTGCCAAAACTTTTTGCGACCTCCCTGTCAGGATGATCCAAAACTCCTCGTGGTTAAGGTCAACAAGGTGACGGCGGATGATATTGTAAGCATCCCGGCTGCTTTTGATAAAATCCGGTGTTTTTGTTTCGAAATCGTTCCGGCGGCGGCCTATCTCCAGCGCCGCGATGATAGAAATGGCTTTGGCTTCGCCGATACCTTTAAAGTTTGAAAGTTCGCTTATGGAGGCCTTGCCGAGTTTGTTCAGGTCGTTATCATGATGATGCAGGATCCGTTTGCTTAACTCAACAGCCGTTTCATTACGGCTACCGGAGCCTATGAGGATGGCGATAAGTTCCGCATCAGTTAAGGCGCGCCTGCCCTGACCTGCCAGTTTTTCACGCGGACGGTCTTCTTCCGCCCATGATTTTATGCCGATTTTGTTTTCGTAGTTAGACAACGTTCTTTCAGATTTAGATATTTGATTTCAGACGATCAATTTCGGATTTGTTTAGCGGAATTCCAATTCTCATTGCTTTGGTTCATAAACATCTTCGGGGTGCTTTTTCTTGAATTCCTGAAACTCCTTTTCTCTTTGTTTTTTATCTTCCTGTTCCTTCCAGATCGGGGCGTTCCAAAACCTAATATCATTTAAATTGTATCGATAACGATCTTTTGGATCTTTTTCAGTGGCATATAACCTGAAATAATATTCATGTACTTGGTCAATCAACTTTGTTTTATCTGGCGAATTATCAAAACTGGGGCCGATCCATGATAGACTGAAGGTGTCCTTTTGCCTGGTACCCAAGTAACAACTCCCATCATAATACCAGTCCGAATTAACATCAGGGGCTAATTTTTTTGAGGTCGAGTTTTTTGTTAATACGAATATGGCTACTTTATTAAAATCGGGACTGTATAAAATGGTGTCAATTATTATTTGGGTATCGTCATCAAACACCTCACTGTAAAAAAAATCAATGTGTTTATCTACTTGATACCTGAACTTTTTTGAGATCTCTGCCTTGTCTTTTGTATATACCTGTTTTCTGACAACAATATAACTTAGATACTTTTCAGGGGTATCTTTATTCCGGCGAAAGGACATCCATCCAAATATGAAGGTGAAATAAAAAATAACCAATCCAAAGAGGAATGTAACACCTATAATGACAATTATTTTTTTCATTGCGAGTTATTCAAATCCTTATGGTATAGGTTTAGATAAAAGGATTAGGGCTCCAAGTTAAGAAAAAAGGTATTGAAATCAACAAGGCATTGTCAACTTTTTAAAAGTTGACAATGCCTTGTTGATTTTATTGGCTTACCACCAACACCCTGAATGTTCCGGGAATAGCAGCGGGCCTGAAAGATTTTGGATCCTTCGGTTTAAAATCTGCTGTTGGCAAATAGATTTTGTGGGTCACCTGATCAACAGCCTGGGTCCTCGCACCCTTTTCGGTTTTCAGCACCTGGGCAACGGTAAACTGATCGGGGGTGATTTCTTTTATAATGGTTAAAGTACCTTCGCCGTTTGAGGAATAGACGGTGTTCAGTTTTACATCAAAACCAACCGCATCGCATTCGTCATCTATAGGCAGGGCAGTCACAATTTTTCCGTTGGTGGCATCCACCACTACCAATAAATTACCATCGCAACCGGCAAAAAGCCGCATCGTATTCCTGTCCATTGCCAAACCCGAAGGGCCTTTACCCGGCGCCAACAGCCAGGTATTAATTATTTTAAAAGTAGTGGCGTCAATTACGTCAATTTCGCTTTTCTCTGCATTATTTACATATATTTTTCCTTTGCCATCGCTCGTTGCTGTTTCGGGCCAGCCGGTTAACTGAATAGTGGCAACTGCCTGGTCAGTTACCGGGTCAATTACCGTCATGTTTTTACTCCTGCCATTACAGGAGATCACTTTTTTGGAAAAGGTATCATAAAATATCCCATCGGCAAACATACCGGTCGGCACGTGACCAAGCACTTTATTGGTTTTCAGGTCAAAAACCAATACGCTGTTAGCACCGCCATTTGTAATATATCCCTTGCCAAGTTCATGCACCAGGGCAATGCCATGCATGTCTTTGCCGGATTTGATCACCCCTATAGAATCGCCGGTGGTTTTGTTTAAGATATTTACCTGCGTGCCGTGCGACACATACAGATTATCGGATAAAGAATCAACCGTAATGTAGTCATACCCTCCTGCGCTTTGGATATGGAAGGTATTGGCAATATGATAAGCTGAACTATTTTGCGCGTAAGCAACTGTAAAGCCTGCGACAGAAAGCAGGGCAATTGAAAGGATGAGCTTTTTCATTTCAAATTGGTATAATTGGTTATTTATACCAGCAATGATACGAAGGAATCAGGGCAATATAAAAAACAATCGACGAAACGGAAAGGTTTATAGATGAGGGGGCCATTTGTCTGAACCATGATTTTTCACCTATTATTTATTTTTATAGGTGTTCAAGAAGGCAACGCCGTTTACATGATTAAATGATTTTAGGATTTCATTGCTTTAAAATCAGGGAATCCTAAAATCCTTTAATCATGGTTCAGACAATGGCAATTACCTCAGCAAATTCTTCCAGCTTACCAGCGCGCCGATGATCTTTTCCAGGTCATCTGCCTTCACACGTTCCTGCTGCATGGTATCGCGGTGGCGGATGGTTACGGTATTGTCTTCTAAAGTTTGATGGTCAACCGTAATGCAAAAGGGCGTACCAATGGCATCCTGCCTGCGGTAGCGTTTGCCGATGGCGTCCTTTTCTTCGTACTGCAGGTTAAAGTCAACTTTCAGCCTGTCCATTATCTCGCGTGCCTTTTCGGGAAGGCCGTCTTTTTTGGTAAGCGGGAAAATAGCCGCCTTTACAGGGGCCAGACATGGGTGCAGCCTTAAAACCGTGCGGCTGTCCTGTTTTTCGTCGGTGCTTAAGTCTTCTTCTACGTATGCGTTTATCATAGTCAGCAAAAACATCCTGTCTAAACCTATCGAAGTTTCAATAACATAAGGGATATAGTTGCCGAAAGGCTTTTCGGTCGCCGGATCGATCTCAGGATCAAAATACTGCATTTTTTTACCCGAGAACTTCTGGTGCTGGCTCAAATCAAAATCGGTACGGCTGTGAATGCCTTCAACCTCCTTAAACCCAAAAGGGAAATCAAATTCAATATCGTAAGCAGCATCAGCATAATGGGCCAGTTTGGTATGCTCGTGGTAACGGTATTTTTCAGCATCGGTACCTAAAGCGAGGTGCCATCTTAAACGGGCGGCCTTCCATTTTTCAAACCATTCCTTTTGAGTGCCGGGGCGTACAAAATACTGCATTTCCATCTGCTCAAACTCACGCATGCGGATAATGAACTGCCTTGCAATTACCTCGTTACGGAAAGCCTTGCCAATTTGCGCTATCCCAAAAGGAATTTTCATCCTGCCCGATTTTTGCACATTCAGATAATTTACAAAGATCCCCTGGGCTGTTTCAGGGCGTAAGTAAACCAGATCAGCATCATCGGCTACTGCCCCCATCTGGGTGCTGAACATCAGGTTAAACTGGCGTACATCGGTCCAGTTACGGGTGCCGCTGATGGGGCAGGCTATTTCGTGTTCTATAATTAATTCCTTTAGGCGCGGAAGGTCTTCGTTTTTTAACGCGGTATCCATTTCCAGCTGTAACTGTTCAGCTTTATCGGTTTTGCCGTCTTTATCATAACGTTCTATCTTGTCTTCAAGCAACTGATCGGCCCGGTAACGTTTTTTCGAATCCTTGTTGTCGATCATCGGATCGCTGAAACCATCAACGTGGCCGCTTGCTTTCCAGATGGTGGGGTGCATAAATATGGCCGAATCAAGCCCGACAATGTTCTCGTTCATCTGCACCATGGATTTCCACCAGTATGTTTTGATGTTGTTTTTTAACTCCACCCCATTTTGTCCGTAATCATAAACAGCGCTCAGTCCATCGTAAATTTCGCTGGAAGGAAAAACAAAGCCATATTCTTTTGCGTGCGATATAACATTCTTAAAAAGTTCGTCGGTTGATTTGCTCATAATAGCGCAAAGATAGGTTTTAGTCCGAAAGTCCGAAAGACCGGAAGTCAGAAAAGTCTGAAAAGAGGGGAAAGCCAGAAAGAAATAAAATTAGCGATTGCAGCTCAAGTAGCATCCAACCCTTTTGCAAAACATTATTAAATTATCTTTTTCTGCGGGTTGCGATAATTCAGGATTTTCTATTTTTAGCCGCTAACCGGTCTCTTGCTTTTAATTTTACAACTTCCCATGATATTCCCTGAACTTTACAACTTTCGATATCATCCAATCTACATTTCAATTCCTTTAAAAATCCCTCATCTTTCCACCAATCATATTTCTCTGCTATTTCATCTTCAAAAATTGAATACAATGTCTCAACCTGCTTGTCATCAGCAGTATTGACAAAATCGTGCAGTTTTTCCCTTATAGCTGCGATTGTCATGTTGTAATTTTATATAACAAATTTAATCATTGATTATAACAAAGACAAACGTACACCTAAACGGGGAAAGTTTATATTAATTAAACAATTGGGAACAAATAGGATTTAAATTTAATTGTGTTACTTTTGTTATTGCTTACCCTTTAATCAATTAATAGTGACCAGTTTTTTATTAGCATTATTACTTTTAGTCCCCGATCATTTTGGGGTTAAGAATATCCGGGAACATACCAGAAACTATTCTGAAATCCATAAAAAGAATAGCGAAATTGTTAACGTTCATGGTTTAGATACATCAAAAACCGAATATTCTATCGCAGGGGCTAACCTTTATATTCGTTTACCCAATAATCACTGGCATTTAACTCCAGCATCAAAAGAAAATCCAATACAATATATTTTTAAACGTGATCCAATAAAAGATCGTCAAGGCAGGGATATAGTTCCTGCAATCATGGTATGGTTTGATGCTGTAAATAAAAAAATATATCATGGCGATTTGGATATTTATAAAGAGCAGAAAATAACTGGCTTAATGAATTCAGGCTATCATATAGACTTAACACTTCCTTCCTGGTATAAAGACTACCCACTAACTTTTAAAAAGGGTGTTTTTCATAAGGGTACTTATAGTCAGGATGGCATTACACATATTTTGTATGTGATGTTTTTTATAAATAAAAGTAATATAGGATTTCAGGTTGCTATGGATATGACCAAAGATATTGCCCCAAAATATGAACAAGAATTCTGGACTACTATCCGGTCATTAAGAAACCTACATGAATAGACCAATCGCCTAATTCAACACCGGCTGCACATTAGTTAAACTGAATATCTCCGCCATTAAATCATCACTCGGGTTTACTTTAAATGATTTGGAAGGCAACTCTACCAGCATGCCTTCTTCCCGGTCTTTTACCATAAAGCGGAGGGTGCAATTTTTTATTGGGTATTTCTGGTTATTTGTATTGATGAGTTCCTGAATGTTATCCAATAGCTGGCTATTCAAGGCGTGCAAATCCAGGCATACGGTTAATGATTTTGTCAGCTTATCGCGCATCTCCGAAAGCAGGCTCATGACTAATATTTTCATGTCCCAGTTATCTTTCTGTTTAAATTTTTCTTCGATAATGCCTTTTAAATGCAGGAAATACCCATCAACCAGCAAGTAACGGAATTTCACATAGTCTTCGCCAAAAAGCGCAAACTCATACGATTCATTATAATCCTCCAAAACAAAAGTGCCGAAGGGTTTACCGTTTTTGGTCATTTTATGCTGCACATTACCTACCAGACCGCCAATGCATATCTCACCCCTCTTACGCAACTGGTTAAAGGCGGTCATTATTTCATCCCCACCCTCGCCGGAGCGCGCCTTTTGCATATTTTTAAGGTCGCTGATATTGGAATTACAAAACCTGGCAAGTTCAACCTTATAATTATCAAGCGGGTGACCGGTTAAATACATCCCGATCACTTCCTTCTCGTACTTTAACTTTTCTATCAAGGGCCATTCTTCGGCTTCGGGCATAGCAGGTTCCGGTATATAGGAATTTACTGCGCCTCCGCCAAATAATGACGATTGCGCACTGTTTTGCACATTCTGATAGTCATTGGCATATTTTATCAAACGTTCAACACCGGTTAAAACGCCGTTATCCGTTTTTGCAAAAAACTGGGCCCTGTTCAATCCAAATTCATCAAAACCACCGCCGTAAACCAGGTTTTCGTACGATTTTCGGTTTACGCTGCGGGTATTAGAACGTTGCGCAAAGTCATATACCGATTTATACGGGCCGCGTTCATTACGTTCTTCAATAATCGCCTCTACTGCTTTATCGCCAACGCCTTTAACCCCGGTAAGCCCGAAACGTATTTGCCCTTTCTTGTTCACAGCGAATGACATGTCAGATTCATTGATATCCGGCCCTAAAACCTGCACACCCATCCTGCGGCATTCTTCCATAAAAAAGCTAATCTTTTCCATGTTGTTCTGGTTATTTAAAACCGCAGCCATGTATTCCGAAGGATAATGCGCTTTTAAATAAGCAGTTTGATAAGCTACAAAGGCATAACAGGTAGAGTGCGATTTATTGAAAGCGTATTGGGCAAAAGCCTTCCAGTCGTTCCATATTTTGGTGAGCTTATCTTTTGGGTGGCCTTTAGCGGCTGCGCCGTCCATAAACTGGCCCTCCATCTTATTTAATATTTCTATCTGCTTTTTACCCATTGCCTTACGCAACACGTCGGCATCGCCCTTGCTAAAACCCGCCAGCTTTTGCGATAAAAGCATCACCTGTTCCTGGTAGACTGTAATACCATAAGTTTCGCCCAGGTATTCTTCCATATCCGCCAAATCGAATATAACAGGTTCCTGCCCGTGCTTGCGTTTGATGAAGCTCGGAATGTACTCTATCGGTCCCGGACGGTACAGGGCGTTCATTGCTATCAAATCCTCAAACTTATCGGGCCTCAAATCGCGCAGGTACATTTGCATTCCGTCACTTTCAAACTGGAAGGTACCATTGGTATCACCGCGCTGGTACAGCTCAAAAGTTTCTTTATCATCCAGCGGGATATAGTCAATATCGATAGTTACATCATGGTTTTGCTTGATGAGCCTTAAAGCATCCTTCAGGATTGTCAAGGTTTTCAGACCCAAAAAGTCCATTTTGATAACCCCGGCATCTTCAATCACACGGCCGTCATACTGGGTTACCAGCAGGTCTGAGTCTTTAGCAACGGCAACCGGAACAATATCAGTTAAATCGTACGGCGCGATGATGATACCAGCTGCATGTACGCCAGTATTCCGCACGGAGCCTTCCAGCTTTTCTGCTTCCCGCAAAACCTGGGCGCGAAGATCGTTCCCTTTTAATATTTCTTTTAGTTCGGGAACCTGTTCAATGGCTTCTTTAAGCGTAATCCCCAAAGTATCGGGAACCAGCTTTTTTATGGCATTCATTTCGGATAATGGCATATCCAGCACCCGGCCAACATCCTGTATGCTGGTACGGGCGGCCATGGAGCCGTAGGTAATGATCTGTGCGACCTGGTTTTTGCCATATTTTTCCACCACGTAGTCAATCACCTTTTGCCGTCCTGCATCATCAAAGTCCGTATCAATATCCGGCATCGACTTACGGTCGGGATTCAGGAACCTTTCGAACAGGAGGTTGTACTTCATCGGATCGATATTGGTGATCCCTGTACAATAAGCCACCACCGACCCTGCCGCTGAACCACGTCCCGGTCCTATGAATACGCCTATGTTACGTCCATGTTTTATAAAGTCGGCCACAATTAAAAAGTAGCCCGCAAACCCCATGGTACGGATGGTAAATAGTTCAAAATTGATCCGTTCCTCAACCTCTGGTGTAATATCAATATAACGCTCCTTGGCCCCTGTAAAAGTTAAATGCTTTAAATATTCCCACTGGTTAAGGGTATCGGCATCGGGTGTTTTATGGATGTTAAACTCTTCGGGGATCACAAAGTTTGGCAGCAGGATGTCCCGTTTCAGCTTGAGTACCTCTACCTTATCAACTATCTCGTTGGTATTATCCAACGATTCAGGAATATCACTAAACAACTTGCCCATTTCGGTCTGTGTTTTAAAATAAAACTGGTCGTTAGGGAAACCGAACCGATAGCCCTTGCCGCCTTCTTCATCGGTAGCAATAGGCGTACTTTGCATATCGCCGGTGTTTACGCAAAGCAAAATATCATGCGCGTTTGAGTCCTGCTGATCTACATAATGCGAATCATTGGAGCAGATCACTTTTACGTTATATTTTTTTGCAAATTTTGCCAATACCAGGTTTACCGTATTCTGTTCAGGAATATCATGGCGCTGCATTTCAATATAGTAATCCTCGCCAAACAGGTCAAGCCACCATTTAAACTCTTCTTCGGCCTCAGCCTCGCTACCTCTTAAAATAGCCTGCGGGACTGAAGCGCCAAGGCAACAGGTGGTAGCAATGATACCTTTATGGTATTTTAATATCAGTTCCTTATCAATACGGGGCCACTTACTATATAAGCCCTCCATATAACCAAGCGAACAAAGTTTAACCAGATTTTTATAACCCTCGGGATTTTTTGCCAGCATCAGCTGGTGAAATCTTTTATCTTTTTTCTCTTTGGTGAATTGCTTTTTATGCCTGTCTTCTACCACATAAAACTCACAGCCTACAATGGGTTTTATATTATGTTTCCCTGCTTCGGCCACAAACTTAAACACGCCAAACATATTACCATGGTCGGTAATTGCCAGGGCTTTCATGCCATCAGCAGCTGCTTTTTTGTATAGTTTTGATATATCGGCAGCGCCGTCCAGCAATGAGAACTGAGTATGAACGTGTAAGTGCGAAAAATCGGGCATAATGTTTTTTTATCCTCCTTTAGAAGATAGCAAAGTTACGGAATTTCGGATGTTGGATGTTCGGTTTAGGATTTATTGTGGATAAAAAAAGGAATATTGGCAACTAATTTCAAACCGCTTTTGTCATTGCGAGCAAAGCGTGGCAATCGCGAACTTTGCATTTCCGCTGTGCATAGTCCGCGATTGCTTCGTGCCTCGCAATGACAAGTGGTTATCACTTCCCATTCAAATTCGGCAGATCATTATTCCCTTTTAAATACCTTTCTAAAAACTGAAAACTTACATCAGAGATCAAAATATAACTTTGCCAGTTATAAGCCGCGCCATGCGCCCCCGGCGGGTAAATGCGCAGTTCGGCATCTTTACCGGCATTGGTAAGGGCTGTTAACAACTGCATCGTATTTGCCGGATGAACATTATCATCACTCATGGAGTGGATCAGTAATAAACGGCCTTTAAGGTTGGCGGCGTAAGTCATATCCGAGCTGGCCTTATAGCCTGCTTCGTTATCCGGCAAAGTTGACATATAGCGCTCTGTATAAATATCATCATACAAACGCCAGTCGGTTACCGGGGAATTTGCTATGCCAACCTTAAATACCCCCGGATGGGTAAGCAGCGTGTAGGTAGTGCTGTAGCCGCCGTAGCTGGTGCCCATAATAGCCATTTTACTGCCATCCACAAATGGCAGTTTAGCGAGGTAACCGGCGGTTTCCGCGAAATCGTTGCTTTCCCATTTACCCAATTGCTTGTAAACAACTTTCATAAAGGCGCTGCCGTAATTGGCAATGCCCCGGTTATTTACATCGGCAACTATGTAGCCGTTTTGTGCCAGCCATTGTTGCGAAACATCTGTAGAAAAACTGTTAAATACATCATGCGACTCCGGGCCACCATACACAGTCATCACTACCGGATATTTTTTATTGGGATCGAAATTAAATGGTTTGATGATATAACCATCCAGGCTAACGCCATCAGTTGTTTTAAACTTAAAGTATTCCGGGGCCGAATAGGCCTGTGTTTTTAAATAATCGGTTACGGCGTGGTTATCTTCCAGCACCTTCAATATTTTACCATGGTCATCATTTAAGGTAACATATAACGGGGTACTTACATTGCTGTAGTTTTCAAGGTAATATTTGGTATTGGGCGACATTTTGATATCATGATACCCCGGCACGGTTGACAGTTTTGTTTTATCGCTGCCATCAAACTTTATGGAATAGAATTGCTGCTCAAGGCCCCCGTCTTCTGCTGATAAATAATAGATCTTTTTTGCTTCAGGATTGATACCGGTTACCTTTATCATATCCCAATCGCCTTTGGTAACCTGGTTTATGAGCTTGCCATCGTAATTGTACCGGTAAATATGGTAATAGCCCGAACGGTCGGATACCCAGAAAAATTCTTTCGACTTTTCGGGGAAATACACCATATCATTCACATTAGTATAAAAATTAAAGATGGCAATCCAGGTAGTGTTCTGCTCTTCCAATACCACGTGATGCTCGCCTGTTTTTACATTAAAAAAGTAGAGTTTCATGTGGTTTTGCGCCCGGTTAAGGGTCATCAAAGCCAAAACATCAGGGGTGCTTGTCCAGTAAATGCGCGGGATATAGAAATCCCCGGTTTCATCCGGACTGAGCCATACCTTTTTGCCGGAAGCCACATCGACGACGCCAATTTTTACCGAAGGGTTGGGATCGCCCACCTGCGGAATAGAAATATGTACCTGCTCGGGGTGTGTACCTTCAAAATTGGTCATCTGGAAATCGGGTACCGGGCGTTCATCAAATTGCCAAAAGGCAATGTATTTACTGTCCTTCGACCAGTTCCAGGCCTGGGCCTGTCCAAATTCTTCTTCGTAAACCCAATCGTAGTGTCCGTTAAAAGTGCCGTTCTCACTGGTGGAATCGCCGGTTAAAGCTTGCTCTTTCCCGCTGGCGAAATCGTAGGCAAACATATTGCCATTACGCTCCATACCTACTTTGGTGCCATCGGGCGATAACTCTGCCGTGCGGGCATCTTTGGCGGCCTGTTTTAAAGTTTTGGTATCAACGCTGTAATCAAAATAATCGGATATGGCCGACCTGCGGTAAATATGCCTGGTATTGGTTTTAAAAACGAGGTGTTTTGAATCATGCGACCATTGGAACGATTCGTACTCAAATGGCTTTGTACTCCCGGGGAAAGTAATGCCTTTGTTGGTGAAAATAAGTTCATCCTGCAGTGTTTTTGGATCCATGGAACGGATCTCACCATTATTAATAAAAGAATATTTGTTCCCTTCATTGGTCCAGTTAACGCTTTGCGGACCCGGGTTGCCATAAAGGTTTCCCGCTGATCTTAAAGCATCCGCCAAACTGCTGTACTGTTGTTTGTTTTGCGCCTTCAGGCTGAAGATCAGCAGGCAGTTCAGGGCCAGTGTGAAAACTAATTTAAACCGCAGATATTGATATTTCATAAAATTGGATTTGGTTTTTATAAACGTTTAAAACTAACTGAATTACTTTATATAGGCAAGTGGTTAGTTTTAGTCCGAAAGTCGGGAAAGTCCGGGAGTCTGAAAGAATAAACGGGCTGTGATTCTGTAAATTTCGGAATTACGAGGGGCTAAACGCGTTTAGGTTCCCGTAATTTTTTGGGTTTGAGAGGCTAAATGCGTTTAGCTCCCCGTAATTTTTTCAGTTTGAGAAGCTAAATGCGTTTAGCTCCTCGTAATTTCTCCGGTTTGAGAGGCTAAACGCGTTTAGCTCCTCGTAAAAAACCGAGGTTTGTTTTTGTCAAAACATTGAATATAAGGTAAATATACTAAAATATCAAAGAAAGGCAGGGGATTTCGCTAAAAAAGAACCTCTGAAATTTATACTGCTGTTTTTTGGATAAACCAAAAAAGAATACCAATTCATCAAATATACCGAAAACTGAGGGAATTATCAAGGGCTCCGGGAGATGATTTAGTTTGAAAATCACTAAAATAAATCAAGTTGAAATATTAAAACAAGCGCCGTCAGGTGCGAAATATTGGTAGAAAACAATAAAAAGAGTTAGCGTGCCATCGGTACGCAACCAATGAAGCGGCATTAGCGCTAATACATGGCGGTGGTTCTGTACATCTGGCACATAATATCTGGTGGGCCGTTTTTCTACCAATATTTGCCCCCGATGTGGGCTTGTCACTTAACTTAACAGCACCTTGAGCTTCGTCTGAGCAGCCTTTTAATGCATTTGCCTTTCACCCTTCACCTTTATCCTTTAACCTTTCAGCCTAAATTGTATCTTTGCCGATTATCATCGCGCTATAATGAAGATATCCTATAATTGGCTTAAAGAATTTGTTGATACAGACAAAACCCCGGAAGAAATTTCGAAGATATTAACAGGTACAGGTTTGGAAGTGGAGAGCCTTGAAAAGGTGCAGCCAATTCCCGGCGGACTGGAGGGTTTGGTTATTGGCTACGTGAAGGAACGCTCACAGCATCCCAATGCCGACAGGTTAAGCATCACCAAAGTGGATGTGGGCACAGGCGAAGACCTGCAGATTGTTTGCGGGGCGCATAACGTGGCGGCCGGGCAAAAAGTAGTGGTCGCGACTGTTGGCACGAGTGTTTACCCAACAGCAGGCGAACCGTTTAAGATCAATAAATCAAAAATAAGGGGTGAGGTATCCGAAGGGATGATCTGCGCGGAGGACGAAATAGGTTTGGGTACAGATCATGCAGGTATTATGGTGCTTGATCCCACCGCCGTTATCGGCACACCTGCAAAAGATTATTTTAAAATAAATGATGATTACCTGTACGAAATTGGGTTAACACCTAACCGTGCCGATGCGGCTTCGCATTTGGGTACTGCCCGGGATATAGCTGCTTTTTTAAAGATCGCTGTTAAAAGACCGGATGTTTCTGCATTCAGGGTGGACAATACCAGTCGTACCATAAAGGTTATTGTTGAAAACGAACAGGCCAGCCCGCGCTATTCAGGCGTAACTATTTCGGGCGTTGAAGTGAAGGAATCGCCCAAATGGCTCAAAGAACGTTTGAGTGTGATAGGCATTCGTTCCATCAACAATATTGTAGATGCGACCAACTATGTGCTGCACGACCTTGGACAGCCCCTGCATGCTTTTGACTCAGATGCTATAAAAGGTGACACTGTTATCGTAAAAAATTGTGCGGAAGGTACACAGTTCAAAACACTGGACGATGTAGAGCGGAAACTTTCTGCCGATGATTTGATGATTTGTAATGTCGAAGGGCCGATGTGCATAGCCGGCGTTTTTGGCGGTATTGGTTCGGGGGTAAGTGCAGGCACAAAAAGTATCTTCCTGGAGAGCGCGTATTTTAACGCTGTTTCGGTGCGCAAAACTTCCAAGCGGCATGGCTTAAAAACCGATGCATCCTTCAGGTTTGAACGCGGCACCGACCCGGATATGACGGTTTTTGCTTTAAAGCGTGCAGCTTTACTCATAAAGGAAATTGCCGGTGGTTTGATCTCGTCCGAAATATCAGACCATTATCCAAACCCTGTAGCCCCGTTTGAGGTGGAAATTAGCTATAATAATGTGGACAGGCTGATTGGTAAAGCAATCCCGCATGAGGAAATAAAAGGCATTATCAAAGCTTTGGATATCGATATTGTTACGGAGACCGCTGAAGGGCTGTTGTTGAAAGTACCGCCATACCGTGTGGATATTACCCGCGAAGTGGATGTGGTGGAAGAGATTTTGCGCATTTACGGGTACAATAATATTGAGATCCCAACCCAGGTTCGCGCATCTTTAAATAATTCGCAAAGGCCCGAAAAAGATTCGGTGCAAAACCTGTTGTCCGACCTGCTTTCGGCCAATGGCTTTAACGAGATCATGTCGAACTCCTTAACCAAATCGGCCTATTCATCCAACCTTGATAAAGCGGTTAAGATATTGAACCCATTAAGCAGCGACCTGGATGTGATGCGCCAAACCATGCTATTCTCGGGCCTGGAAGCCGTTGCCTATAACCAGAACCGCAGGAACCCGGATCTTAGGCTCTATGAGTTTGGCAAAGTATATTCGCTGGAAGAGGAAAAATATGTGGAAACCCAGCGTTTCGCTGTATTTATTACCGGGACCGATCAGTCCGAACAATGGAACCAAAAGGTAAACCCGGTCTCTTTTTATCATTTAAAAGCTATTGTTGATGGTATCCTGGCAAAACTGAATTGCAGCGATATGCAGGCGGAAGAGGCTACCTGCAAAAAACTTGCTTACGGTTTGCAATACAAGCTGAATAATAAGCAACTGGTTAAATTCGGGTCGGTAGCGCCCGAAGCTTTGAAAAAGGCCGAAGTTGACAAAGAGGTTTTTTATGCTGATTTTAATTTTGATATGATCCTGAAATTAGCCCGTAAAAACAAGATCGTTTATTCAGAAATCTCAAAATACCCGGCAGTAAGGCGTGACCTTTCTATGCTGATCGATAAAAACGTAACATTTGGTCAGTTGAAACAGATTGCCCAAAAAACCGAGCGTAAATTATTGCAGGATATAAATGTGTTTGATGTTTACCAGGGCGATAAACTTCCGGCAGGGAAAAAATCGTATGCCCTAAGTTTTATTTTGCAGGATAATGAAAAAACCCTGACAGATAAAGCCATAGATGGCATAATGCAAAAAATAATTTATAACTTCGGGAAAGAGGTTGGAGCTGAGATAAGGAAATAGAGATTTGAGATTAGTTAATTAGAGATTAGATAAGTAGTTGACGGATTATCCTAAAAAGAAATACATTTGCAGATAATATTAAATTAACTTAAAAAAATATAAAACTAATTACTAATCTCTAACCTCCAATCACTAATACCAATGTCATTAGCAGATCAATTAAATACCATTGTAGATAGAACGGAGCGCTTAATTGAGCTTTGTGCTGCTTTACAGGAGGAAAATGACCTGTTGAAATTAGAGAGCGAGGCCTTGACTGTAGCCCTGAATGCGAGTAAAAATAAGACCAAAGAACTGGACGAAAAGCTCCGTGCTTTGAAAATGGCAAAATCTTTTTCAGAAACAAATGAAAAAAGTCTTGACATAAAGCAAAAAATTAACGAATTTGTGCAGGAAATTGATAAGTGTATTGTATTATTGAAAAAGTAATACAAAAGTGAAAAGCTAAAATGGGAGAAATCTCCATAAAAATAAATATTGCGGACAGAGTTTACCCCTTAAAGGTAAACATGGAAGAAGAAGAAATAATACGTAGAGCAGCCAAGCTGATTAACGACCGGATAAAAGAATATCAGGAAAATTACGCGGTGAGGGATAAACAGGATTTGCTTTCGATGTGTGTGCTGCATTATGCAACATCCTCATTAAAAGCAGATATGAAAGTTACGGTTGAGGATACAGAAGTAGCAGAAAAGGTTTACCAACTGGATTATTTATTGACTCAATTTTTTTCAAAGCAATAACGTTCTTTATACATACAGCGCCATTAAGATTTAACCGCGGTTAAATTTTAAGTTTCACTATTAAAAACTTAACGCTTCAATATCTGAGGATAAAAGAGGCATGCGTTAATCGTTAGTTTAACGGTAACCCATGATTCCTAACGTCCCTTAAGAAGTTTTAAATACATGATACTTAAAAATTTAGACGCGGTTTTTTATTTATACTAATTTATACCAATTTAACTATGAACATATACATATATCTCATTATCGGGATACTTATAGGCGGCCTTCCGGGGGTGCTTATAGGACGATTTTTGCTGCGAAAACTGTTTAAAGACCAGGAAGTAGCTGCCCAGAACAAAGTGAAAAAAATACTGAAGGATGCTGAAAATGATTCCGAAATTCTGAAAAAGAATAAATTACTGGAAGCAAAAGAGCGTTTTTTACAAATGAAGGCCGAACACGAACAGCAGGTTAACGAAAAAAACAACGGCATTAACCAACGCGAAAACGGCGTTAAACAAAAAGAGCAGTCGCTTAATTCGCGTTTGGAAAACATGAACCGTAAGGAAAGCGAACTGGATAATGTTCGTAAAAACCTGGAGCGGCAAACAGAAATTGTAGTTAAGAAGCAGGAAGAAGTTGAGATCCTGAAGAATTCCCATATTCAGCAACTGGAAACCATCGCAGGTTTGTCAGCCGAAGATGCGAAAAACCAGTTGGTAGATACGCTACGCGAAGAAGCCCGCAGTAAAGCAATGATCCAGATAAAGGATATTGTTGACGAGGCCAAGCTTACCGCTACCAAAGAAGCTAAGAAAATAGTGATCCAAACGATCCAGCGTACCGCTACTGAAAGCGCTATCGAAAACACGGTTTCAATTTTCAATATTGAGAATGACGAAATAAAGGGCCGTATCATTGGCCGCGAAGGCAGGAATATCCGTGCTTTGGAAGCTGCAACGGGCATCGAGATCATTGTAGATGACACGCCGGAAGCTATTATCCTTTCGGGCTTTGATCCGGTAAGACGCGAAATTGCCCGCCTTGCCATGCACCGCCTGGTGACTGACGGACGTATCCACCCGGCACGTATTGAAGAAGTGGTGGCCAAAACCAAAAAACAGATTGAAGAGGAAATTGTTGAAATCGGCGAGCGTACTGTTATCGACCTTGGCATCAGCGGACTGCACCCCGAACTGATCCGCATGGTTGGCCGTATGCGCTACCGCTCATCTTACGGGCAAAACCTGTTGCAGCACTCCCGCGAAGTAGCCAATTTTTGCGCTACTATGGCAGCTGAACTTGGCCTGAACGTGAAACTTGCAAAACGCGCCGGTTTACTTCATGATATTGGTAAAGTGCCTGATGATAACCCGGAATTGCCACACGCTATTTTAGGTATGCAGCTGGCAGAGAAGTATAAAGAGCATCCCGAAGTTTGTAATGCTATAGGCGCCCACCACGATGAAATAGAAATGACCTCGATGTTGTCGCCCATAATACAGGTTTGTGACGCCATCTCCGGCGCACGTCCCGGAGCGCGCCGCGAAGTGGTTGAAAGCTATATCAAACGTTTGAAAGAGCTGGAAGAGCTGGCAATGTCATATCCGGGCGTCGAAAAAACATTTGCGATACAGGCTGGCCGCGAATTACGTGTAGTGGTTGAAAGCGAAAAGATAAGCGATGCGCAATCAGAAATACTGGCTGCTGATATTTCAAACCGGATACAAACAGAAATGACCTATCCGGGACAAATAAAAGTAACAGTAATCAGGGAAACCAGGTCGGTTGCGTTTGCTAAATAGAAACAAAATGTTTAAATTTAGCATTAAAATTTAAAACATTAATTGCAATGCAGGCTACTTTAAAATCCAAAGTCTCTGAAATTTTCACGAAATATAATTTTTCGCGTGAAGATGCCGGTTTTATTTCGGATGTATTAAATGAGATAGATAACAGGCAGGACGAAAAGTTTCAGCTTAGTAAAGAGTTATTTTTGACCCAAAAGGATAAAACAGAAATAATCGGGAAAGTTGAGAATGGCAAAACAGATCTTGTTGAAAAAATTGAAAGTACTAAAACAGAACTCAATGGGAAAATTGACAATGTTAAAATAGAACTTATTGAACGGATAGAAAGTATTAAAACGGAATTTAACGCTACGTTATACAAAACAGTGTTTACCGTAGGGATCATCCAGCTTCTGGCAATTATAGGATCTGTTCTGGCAATAATTAATTACATGCATAAATAATACAATTTGAAAAATGCTTCAAATAAAAAATCAACGACGGCGGGTACGAAAAGTTTCCGCCCCGTTGATATTTATTTTGATAAATACGCCGAAAGCCATCGAAATCCGACTAATAAGAGAATCCATTGGATTTGCGTTCCGTTGATAGTGTTTAGTTTGTTCGGCCTTATTTGGGCAATCCCGTTTCCCCACATTAAATTCCTGGGTCAGTATAACGGCTTCATTAACTGGGCATCGTTTTTACTCGCTTTCAGTTGTTACTATTACTACAGGCTTTCGCCGGTACTGTCGTACTTCATGCTGCTGGTGCTATTTGCTTTTAGTTACGGTGTAATAAAGATCGAAGATATCCAAAAAGCAGGCGGCCCCGTTTTATGGCTGGTTTGTTTGGTCATTTTTGTATTAGCGTGGGTCGGGCAATTCATCGGCCACAAAATAGAGGGTAAAAAACCATCCTTTTTTGATGACGGCAAATTCCTGCTTATCGGGCCGATATGGTTGCTGCATTTTATATTGAAAAAGTTTTCGATCAGATACTGAAGAGAATCAAGAATCAGGAGTCAAGAACCAACACAAAAGCAAATGAAATCCTGGTTCTTGGTTCTTGGCTCTTGACTCTGTTCCTACAAATTCTTCCCCAATTTATCCAAAATATCCTGTGGCACCTTTTCAAGATCGAGCACTAAAAAGCCGTCGAGGCAATCGGCAAATTTAGGGTCAATATTAAAGCAGATGATTTTAGCATTAAGTGCAATATACTGGCGTAGCATAACCGGTACTTTCATGTTATGTGTTTCCACCTCCGAAATCAGGTTGTCCAGTCCTTTAAAAGTATCCCCGCCCGACATTAGAAGATCAGTATCGATACTTGAAAAGTCAACCTTGAATTTTTTACGGGGCCTTACAAACTGGGCCATTTCATGGTCGAAATGGTTCCGGTTGATATAATCAACAATGAGCGATTTTGAGAATTTTGAAAAGGAATTACTGATGCTTACCGGGCCTATCAGATAACGGTAGCGGGGATTATCGATCAGGTACTTTAAAATCCCTTTCCATAATAAAAACAGCGGCAATGGCTTTTGCTGGTATTCTTTACGTACCCATGAACGGCCAAGCTCGATGCTCTTTTTTAGTACAGGGGTAAATTGTGTCTTAATTTTAAACAATTCGGATATATAAAACCCTTTTTTGCCAATACTGTAAAATATCTCATCGCCAAGGCCAATACGGTATGCGCCTACTATTAGTTTTGCTTCTGTATCCCAAATAAACAGGTGATGATAATAAATATCATATTCATCAAGGTCAGTTGCTTTATTTGTCCCTTCACCAATTTCTCTGAAGGTTACTTCCCTCAGCCGGCCAATTTCACGGATAATATTGGGGATCAAAGAAGTAGGGGTAATAAATACCTCATAATTTTTCTCTGTCAAAATCCGGTAATCCTCGCGTAAATGCCCGATTTCTTTTTCAAGGATCGTTGAATTGATTTCTGGCACTATGTCTTTAGGCTGTTTTCTTATTTTGAAAATATTCCGGGGATTAAATATTTTCTTTTCATCCTCAAGCCCGGTACCCAAAGCATAAGTGCGAGCCCGCAAAAAACTGAGCAATTTGGCGCTGTTGGTATATTCCGGTATGTCCTCAATATTTATAGGTTTGCCAATACGCAGCCTGATAGTGTGGCCCTGCTTATTAAATAACTCCGATGGTAATTTAGCGGTCCGCAGGGCGGGGTGTATTAAGCTAAGCAAGTTAAAAAGCAAACTGTTGTTTCCGTGGAAATAAACGGGGACCACAGGTACTTTGGCTTTCGCTATGATCTTGCCCACTACCGGGTGCCACATCCTGTCGGTTACCTGCTGTTTATCTACTTTGTAAGTTGATACCTCCCCGGCAGGGAATATGCCAATTGGCGTACCGTTGGCCAATAACTCCAGTGTGTTTTTTAAACCGCTTATGCTGGATGAGTGTTCTACATTTTCAAAAGGGTTTACCGCAATAAAATAATCGCTCAGGTTTGGGATCTTTTTTAGCAGGAAATTGGCCATCAGTTTGGCATCGGGCCTCACCGTGCATAGCAGCTTCAGCAGCACCATGCCTTCAATGCCCCCGTACGGATGGTTTGCAATGGCTATAAAACTGCCTGTGGCTGGAATGTTTTTCAGTTCCCTTTCGTCATATTCTATTTTAATGCCGCAACCTTCTAAAATGGCATCCACAAACTCCGGTCCTTGTTTAGGCTGCGCCTGGCCAAACAGTTTGTTTACCTCGTTTATTTTCATGAGTTCCATCAATAAAGCGGCCAGGCCAGGCATTTTCAACTTATCCAATTTGGTGGCTTTGGCAAACTCTTCGGTGGTGATCACTTTCATCTATCTATTATAAAAAAATAAACCCTTAAATATTGGGAATAAATATGCAAAAAATTTGTTTAATTTAAACTTTAATAAACCTTGTAAATGAAAACGCAAATAAAAAAGTACTTATCCATCACCAAAAAAGAATGGAATGGCCTGGTGGTACTTGTTGTTTTAATTGCAATAGTGTTGGTTGCGCCTTATGTTTATCAATTGCTGCACAAAGATAAAACAATAAATATAAAAGATTTTGATAAAGCATTTGCACAATTCAGTAAGCTTGAGGGTCAAAAAGGTTATTCCGGTAACAAACCTTTATCGGACGATAAAATACCGAACCCGGTGATGCTTCCCTTTAATCCCAATCAGCTAACTGTACAGCAATGGGAGCAGTTGGGCCTGAGTGAGCGGCAGTCCGCTGTAATAAAGCATTTTGAGACAAAAGGCGGCAGGTTTTACAGCAGGGAAGACCTGAAAAAGATATACGCCATTACGCCCGGTGATTATAAAAGGCTTGAGCCTTATATCCAGATTCCTGAATCCGTTGTTACCGCAAAGAAAATAAAACCCGGTGAAATAATTGAACTCAATGGTGCTGATTCGGCAAAGCTTACAGAGCTGAGGGGTATAGGGCCATCATTTGCACTGCGCATCATCAGGTACAGGGGACGCCTGGGCGGGTTTTACCATAAAGAACAGCTTAAAGAGATTTTTGGCATCGATTCCTTAGTTTACGCCGCGATCAAAGACCAGGTTTCTGTTAATCCCGATAAGGTAAAGAAAATAAATATCAACACCGTATCATTTGACCAACTGCGGATATTCTCTTACCTTGGTTATAAGCAGGTGAACGCTATTATCCAATACCGGGTGCAGCATGGTAATTATAACGCAATAGCCGATTTGAAAAACATTGCTATACTGGATGATAAAATTTTGCGTAAAATTGAGCCTTATTTGAATTTTAAATGATAGTGCAGCAAATAAAACAGGCCATCCGTGATATTCCTGATTTCCCGAAACCGGGGATAATTTTTAAAGATATAACCCCAATTTTGAAAGACCCCCAATTATGCATAAACATTGTCGACGCCTTTGCTGAACAACTGAAAGGCATACGTATTGATGCCATAGCAGGTATAGAAAGCAGGGGGTTTTTATTCGGTTTAACCCTGGCTACCAAACTGGGGGTGCCCTTTGTGCCGGTGCGAAAAGCCGGCAAGCTGCCCTTTACTATTAAACAAAAAGCCTATAAACTTGAATATGGCACCGCTACCATTGAACTGCATACCGATGCCTTTGAACCCGGACAGCATATCCTTATTCATGATGACCTGCTGGCAACCGGAGGCACGGCCCTCGCGGCAAGCGAACTGATACAGGAAATGGGCGGCATAGTAGCCGGTTTTTGTTTTGTGGTTGGATTGGGTTTTTTAAACGGGATGGAAAGGATAGCGCCTGTTTGTGATAGGGTGGTGGTGCTGGCAGGGTATTGAAATGTCTGATCTCTTCAAAAATAAATATCGAATATCTTCAGCTCGTTTACAAACCTGGAATTATGCTGATAACGGCATGTATTTCATTACTATTTGCACTATAGACAAGGAATGTTTTTTTGGAGATATCGACATGTACAAAAAAATATTTTCAGGTTAATTTCGGCCTGATAAACTTGCCAATTTTACCTAAACCCACAATTTATACCATATACCAATCCGTTCATTTTTCACCCGTTTTTTATTTGATTTAATGCATAAAATATTGCTTTACTTTGCTATAAATCAATTATAAACACATGGATTCCTTACTGACAGACAGCCCCGCAAGCTTCGATTTTTCAATAAATGATAACCAGCGGATGATAGGCCAGATGGCCAGGGATTTTGCCGAAAAACACATCAGGCCATATATGATGGAATGGGACGAAGCACAGCATTTTCCGATTGAACTGTTTAAAAAACTGGGAGAACTTGGCATGATGGGTGTATTTGTGCCGGTGGAATACGGCGGTTCGGGTTTTGGTTATTTTGAGTATGTTACGGTGATCAGCGAAATTGCCAAAGTATGCGGATCTATTGGTTTGTCGGTTGCTGCACATAACTCGCTTTGCACCGGGCATATCCTGGCCTTTGGCAGCGAAGAGCAAAAGCACCGCTGGCTGCCCAAACTGGCAACCTGCGAATGGCTCGGCGCCTGGGGCCTTACCGAAGCCAATACCGGTTCGGATGCGATGGGCATGAATACCACCGCTGTTTTGGACGGCGATGATTATATAGTAAACGGCTCCAAAAACTGGATCACCCACGGCAAATCGGGCAATGTGGCTGTGGTAATGGTACGTACTGGTGAAAAAAATGATTCAAGAGGTATTTCAACCCTGGTAATTGAAAAGGGAACGCCTGGTTTTACCCACGGTAAAAAGGAAAATAAACTTGGCATGCGTGCCTCCGAAACAACCGAACTGATATTTGACAACTGTAGGGTACCAAAGGAAAATCTTTTGGGCAATGAAGGGGAAGGCTTTAAACAGGCGATGAAAGTACTGGATGGCGGGCGGATCTCTATAGCCGCTTTATCATTAGGTATTGCGAAGGGTGCATTTCAGGCAGCGGTAGCGTATTCAAAACAGCGCAAACAATTCGGACAGCCCATCAGTAATTTCCAGGGGATAGCTTTTAAACTGGCGGATATGGCTATTGAAATTGAGGCCGCCGAATTACTCATTATGCAGGCTGCCGACTTTAAAAATAAACACCTGCCGGTAACCAAACAATCAGCCATGGCAAAATACTATGCGTCCGAAGTGGCTGTCCGTACCGCAAATGAAGCGGTACAGATCTTCGGCGGTTATGGTTACACAAAAGATTTCCCGGTTGAAAAATACTATCGCGATGCTAAATTATGTACTATAGGTGAGGGGACATCGGAGATACAGAAAATTGTGATCAGCAGGGAAGTGCTTCGTTAGAAAGGGGTTAATATCGAATAATGAATTTTGAATGTCGAATTTCGAAGTGGATTTCTGCAAGCTTTAGAATTAACTTACGAAGTTTTTAAAACTTCGTAAGTTTTCCCGCTAACATCTAAAACTCATCCTTGCTTGTGAAATTTAATTCATGTATTTTTGTTTATAACGCAATTCAGGAATTATGGCAACCAATATATTGGAAGTTGATGAAGCGCTTGCAAAAGCATGGAGAAATTGCGATCCTTCGCGAAGAAAGGTTTATGAAGAAAAGATTATCGCTTTATTAAAGGAATTGCAAGCAGAATCATCTGGAGAAAATGAATTTGTCGGGGAACAGCCTTAGACGATAGCACTTCATTATTCAAAATCCGGCATTCGTTAGTAGATATTCATAAAGATAATCAACATCCCCCTTTCAAATCCCAAAAACATTCCCTACCTTTGCCTTCCCTGAAAGGAGGTATTTGGGAATTATGATCATTATTAACGTAAAAGACGGCGAATCATTGGATAAAGCATTAAAACGCTTTAAAAAGAAATTTGAAAAGACAGGAGTTTTAAGAGAACTTCGCAGTCGCCAGGCATTTGAAAAGAAATCTATAACCCGTCGTCACGAGGTGAAACATGCCATCTACAAGCAAAATATGAACTTAGAAACAACTGTTTAATTTTTTTTAAATTTTTTCAGTTTTTTTAAACAATATATCAAAACTATTTGTACATTCATCGTTCGGGTGTACAAATAGTTTTTATGTTTTCAGAGCGTTTTATCCGGTATATTAAATTCGAAAAAAGGTATTCCCCGCATACCGTATCCGCTTATCAGTCAGACCTTGACCAGTTTTTTATCTTCCTCAATAATCCTGAAAAACAGACACCGGCGCCAGATTCTGTAATTACACATCCATCGCAAATTACGCATTATCATATCCGCAACTGGATGGTGGAACTGATGGATACGCATATCATAGCCCGCTCCATCAACCGGAAGATAGCCACGCTGCGCAAATACTTTAAATTTTTATTGCAGGAAGGCGTCATCACCGTCAACCCTGCTTCAAAAATCAACACGCCAAAGATCCCCAAGAACCTGCCTGTGATCGTCGAAGATGTAAAACTCACCCAAATGCTGGATGATAATGAAGTTTTCGGCCATGATTTTAAGGGCTTGCGCGATAAACTGATTATCGAAATGCTGTTTGGTACCGGGATGCGCCTGTCTGAACTATTGGGCGTTAAAGATACCGATATTAACGTTTATGAGGGAACGGTAAAAGTGTTAGGGAAACGCAACAAGGAACGCATCATCCCGGTAAATAATGAATTGAAATTATTAATCACTGAATATCAGGAGTTAAAGAAAAAACAGGATTTTTCCGGTAACAATTCGTTAACCTTAATCGTTACAGATAAAGGAGCAAATGCTTACGCTAAGCTTATATATCTTACTGTGCATAAATACCTTTCTTATATATCAACCCAAAATAAAAAGAGCCCGCATGTGTTGCGCCACACATTTGCAACAAGCCTGTTAAACCGCGGGGCCGATCTGAACGCCATCAAAGAGCTTTTGGGGCACGCTAATCTTAGCGCCACCCAAATTTATACACATAATTCAGTTGAACGTTTAAAGTCTATTTACAAACAAGCCCATCCAAAGGCATAAACAAGGAGGAATCATGAAAATCGCAGTGCAATCTATTCGTTTTAATGCAGACAAAAAATTATTGGATTTTATCCAGAAGAAAACAGACAAGCTTGAAACTTTCTTTGATCATATCATAAGCGGCGAAGTTTATTTAAAACTGGAGAATGTAGAAGATGAAGCCAATAAGATAACGGAGATTAAACTGATGTTGCCGGGCAGCCAGATATTTGCCAAAGAGCAATGTAAAACTTTTGAAGAGGCTACTGATTTGGCTGTTGAAAGCCTGCGCAAGCAAATTGAAAAGTATAAAACAAAGAAAGCCACCGTTGCCGAAACGGCCAAAATAGCTGCCTTAATGACGGCGACGGAAGAGTTTTAACTAAATAAGCAACAAAATTATTATGAGATCGGCGGGTTTTTACCCCGCCGATTTTTTTTTAAATGTTTGAGCTTTGCAAGCTGGTCTTTGATATTAATTGCAAGCCGTTTTCGTGGTCAAAGTTTATTAATTTGCATGAATTTTCAATAATAATTCTTTCTTTAAAGCTTATTGTATTGTATCTTTACAATTGAAATAAATTAAACGTGACTAAAGTAGAATATCTTAAAAAACACTTAAAGAGCGGCAAAGTATATCGCCGGTCTGATTTGGCCTTATGGTCTAAATCAGTTGACCGTCATTTGGAAGCGCTTGTAGAAGACGGAACATTACAAAAGCTGTCCCAGGGGCTATATTATTTGCCGGAGGAAACTGCATTTGGCAAAACACCGCCGGAAGAACAGGCATTGGTACGCAGCTTTCTAAAAGATGAACGTTTTTTGCTCACCTCATTCAATGATTATAACGGTTTGGGTGTTGGTACTACACAGCTCTACAATCAAAGAATTGTCTATAATCATAAGCGGCATGGTGAATTCATTTTAGGGAATAAAAAGTTTTCTTTCCGGGTAAAGCCTCATTTCCCTAAAAAAGTAACGCCGGAATTTTTATTGGTAGATATGGTCAATAATCTCGAAACACTGGCAGAGGACCATGAGGAGGTTTTAAAAAATATAATCTCTAAAGTTGGCACAATGGATACCCCCAAATTAAAATATGCTGTTTTAGAATATGGAAATGCCAAAGCAAAAAGAATACTTTTACCATTAATGGAAGCTGAACCACAACAATATGCCTTCTGATTACCTGCACAATCATCAGGATTTTCCCGCCTTATTGCGCATTATAGAAGACGACACCGGCATACAGGCGGGATTAATCGAAAAAGATTACTGGATTATGCATGTATTGTACGGACTAAAAAAGCTGGGATTTGAATTTGAATTAAAAGGTGGAACTTCTTTATCCAAAGGGTACCACATTATCGACCGCTTTTCGGAGGATATTGATATCCACATCAAACCTCCGGCAGCAATGGGGATTAATGAAAATCCTAAGAACATTAAGCCAAAAAATATTGAGGCAAGAAAACAGTTTTATGATTGGTTGGCCGAAACTATAAAAATTGATGGCATTACATCTGTTGCAAGGGACTATGCATTTGATGATATGGTTTACTACCGGAGCGGCGGCGTCAGGTTAAATTATGAAAGCAAAACAAGTCATATTGAGGGTGTTAAAGATGGTATTTTATTAGAATCGGGCTTTGATACCGTCACTCCTAATTATAAGCTTATGATCAGTTCATGGGCCTATGACAGAGTTAAAGGAAATACATCTGTTGATATTATTGATAATAGGGCAGTTGATATAATTTGTTACCACCCTGGCTACACTTTCGTCGAAAAGCTTCAGACGATCGCTACAAAATTTCGTCAGGAACAGGGCGACGGCATTGCCCGGTCAAATTTAATGCGGCAATATTATGATATATACTGCCTGTTGGGAAATGAAGATGTTAAGAAATTTATCGGCACCCCTGAATATGAAGCACATAAAGTCAGTAGGTTCCCTGCTGTAGATTTAGAAACCCCTATAGCTGATAACGAGGCTTTTCTGCTTAAAAATTTTGGTTTAAGGCTCAGTTTTAGAAAAAGGTATGAGGCTACTGCTACTCTTTATTATAAAGGACAGCCTGATTTTGATGAATTACTTGACAGAATAAGCACTTACATTAATAGTTTGTAAATCAGTTAAATAAAAGACAAATGGCTAATAAAAAAGTACCATTAACGGACATAACTGTAAGAGAACATTTATTTTATGCATATGCTAATTTAGCAATGGCACATACAGCTGTAGTTAAAGGACAGGAAAAATATGAAAGGTTTAACTTTATGGTTAGGGCCAGGCTATATAAAGGGCTTTTAACAGGAACGATGAACATTAGAACTCTTTTTGACGATGAAAAAATAAAATTATCAATTGGCACCAAATGCAATTATTGTAATTCAACGGAACAACTTGCATTAGACCATATTTTAGCACAAAAATTAGGTGGAAAAGACGTTGGTGACAACTTGATTTATGCTTGCAAAATATGCAACAGTTCAAAAGGAAAAAAAGATTTAATGGAATGGATGAGTTTTCGCGGAGAAGAATTTCTGCCATTAATGGTTATCAGGCGATATTTAAAATTGGTTATTAATTATTGTGTTGACAATGATTTAATGGACTTAAAACTTTCAGACAATGTCCTTGATAATGTCCCATTTAAATTGATTTTAATACCAATAAATTATCCTTCACCACACAAATTACGACTTGTTTGAGGCTTTAAAATTTTAAGTTTATATGTGTTCCGGGTTTATGCTGCGGACTGATACCCTTTAACAGCTTTGGCTTATAAATATTATAGTTATATTTGCTTTACAATTATATTATCAATGAAAAATACAATAAAAGCAAAACCATTAAGCGATGCGCAACTAATGGTTTTACAGATAGTTAAAAAACCGTATAGCGAACAAGATTTAGAGGACTTGCGTGAATTGTTGTTGGGTTTCAATAGTCGTAAAATGCAGCAGCACTTAGACGAAACCATCGCACAGAAACGTTATAATACTGCTGATTTTCAAAACATGTTAGCAGGTCACATGCGTAAAACGCATTAAGATGATCCGGGTAGTTTTAGATACTAACGTATTGGTTGCCAGTATTTCTCATAAATCGCCCTTTTATTGGGTTTGGCAATCATTTCTCCACGGCAAATATGAGTTATGTATAACTACAGATATTTTGGACGAATATGCCGAAATAATTGAAAGGTACTTTTCAGTAAAAGACGCAGAATATGCTTTAACACAAATTATGTTACAAAAAAATATAGTTCACACAATCCGCTATTTTGAATGGAACATAATGGAAAAAGATCCCGATGATAACAAGTTTTTTGATTGTGCTGTCGCAGCGAATGCTGATTACATCGTTTCGGAAGATAAACATTTCAATATCCTGAAACGCATATCGTTCCCATCGGTTACTGCTATCAAAACATTAGAATTTAAGCGAATCCTTGAAACAATAACAGAATTATAAGCAATATATAATGCCTGTCAGATACTGTTATTTCAGCAATTTAGGAGGCTTTATTGATCAAAATCGGCGGGTTTTTAACCCGCCGATTTTTTTTTAAAATTAAATTTTGTTCAGCATTAAAAATGTGTAAATTTGCAATCCCTTTCGGAGAGGTATGTAACTTGCTCTTTTTATGAAACGGGTGGTTCTTTAAAATAAAAACACAGTCTTATTAATTAACTGGTACTATTCCGATGGTCTTTACGGTGATCGGGAAAAATAAAGGTGAAAATTTAAGCCTCCTTAGCTCAGCTGGTAGAGCGACTGACTTGTAATCAGTAGGTCATTGGTTCGATCCCGATAGGAGGCTCTGTTAATTGTTGAATTAGTGAATTACTGAATGAGTGAATTTTAAATTCAACAATTCACTAATTCAATAATTAACACGGGGGGATACCAGAGCGGTCAAATGGGGCAGACTGTAAATCTGCTGCTTCGGCTACGAAGGTTCGAATCCTTCTCCCCCCACAGAAAAAGTTAGCAGTAGGCAGTTGGCAGTTAGCAGGTAAAATAAAGCAAACTGCCTACTGTAAACTGCAAACTGAATAAGCGGAAGTAGCTCAGTTGGTAGAGCGATAGCCTTCCAAGCTATAGGTCGCGAGTTCGAACCTCGTCTTCCGCTCGGTTTGGTTCATTGGTTAATTAGTTTAATGGTTCATTGGTAGCCAAAGTGGTAAAACACTATCGAACTATTTACAAATGAACAAATGAACCAGTGAACCAATGAGCAAAAAACCAGCCGACGTAGCTCAGGGGTAGAGCACTTCCTTGGTAAGGAAGAGGTCATGGGTTCAAATCCCATTGTTGGCTCAATGTTGTTATAAACAGAATACGAATACAATTTTAAAGTAAAAATTAACCTACAAATAATTAAATATAAATCATGGCAAAAGAAAAGTTTGACCGCAGTAAACCGCACTTAAACATCGGTACAATCGGTCACGTTGACCACGGAAAAACAACCCTGACCGCAGCTATTACAAAAGTTTTGGCTGATAAAGGTTTCTCAGAAGCTCGTTCATTCGATTCTATTGACTCGGCTCCTGAAGAAAAAGAGCGTGGTATTACTATTAATACAGCACACGTTGAGTATTCAACTGCTACACGTCACTATGCACATGTTGACTGCCCGGGTCACGCGGATTATGTGAAAAACATGGTTACCGGTGCTGCTCAAATGGACGGTGCAATTATAGTTGTTGCCGCTACTGACGGTCCGATGCCTCAAACACGTGAACATATCCTTTTAGCCCGCCAGGTTGGAGTGCCTTCATTGGTTGTGTTTATGAATAAAGTGGATATGGTTGACGATCCGGAATTATTAGAATTAGTTGAAATGGAAATTCGTGAGTTATTATCATTCTACGAATATCCTGGTGATACTATCCCTGTAATTCAAGGTTCTGCCCTTGGTGGTTTGAACGGCGATCCTGCATGGGTTGAAAAAATTATGGAATTGATGGATGCAGTTGATGCACACATTCCAATTCCTCCGCGTTTAACTGAACTTCCGTTCCTTATGCCTGTTGAAGACGTGTTCTCGATCACTGGTCGTGGTACTGTTGCAACAGGTCGTATTGAGCGTGGTATTATCAACTCCGGCGAACAGGTTGATATCCTGGGTATGGGCGCTGAAAACCTTAAATCAACTGTTACAGGTGTGGAAATGTTCCGCAAGATCCTTGACAGGGGTGAAGCAGGTGACAACGTAGGTTTATTGTTACGTGGTATTGAAAAAACTGATATCCGTCGTGGTATGGTTATTTGCAAACCAGGTTCAGTAACCCCGCACACAGATTTCAAAGCCGAAGTTTACGTATTATCAAAAGCTGAAGGTGGTCGTCACACACCATTCTTTAATAAATACCGTCCGCAATTCTATTTCCGCACAACAGACGTAACAGGTGAAATCACCTTAGCCGAAGGCGTAGAAATGGTTATGCCTGGTGATAACGTTACCATCACTGTAAAGCTGATCAACGCTATCGCAATGGAAAAAGGCTTACGTTTCGCTATCCGTGAAGGTGGCAGGACAGTAGGTGCCGGTCAGGTAACTGAAATTTTGAAATAATAAATTTCAAAAAGGTTAATTAGAAACATAAGTCTGCTACACAAAAGCGGGCTTATGTTTTCTTAGTTATAACAAACGGGAATAGTTCAATGGTAGAATAGAGGTCTCCAAAACCTTTGATCAGGGTTCGAATCCTTGTTCCCGTGCATACTGTAAATAACAAAAATGGCTAAAGTATCTGAGTATATTAAAGAGTCTTACATAGAGTTAACCCAGAAAGTAACCTGGCCAACCTGGAGAGAATTGCAAAACAGCGCGGTGTTAGTATTAATAGCAGCGTTAATTATTGCGATGATCATCATGGTAATGGATCAAAGCATACATTTTTTGCTTGATAAGTTTTATAAATCATTAACATAGTAGTATAGCAGAACGATGAGCGATCAGTTAAAATGGTATGTTGTGCGTGCTATAAGCGGCAAAGAAAAAAAGGTAAAGCAATATATTGATGCCGAAATTGCCCGTTTGGGTATTACGCATCTGGTTCCGCAGGTATTAATACCTACCGAGAAATATTACCAGATGCGCGATGGAAAGAAAATTGCAAAAGAACGTAATTTTTTCCCCGGTTATGTGTTGATGGAAGTTGCCCTTGATGCTGAGATAGAGCATATTATAAAAAATATAAACAGCGTTATCGGGTTTTTAGGCGATAAGGCAGGCAATGCCATCCCTTTGCGCCAGGCAGAAGTTAACCGTATTTTAGGTAAGGTTGACGAAATGAGCGCGCAGGGCGAAACCATGAATGTGCCTTATTATATAGGTGAAGGTGTAAAAGTGATGGACGGGCCTTTCAACGGATTTAGCGGCGTGATTGAAGAAGTTAACGAAGAAAAGAAAAAATTAAAGGTAATGGTAAAGATATTCGGGCGGCGTACACCGCTGGAGTTGAATTACATGCAGGTAGAGAAAGAATAATTATTGAATTAGTGAATTACTGAATTGGTGATTGATTAATATGCAATAGTCGAAAATATAAATAAGTTATTTATTGAATTGATGGGAAATCAATAATTCACTAATTCAATAAATCACTAATTAAAGATCTTAAATGTTACTTAGCTTCCACTTACTAACATTGAGTTATAATTTAAACAAATAAAAATGGCAAAAGAAGTCGGTGCGATGGTGAAACTGCAGGTAAAGGGCGGCGCTGCAAATCCATCACCTCCAATTGGCCCCGCATTGGGTGCAAAAGGGGTGAACATAATGGAATTTTGCAAGCAATTCAACGCGCGTACCCAGGACAAACCTGGCAAAATTTTACCGGTAGTTATTACTGTTTATGTCGATAAGTCATTCGATTTTATCATTAAAACACCTCCTGTTGCAATCCAGTTACTGGAAGCAACAAGTTTAAAAGGTGGTTCGGCTGAACCCAACCGTAAAAAAGTTGGCAGTGTAAACTGGACCCAGGTTGAGGCGATAGCTAAAGATAAAATGACTGATTTGAATGCATTCACAGTAGAATCAGCCATGAAAATGGTGGCAGGAACTGCCCGCAGTATGGGGATTACCGTATCAGGTACGGCTCCCTGGAATTAATTAATTTATACAAATCAGTTTAAGACAGTGGCTAGATTAACAAAAAATCAAAAAGTGGCACAGTCCAAAATTGAGGCAAACAAAGCGTATTCCTTACAGGATGCGTCATCTTTGGTAAAAGATATTACTAATACCAAATTTGATTCATCTGTTGATATTGATGTTCGTTTAGGTGTCGATCCGCGTAAAGCCAATCAAATGGTGCGTGGTATAGCCACCTTACCTCATGGAACCGGTAAAACTGTACGTGTGTTGGTGCTTTGTACTCCTGATAAGGAACAGGAAGCAAAAGACGCAGGTGCAGACTTTGTAGGTTTGGACGATTATATTGCCAAGATTGAAGGTGGATGGACTGATGTTGATATTATCATCACTATGCCAAGTGTTATGGCTAAAGTAGGTCGTTTGGGTCGTATTCTCGGTCCGCGCAACCTTATGCCTAACCCTAAATCAGGAACAGTAACCCCCGAAGTAGGGAAAGCTGTAACTGAGGTAAAAGGTGGTAAAATCGACTTCAAGGTTGATAAAACCGGTATTATCCATACCTCAATAGGAAAAGTATCTTTCCCTGCTGATAAAATTTATGAAAATGCTTTGGAAGTATTGCAAATCATTTCAAAATTAAAACCTTCAGCAGCAAAAGGAACATATTTTAAGAGTATCCATATCTCTTCAACCATGTCGCCTGGAATTGAAATTGAAACTAAAACAGTAGCGGGGATCTAAATCATGAATAAAGAAGAAAAACACGAATTAGTAATTGCCCTTACTGAACAAATGAAAGAGTACGGTAACTTTTATATTACCGATACTTCAAATTTGACGGTTGCAAAGATCAATAACATCCGTCGTCAATGTTTCGAAAGTGACATTACGATGAAGGTAGCTAAAAATAGCTTAATTAAAAAGGCTATGGATGCTATCGGCGGCGATTTTTCACCTATACATGATGTGCTTAAAGGTTCATCATCAATCCTTTTCTCAAAATCAGGTACTGCCCCGGCAAAACTGATCAAAAAGTTAAGGAAAAAAGGCGAAAAGCCGATTCTGAAAGCTGCATATATTGATTCAGCAATTTTTATCGGCGATAACCAGTTAGATACTTTGATCAATTTAAAATCGAAGGAACAACTGATCGGAGAGATCATCGGATTATTGCAATCACCAGCCAAGAATGTTATTTCTGCACTGCAATCAGGCGGAAATATACTGGCAGGCGTTGTGAAAACATTACAGGAAAGAGGTTAACCGGACACCTTAAAGTTCGATATTAAAAAACAAAAAGCATTAAAAGTAAAATTTAAAATAAAATGGCGGATTTAAAAGCGTTTGCTGAACAGTTGGTAAACTTAACAGTAAAGGAAGTAAACGAATTAGCTCAGATATTAAAAGATGAGTATGGTATTGAGCCTGCTGCTGCAGCTGTTGCTGTTGCTGCACCTGCTGCAGGTGGTGGCGATGACGCCCCTGCTGAAGCAGCAGTACAAACTGCATTTGACGTTATCCTGAAAGAAGCAGGCGGCGCTAAATTAGCAGTTGTTAAATTAGTAAAAGACCTGACCGGCCTTGGCTTAAAAGAAGCTAAAGACTTAGTTGATAGTGCACCTAAAGAAGTAAAAACTGGTGTTACTAAAGAAGAAGCTGAATCTTTAAAGAAACAATTAGAAGAAGCCGGAGCAGTAGTTGAGGTTAAATAAGTTAACCAACACCAATACAGCATCAGACTCCGGCCTATTTTGGTCGGGGTCTATTGCTGTTTATATTGATGAGATATGGGATAGAGTTTAGTGATTTGAGATTAGAGATTCGTTGCCCAATATTTTGGATGGCCTTGAAAATTTAATTCTCCTAATCTCTGATCTCCAATCTCTAATCTACCGAATACGTCTACATCAGTTTATTATTAAACTAAAATTATAATCCCTTGGCAAACAAAATTAATCAAAGAGTAAATTTTGCAACCAGCAGGAAAGTATTGGATTATCCAGATTTTCTTGACGTTCAGTTGCAATCTTTCCAGGAATTTTTTCAATTGGAAACAACCTCAGACAACCGCTATAAAGAAGGTTTGTTTAAAGTGTTTGCCGAAAATTTTCCTATCTCCGATTCAAGAAACATCTTCGTTTTAGAGTTTCTTGATTACTTTATTGATCCGCCACGTTACGATATACAGGAATGTATCGAACGCGGATTAACTTACAGTGTGCCTTTAAAAGCCAAGCTTCGCCTTTCATGTAATGATGAGGAGCACGAAGATTTTGAAACCATTGTGCAGGATGTATATCTGGGAACAATTCCCTATATGACGCCAAAAGGCACTTTTGTTATCAATGGCGCCGAGCGTGTAATTGTTTCACAGTTGCACCGTTCACCAGGTGTGTTTTTTGGCCAAAGCCGCCACACAAACGGTACAAAATTGTATTCGGCCCGTGTTATCCCTTTTAAAGGATCGTGGATTGAATTTGCTACAGACGTTAACAACGTGATGTATGCTTATATTGACCGTAAAAAGAAATTCCCGGTAACTACCTTACTGCGTGCGATTGGTTATGATTCTGATAAAGATATATTGGAATTATTTGAACTGGCCGACGAAGTAAAAGTGAGCAAATCAGGTCTTAAAAAATTCATTGGCCGTAAGCTGGCCGCAAGGGTTTTAAAGAAATGGGTTGAAGACTTTGTGGATGAAGATACAGGTGAAGTTGTTTCTATTGACCGTAACGAGATCATCCTGGAGCGTGAAACTGTGCTTGAAGACGATCATATTGATATGATCATCGATGCAGGTGTTAAAACCATTATCCTTAACAAGGAAGATGCAGCTACCAGCGGTGACTACACTATTATATACAATACCTTACAAAAAGATACTTCAAACTCAGAAAAAGAAGCGGTAGAGCACATCTATCGTCAATTACGTAACGCTGAACCGCCTGATGAGGAAACTGCGCGCGGTATCATCGACCGTTTATTCTTTTCTGATAAAAGATATGACCTGGGCGATGTGGGCCGTTACCGCATCAACCGTAAATTAAAACTTTCAACCTCTGATGAGACTAAGGTTTTAACCAAACAGGATATTATAGCGATCGTTAAATACCTGATCAAACTTATCAACTCAAAAGCTGAGGTGGATGATATTGACCACTTATCAAACCGTCGTGTGCGTACCGTTGGTGAGCAGTTATATGCACAGTTTGGTGTTGGTTTGGCACGTATGGCACGTACCATCCGCGAGCGTATGAACATTCGTGATAACGAAGTGTTCACACCAACCGACCTGATCAACGCACGTACTTTATCCTCTGTAATAAACTCGTTTTTCGGCACAAACCAGCTATCACAGTTCATGGACCAAACCAACCCACTGGCAGAGATCACGCACAAGCGTCGTCTGTCAGCCTTAGGGCCCGGTGGTCTGTCACGTGAGCGTGCAGGTTTCGAAGTTCGTGACGTACACTATACCCACTATGGCCGTTTGTGTACTATTGAAACACCGGAAGGACCGAACATTGGTTTGATCTCTTCCCTTTGCGTACACGCAAAGATCAATAACTTAGGCTTTATTGAAACACCGTACAAACGTGTGGTTGATGGTAAAGTTCAGGTGAAAGAAGATGTTATTTACCTGTCGGCAGAAGATGAAGACGGTAAAACTATAGGCCAGGCAAACGCTCATTATGATGATAATGGTGTTTTTGCATTGCCAAAGGTTAAAGCGCGTTTTGAAGGTGACTTCCCTATCATCGAGCCTGAAAGGCTGGATTTGATGGATATTGCCCCTAACCAGATTACTTCGATTGCGGCTTCGTTAATTCCGTTCCTGGAACATGATGATGCTAACCGTGCATTGATGGGATCGAACATGCAACGCCAGGCAGTGCCGTTATTGCGCCCGGAAGCGCCGATTGTTGGTACCGGTTTGGAAGGCCGTGTGGCAAAAGATTCACGTACACTGATCAACGCCGAAGGCGATGGTGTAGTGGAGTATGTTGACGCCAACGAGATCCGCATCCGTTACGACCGTAATGAATTAGATCGTTTGATCTCTTTTGAAGGCGACTCGAAAAGCTATCGTTTAACCAAATTTAAGAAAACTAACCAGAGCACCACCATCAACTTAAAGCCGATTGTTAAAAAAGGCCAGCGTGTTGAAAAAGGGCAGGTGCTTTGCGAAGGATATGCTACCCAAAATGGTGAACTGGCCCTTGGCCGTAACCTGAAAGTGGCTTTCATGCCTTGGCAGGGTTATAACTTTGAGGATGCGATTGTAATATCTGAGCGCGTTGTATCGCAGGATATATTTACTTCGCTTCACGTTGAAGAATTTGAACTGGAAGTGCGTGATACAAAACGTGGTGAAGAAGAGCTTACACCGGATATCCCTAACGTATCAGAAGAAGCTACCAAAGATTTGGACGAAGACGGAATTATCCGTGTTGGCGCCGAAGTTAAGGAAGGCGATATCCTGATCGGTAAGATCACTCCGAAAGGCGAGTCTGATCCTTCACCTGAAGAAAAACTGTTACGTGCCATATTTGGTGATAAAGCAGGTGATGTTAAAGACGCATCGCTTAAAACCCCGCCGTCTATTGCAGGCGTGGTAATTGATACCAAATTGTTCTCCCGCGCCAAAAAAACTTCAAAAGCTGAAGAAAAAGCGCAGTTAGAAAAACTGGATACCAAGCACGATAAAGCAGTAAAAGAGCTTAAGAATACTTTGATCGATAAGTTGTTTGAGATTGTGAATGGTAAAACTTCACAGGGTGTTTATAATGTTTATAAAGAACTTCAGGTTCCAAAGGGTGTTAAATTCACCCAAAAGATACTGATTGACCTTACTTACGAAAACATTAACCCAACCAAGTGGACCACTGACGATGATAAGAACGACCACATAAAAACCCTGCTTCATAACTATAACATCAAAGTGAATGAAGAACTGGGCGCTTATCGCCGTGATAAATTCGCTATCAGCGTAGGTGATGAGCTTCCTTCAGGCATCGTACAAATGGCTAAAGTTTACATCGCTAAAAAGCGTAAGCTTAAAGTGGGTGATAAAATGGCCGGCCGTCACGGTAACAAAGGTATTGTTGCGCGTATTGTTCGCGACGAAGATATGCCTTTCCTTGAAGACGGAACACCTGTTGACATTGTGTTGAACCCGCTGGGTGTACCATCACGTATGAATCTGGGCCAGATCTACGAAACAGTGTTAGGCTGGGCCGGTAAAGAACTGGGCATTAAATTCGCGACCCCTATTTTCGATGGTGCAAGCCATGGCGAAGTGGAAGAATGGGTTAAGAAGGCAAACTTACCTGAATCGGGCCGTACTTATTTATACAATGGTTTAACAGGCGACCGTTTCGACCAGCAAACAACCGTAGGTATTATCTACATGCTGAAACTGGGACACATGGTTGATGATAAGATGCACGCACGTTCAATCGGGCCATACTCATTAATTACACAACAGCCATTGGGTGGTAAAGCCCAGTTTGGTGGTCAGCGTTTTGGTGAGATGGAGGTTTGGGCGCTCGAAGCATTCGGTGCATCAAACATATTGCAGGAAATATTGACCGTTAAATCGGATGATGTTATCGGCCGTGCCAAAACTTATGAGGCTATTGTTAAAGGCGAAAACCTGCCAACGCCTTCAGTTCCTGAATCATTCAATGTATTGGTTCATGAATTAAGAGGTTTAGGTTTGGATATAACGTTAGAATAAGGTTAAAGGTGAAAGGTAAAAGGCGAAAGGTAGAAAAACCTTTCACCTTTCACCTTTCACCTTTCGCCTAAAATCACCTTCAAAAAAAAGAAAGATATTATGTCTTACAAAAAGGATAATAAAATCAAAAGTAATTTCACCACAATTACTATCAGTTTAGCTTCACCGGAATCTATACTTGAGCGTTCAAGCGGTGAAGTTTTAAAACCGGAAACCATTAACTACAGGACTTATAAGCCTGAGCGCGACGGTTTATTCTGTGAGCGTATTTTTGGTCCGGTTAAAGATTATGAGTGCCATTGCGGAAAATACAAACGTATCCGTTACAAGGGTATTGTTTGCGACCGTTGCGGTGTTGAAGTAACCGAGAAGAAAGTACGCCGTGAGCGTATGGGCCACATCAACCTGGTGGTGCCTGTTGCGCATATCTGGTACTTCCGCTCGTTGCCAAATAAAATTGGTTACTTGCTGGGTTTGCCTACAAAAAGGCTTGACCTGATCATTTATTACGAAAGATATGTGGTTATTCAGGCAGGTGTTAAGGAAGCTGACGGGATCAATAAAATGGATTTCCTGACAGAAGAAGAGTACCTGGATGTTTTGGATACCCTTCCAAAAGAAAACCAGTACCTTGACGATAAGGACCCGCAAAAATTTGTGGCTAAAATGGGCGCCGAGGCTTTAGAGGAGTTGTTAAAACGCCTTGACCTTGACGAACTTTCTTTCAGCTTACGTCACCAGGCTGCCAATGAAACTTCACAACAACGTAAAAACGAAGCATTAAAACGTTTGCAGGTTGTTGAGGCTTTCCGCGATGCAAAAACCAGGATCGAAAATAACCCTGAATGGATGATCGTTAAGATCGTTCCGGTTATCCCGCCTGAATTGCGTCCATTAGTGCCCCTGGAAGGCGGTCGTTTTGCAACTTCGGATTTGAATGACTTATATCGTCGTGTCATCATCCGTAACAACCGTTTAAAACGTCTGATTGAGATCAAAGCACCGGAAGTGATTTTACGTAACGAAAAGCGTATGCTTCAGGAAGCTGTCGATTCCTTATTCGATAACTCACGTAAAGTAAATGCAGTAAAAACTGAAGGTAACCGTGCATTGAAATCCCTTTCAGATATTTTGAAAGGTAAACAAGGCCGTTTCCGTCAAAACTTACTGGGTAAACGTGTCGATTATTCGGCCCGTTCTGTAATTGTTGTAGGTCCTAACCTTAAATTACATGAATGCGGTTTACCAAAAGATATGGCTGCAGAATTGTTTAAACCATTTATCATCCGCAAAATGATTGAGCGTGGTGTGGTAAAAACAGTAAAGTCTGCCAAAAAAATAGTTGACCGTAAAGACCCCTTAGTTTGGGATATACTGGAAAACGTATTGAAAGGTCACCCTGTATTATTAAACCGTGCGCCAACGCTGCACCGGTTAGGTATCCAGGCTTTCCAGCCAAAATTGGTTGAAGGAAAGGCTATTCAGCTGCACCCGTTAACCTGTACCGCCTTCAACGCGGATTTTGACGGTGACCAGATGGCTGTTCACGTACCACTTGGTAATGCTGCAATTCTGGAAGCCCAGGTTTTAATGCTTGCTTCACACAACATCCTCAACCCTGCAAACGGAACACCTATTACAGTTCCTTCGCAGGACATGGTGCTTGGTTTGTACTACATAACCAAAGGCCGTAAAACAGATGCTGAACGTGTTATAAAAGGTGAAGGTTTAACTTTCTATTCTTCCGAAGAAGTGATTATCGCTTACAACGAAAGGAAAATAGACCTGCATGCCTTTATAAAGGTTAGAGCATTGGTTAAAGAAAATGACGGCAATATCGTATCAAAAATTATTGAAACTACCGTTGGCCGTGTATTATTTAACCAGCACGTTCCGGTTGAAGTAGGTTATATAAATGAACTGCTTACCAAGAAATCACTGCGTGATATTATTGGCGAAATAGTAAAAATTACCGGTATGGCACGTGCCGCCCAGTTCCTTGATGATATTAAGGAATTAGGTTTCAGAATGGCATTCGAGGGTGGTTTATCATTTAACCTGAAGGATATTAATATTCCTGCTGAAAAAGTTACCCTTATCGAAACTGCTTCCAAGCAGGTTGAAGATGTTATGGCTAACTATAACATGGGTTTCATCACTAATAACGAACGTTACAACCAGATCATTGACATTTGGACCCGTATCAACAACCGCTTAACCGCGAATGTGATGGAAATCCTGTCGTCTGATAACCAGGGCTTCAATTCAGTTTATATGATGCTTGATTCAGGGGCGCGTGGTTCAAAAGAGCAGATCCGTCAGCTTGCAGGTATGCGTGGTTTGATGGCTAAGCCTCAAAAATCAGGTTCAGGTGGTGAGATCATTGAAAACCCGATCCTCTCGAACTTTAAAGAAGGTTTGTCGGTATTGGAGTACTTCATTTCAACACACGGTGCACGTAAAGGTTTGGCCGATACCGCTTTGAAAACTGCGGATGCTGGTTACCTGACCCGTCGTTTACATGATGTGGCACAGGATATGATTGTTGGCGAAGTTGATTGCGGTACTTTAAGGGGTATATACACTACAGCACTAAAAGATAACGAGGATATTGTTGAGCCGTTATACGATCGTATTTTAGGCCGTACTTCTCTGCATGATGTGCATGACCCGATTACTAATGAGTTGTTAGTTTCTGCAGGTCATGATATTACTGAAGAGATTGGTAAAAATATAGAAAATTCACCTTTAGAAGGTATTGAGATTCGTTCCGTATTAACATGCGAAAGCAAACGCGGTGTATGTGCATTATGTTACGGGCGTAACCTTGCCAGCGGTAAACGCGTGCAAAAAGGCGAGGCTGTCGGTGTAATTGCTGCACAGTCAATCGGTGAGCCGGGTACACAGTTAACATTGCGTACATTCCACGTGGGTGGTACCGCCTCAAACATCGCTGCTGAATCACAGATTAACGCGAGGTTTGAAGGTGTTATTGAATTTGAGAATATTCGTACCGTTGCTTATAAAACTGACGAAGGAACGGTAGAGGTAGTTCTCGGCCGTTCAGGTGAGTTCCGTATCGTTGAAGAGGGAACCAATAAGGTGATTGTTACCAATAATATTCCATATGGCGCATATTTATATGTAAAAGATGGCAGCAAGATCAGCAAAGGCGATCGTATATGTTCATGGGATCCATACAATGCGGTAATTATTTCTGAATTTGCTGGTGTTACCAAGTTTGAAGCTGTTTTGGAAGGTATTACTTTCCGTGAAGAATCAGATGAGCAAACAGGTCACCGCGAAAAGGTTATTATTGATACCAGGGATAAAACTAAAAATCCTGTTATTCAGGTTGCTGATTCAAAAGGCAATGTGATAAAAGGATATAACATCCCGGTAGGCGCTCACATCGCTGTTGATGAAGGTGAAAAATTACAAACCGGACAGGTTATTGCCAAAATACCTCGTTCAACAGGTAAAACCCGTGACATCACCGGTGGTTTACCACGTGTAACCGAGTTGTTTGAGGCACGTAACCCATCGAACCCGGCTGTAGTAACCGAAATTGACGGTGTGGTAACTTTAGGCGGTGTTAAACGCGGTAATCGTGAAATGTCTATTGAATCAAAAGACGGTCAGATTAAAAAATACCTTGTTCCATTGTCAAAACACATCCTTGTTCAGGATAATGACTTTGTGAAAGCAGGTATGCCTTTATCAGATGGTTCAATATCTCCTGCAGACATCCTGGCCATAAAAGGCCCTGCTGCTGTTCAGGAATACTTAGTAAACGGTATCCAGGAAGTTTATCGTTTGCAGGGTGTGAAGATCAACGATAAGCACTTTGAGGTAATTGTACACCAGATGATGCAGAAAGTTGCTATTGAAGATGCCGGCGATACCCGTTTCCTTGAAAGGGAAGCTGTTGACAGCTGGGATTTTATGACAGAGAATGATGATATCTTTGATAAAAAGGTGGTAACCGAACCGGGCGATTCAACCAGTTTAAAATCTGGTCAGATTGTTTCGGTAAGAAGGTTGAGGGACGAGAACTCAATTTTAAAACGTAAAGATTTAAAATTGGTAGAAGTTAGGGACGCTGTAGCTGCAACATCCAGTGCGATATTGCAAGGTATAACCAGGGCTTCATTAGGTACAAAATCATTTATGTCGGCAGCATCGTTTCAGGAAACTACAAAAGTGCTGAACGAAGCGGCAATTGCAGGTAAAAAAGACCTGATGCTTGGTTTGAAAGAAAACGTGATCGTAGGTCACCTGATCCCTTCAGGAACAGGTTTGCGCGAATACGAAAATATCCGCGTAGGATCACAGGAAGAATTCGACCGTCTGATGGCTTCAAAAGCAGAAGAAGTTGAGGCGTAACCAGATTAATTAACAAATAATTTAAAAAGCCTTCCCGTTTACGGGAAGGCTTTACTATTTTCGTACCATGGAAGAGCAAAATGAAAATCAGCTGAATATTGAGCTTTCTGAAGAGATTGCAGAAGGTATTTATTCAAACCTGGCGATTATTACCCATTCAAGTTCGGAGTTTGTTCTTGATTTTATAAGGGTAATGCCGGGTGTGCCAAAAGCCAAAGTAAAATCAAGGATTATATTAACGCCCGAACATGCTAAACGCCTGTTGACCGCATTAGAGGACAACCTTGAAAAGTTTGAAACAAACAACGGTCGTATCAAGATCCAGCAGGAACCATCTGGCTTTCCGATGAATTTTGGCGGTACGATGGGGCAGGCGTAGCTTACAATCCAATTTTTGCTTAATTTGGCGCAAAGATAATAGTTAATAAATTTGATGAAAAAAATAGCACTTATAACCGGGGTAACCGGGCAAGATGGAGCATACTTAACAGAATTGTTACTATCTAAAGGATATGAAGTTCATGGTATAAAACGCCGTAGCTCATTGTTTAATACTGACAGGATTGATCATTTGTATCAGGATCCGCATGATAAAAATGTAAATCTTATTTTGCATTATGGAGATTTAAGCGATTCAACTAATCTTATCAGGATTATTCAGCAGGTGCAACCTGATGAAATATATAATCTTGGCGCCATGTCGCATGTTAAAGTAAGTTTTGATACTCCGGAATATACAGCAAATGCAGATGGAATAGGAACATTGAGGTTATTGGAAGCAATAAGAATATTAGGGCTGACAAAAAAGACCAAAATTTACCAGGCGTCAACCTCTGAATTATATGGATTAGTTCAGGCAGTTCCACAATCAGAAACAACCCCATTTTATCCGCGTTCACCTTATGCCGTGGCAAAATTATATGCCTATTGGATTACTGTAAATTACCGGGAAGCTTACAATATGTTCGCATGTAATGGTATTTTATTTAACCATGAAAGCCCTTTACGTGGTGAAACATTTGTAACCCGGAAAATTACGCGTGCTGCTGCTAAAATAGCCATGGGCTTACAAGATAAATTATACCTGGGTAACCTTGATGCGCAAAGGGATTGGGGGCATGCTAAAGACTATGTGGAGGCCATGTACCTGATTCTTCAGCAGGAAAAACCCGAAGATTATGTAATAGCTACAGGTGTAACAACACGTGTGCGTGAGTTTGTAAGGATGGCTTTTGCCGAAGTTGGCATAACAATTGATTTTAAAGGCGAAGGCGTGAATGAAAAAGGATATGTAGTTGGCTGTAGCGATCCTGATTTACAGATAGAAGTTGGAAAAGAAGTAGTTGCTATTGATGAGAAGTATTTTCGCCCTACCGAGGTTGAATTGCTGATTGGCGATCCAACGAAATCAAAAACAAAATTAGGGTGGACGCCAAAATATGATTTAAAAGGTTTGGTAAAAGAAATGGTAGCGGCTGATTTGGAATTATTCAGGAAAGAAAAACTGCTAAAGGATTCGGGTTATGTTATTAAAAACCAATTTGAATAATATCAGATGGAAAAGGGAGCAAAAATATATATAGCCGGGCATCGTGGTATGGTTGGTTCGGCCATTTACCGGAAACTGGAAAACGAAGGGTACACAAATTTTGTTACCCGCAGCTCAGAAACTCTTGATTTACGTAACCAACAGCAGGTTGCTGATTTTTTTGCGGCGGAAAAACCGGACTTTGTATTTTTGGCTGCTGCCAAAGTTGGGGGCATTGTCGCCAATAATACTTACCGGGCAGAGTTTTTATATGATAACTTACAGATTCAAAACAACGTCATCCACAATTCCTACCTCAATGGAGTAAAGAAACTGATGTTCTTAGGCTCAAGCTGCATATATCCCAAACTTGCCCCTCAACCTTTAAAAGAAGAGTATTTATTAACCGGTTTACTTGAACCAACAAACGAACCTTATGCAATAGCAAAAATTGCAGGTATAAAAATGTGCGATGCTTATCGCACGCAGTACGGTTGTAATTACATATCGGTAATGCCCACTAACTTATACGGTTATAATGATAATTACCACCCTCAAAATTCGCATGTATTGCCGGCTCTGATACGCCGGTTCCATGAGGCCAAAGAACAAAATACTGCCATTGTAGCCATTTGGGGGACCGGATCGCCTATGCGTGAGTTTTTGTTCGCAGATGATTTGGCAGATGCCTGTTATTATTTGATGCAGAATTACAACGAAGAAGGATTGGTTAACATTGGCACAGGTGAAGATATAGCTATAAAAGATTTGGCTCTGCTCGTAAAAAAAATAGTGGGATATGGGGGTGAAATAAAATTTGACCCCTCAAAACCCGATGGAACTCCCCGCAAATTAATGGATGTTTCCAAACTGCACAGTAAGGGGTGGAAGCATAAAGTTGAACTTGAAGATGGGATTAAATTGGCTTATCAGGATTTTTTAAATAGATTCGTAAAAAGTTCCGACGGGCTTTTTAATAAAAATAATGGATAACAACATAGTAGTTTTTGGCGCTTCGGGGCAGTTGGGGCAATGTTTTAAATATCTTGCTGAAAAAGAAGGGCTGTCCTCTATATTTTTCCCTTCGGAAGCGGAAGCGAACATCCTGGATTATGATGCCTTACAGAAGGTTTTTGAAATCTATAAACCGGCATACTGCATAAATTGCGCGGCTTATACCGCTGTTGATAAGGCTGAAGATGATCAGGAAACCGCGCTAAGAGTAAATAAAAATGGTGTTGAGCATTTAGCGCTGCTTTGTGTTGAAAATAATTCGACGCTCATCCATGTATCTACTGATTTTGTTTTCAAGGGCGACCAATCAACGCCCCGCGATGAAGAAAGTGCGACAGAACCCGTTAATGTTTACGGACAAACCAAACTGGAAGGCGAACAAGCGGTGGGTGCATTATTAAATAAGTATTTTATAATACGTACCGGCTGGCTATACTCTGAATATGGTAACAACTTTGTGAAAACCATGTTAAAGCTTGGCGCCGAAAGGAACGAATTAAAAGTTATTGCTGACCAGGCTGGTACACCAACTTATGCTATTGACTTAGCCGGATGTATTTTACAAATTATTAACAGTAAAAGTACGGATTATGGCATTTATCATTACAGTAATGAAGGCATAGCTTCGTGGTATGATTTTGCAAAAGCTATCTTTGATTTGTCAGGCACCCGGGTAAAAGTGGTTCCGGTTAAAACATCTGAATATGTAACAAAAGCAACCAGGCCTGCGTATTCGGTAATGGACAAAAGTAAAATAAAAAATACATTTAATATTGAAATTCCCTATTGGCGTGACAGTTTGTTAACTTGTATCAATATACTGAAACCATAAATAACCACCCTATGAAAGGTATCATTTTAGCCGGAGGATCAGGTACAAGACTTTACCCGATAACCAGGGCAATAAGCAAACAATTAATGCCTATTTACGATAAACCGATGATTTATTACCCTTTATCGGTATTGATGCAGGCGGATATCAGGGAAATTTTAATTATTACAACACCCGAGGACAACGAGAGTTTTAAACGCCTGCTTGGTGACGGCAGTGAATTAGGCTGTAGTTTCAGGTACGCTGTGCAGGAAAAACCAAACGGGCTTGCCCAGGCTTTTGTAATAGGCGAGCAGTTTATAGGCAATGACAAAGTTGCGCTGATATTGGGTGATAACATTTTTTACGGAACAGGATTTAGTGAGTTGATCCGTAGTTTTAATGATGTTGACGGAGCTGCTATTTTTGCCTACCCGGTTGCCGATCCGGAGCGGTATGGCGTTGTGGAATTTGATAAGGAATTTAAGGCCTTGTCAATTGAAGAAAAGCCGGTTAAGCCGAAATCAAAGTTCGCAGTACCCGGACTTTATTTTTACGATAACAAAGTAATACAAATAGCCAAAGACTTAAAGCCGTCGCCGCGAGGGGAGTATGAAATTACGGACGTTAATAAATTTTACCTGGAACAGGGTAAATTACACGTTGGCTTGATGGACAGGGGCACAGCATGGCTTGATACGGGTACTTTTGATTCATTAAGTGCTGCTACCGAATATGTAAGGGTAATTGAAAAGCGGCAGGCTACCAAAATTGGCTGTATTGAAGAAATAGCCTACCGCCGCGGGTTTATTGATGACGGGCAGTTAAAAATACTCGCTGAAAAATATATTAAAAGCGGATATGGGATGTATTTAAAAAGTTTGCTACAGTAAAGTACATTAAGCTTTATAATTTTAGTTTATGGAAAATTTGTAGGATTGATGTGGCTATTTGTAGGCTATTAGTTCCCCCTCCTTTTTTAATATTATAAGGTAAACTACGGCTGGTTTTATAAAATGTTAACCTTAGCCATTAATTCTGCCGGTTCATACCATCTGATATTTTCGTCTTTGTTAAACCATGTTATCTGTCGTTTTGCAAAGCGGCGGGTATTTTGTTTAATCAGTTCAATAGCCGTATGTAAATCTGTTTTTCCATCAAAATAATCAAACAGCTCGCTATAGCCAACAGTATTTAGGGCATTTAAATGCCGGTATGGTAATAGTGACCGGACTTCTTCTACCAGGCCCAGTTTTACCATGGCTTCAACGCGCTGGTTAATTCGCTCATATAAGGCCTTTCTTTCAAGCTTTAACCCAACTTTTATGATACCAAAGGGGCGTTTGTCCGCACTTGATTTGCGATAGGATGAAAACGGTTTGCCTGTAGTTTCAAAAACTTCAAGCGCCCGTATTACCCGCTGCGGGTTGTTCAGGTCAACGTGCCCGTAATAATCAGGGTCGGCAATTTTTAATCTTTCCTGTAAACAGGCAATCCCCTGTTCTTTAAGGTCCTCGTTTAGTCTTTCCCGTAAACCAGGTTTTGTATCGGGGAATGCATCAAATCCTTCACAAACAGCTTTGATAAATAAGCCCGAACCACCTGCCAAAATAACCACATCATGGATTTTAAACAGGCTATCCAACACGTCAAGGCATTGTTTTTCGAAGTCGCCTGCTGTAAAATTGTCCGTGATGGACAGCGAATTGATAAAGTAGTGTTTAACCTCCGACAGCTCTTCATTGGTGGGTTTTGCGGTTCCGATGGACATTTCACGATAAAACTGGCGTGAGTCGGCCGAAACTATAACCGTTTTATAATGCTTTGCCAATTCAATTGCCGCCGCAGTTTTGCCTGACGCAGTTGGACCGGCAATAACTATGAGTTTTTTTTTTGAGTTCATAGCTGATAGTCCCTGGCCGATAGACTATAGACCATGGTGAAATTTAGTGGAGCCGTCTATTCTTAAAATAATCATTGCAAGCTATGGACTATCGACAATGGTCTATGGAATAAAAATTAGTAATCGTCACTGTCCGGCAATTTTCCTTCATCTTCAAATCCATCGTCATCAGCAAATTCATTGCCGAATTCATCTTCCTCGTCATCATCGGTCTTTTTTATCCCAACTTCCTCGCCGGTATCTGTTACTTTCGAAAAATCTTCCGTATCCTCTTCACTTAATCCCATTTCATTCAGGAAGTCAAAATCATCACCTTCCGGCGCAGCAATTGGCGTATTTAAAACGTTACCAAATTGTTTTGGCGCTTCGCCAACTGATTTTATAACAGCGGGGTAAACAACGCCGGGTGTTTCATCCAGTATGATTTTCATCAGTTCCACATGAAAATCAAAAGGACGGTCGAAATTAAATGTGTAGTAAAATTTTTGGTGCGGATCATCAATAAAACTGAGGAGTTTTACCCTGTCCATAAGCGGCACACGCCGGTCAATCCTTTTTTGGTTTGGCAAATAGGTAATTTCCTCACCCTTTGTCCATTGATCGTTGCTGATGTAAAACGATGATGAATATTCCGGATTATAACCTGTTGACTGGTGGATTGCACGGTGAAGGTCCTCAAATGTCTGATTGGATTTCACATCAATCTCCCTTATTACATCATCATAATCTTCAAAAGTAATCCTGAACCTGTATAGTGCCATTCTTTAGTATGTTTTTACAAAAATAGTAATGTTTTGTTTTTATTTCGGATTTCGGATGTTCAATTTTGGATTTATTTCGATTTCGGATTACGTATAATTTCCAAATCAACCACAAAGATCACAAAGGAGGCACAAAGAACACAAAGAGAAATTGCTGAGTTCACTGAGTTTTATTTTTTATTTTACCATCATTAGTGAAATTTTAGTGTAGTTAACGGTTTACTGTTATTTTTTAAATTCCGAAATCGAAATTCCGAAATTCGAAATTATCTCTCCGCAACTTTTAAGCCAATTTCTTCGCCCTTTCTGATTGTATATTCAATAGCTGCTTCGCGCTCATTCGGGATCTCGCCCTCCAGGATAGCCTCGCGTATCTGGTTTTTAATAATTCCCACTTCCCTGCCTTCCTTTATGCCGAATAATTCCATAATATCAATTCCGGTAACGGGCGGCTGCCAGTTTCGCATGCTATCCCGCTCTTCAACATCTTTTAATTTTTGTTGGACAAGCTCAAAATTCTGACGGTATTTTTTTACTTTATATTCGTTTTTTGTGGTGATGTCCGCTTTACACAACAACATAAGGCTTTCAATATCATCACCGGCTTCAAACAACAAGCGCCGCACTGCCGAGTCGGTTACAATGGACTGAGCCAGCACTATAGGCCGTAAATGGAGTTGCACCATCTTTTGCACAAACTTCATTTTCTCATTAAGCGGTAGTTTTAACTGGGTAAATATTTTAGGCACCATGCGGGCCCCGCGGTCCTCATGCCCGTGAAACGTCCAGCCATGTCCCGGTTCAAACCGTTTGGTGGCAGGCTTTGCTATATCATGCAATATAGCGGCCCACCGCAGCCATAGGTCGTCTGTGGCCCCGCAAATATTGTCCAGTACCTGCAGCGTGTGATAAAAGTTATCCTTATGCCCTTTGCCATCGATAATTTCCACTCCGTAAAGGGCGGTCATTTGCGGGAATATTTTATGTAATAACCTGGTATCAAACAAATGGTTAAAACCGACAGATGGCTGCGGCGACAAAATGATTTTGTTCAGCTCATCGCTAATACGTTCCTGGGATATGATGCTGATCCTGTCTGCATTACTTTTTATGGCGTCAACAGCTATTTCATCTATCCTGAAATTCAGTTGCGAGGCAAACCTGATGGCCCTTAGCATCCGCAGTGGGTCGTCAGAAAATGTCTCAACCGGGTTAAGCGGCGTCCTGATCAGTTTTTGATTCAGGTCTGCAATGCCGTCAAATGGGTCCAAAAGCTGTCCAAATGTATCAGGGTGTAATGAAATGGCCAGCGCATTGATGGTAAAATCACGCCGTTTCTGGTCGTCTTCCAAAGTCCCGTTCTCCACAACAGGTTTCCTGGAATCAAGCCGGTATGATTCTTTGCGTGCCCCGACAAATTCTATTTCCAGGTCCTGGTATTTGAGCGAGGCTGTGCCAAAGTTTTTGAAAACGGATAATTTAACGTTCAGTTTTTTTGCCACACTTTCGGCAAATGAGATGCCGTTACCTATAATTACTATGTCGATATCTTTTGAGGGACGGCTTAGGAATAAGTCGCGGACAAAACCGCCAATTGCATAAACCTGCAGGTTATGTTCACCGGCCAGCCTGGATAGCGTAGAAAATATGGAATGTTTTAAGTGTTGTTTCATTAATTTTTGGATTTCACTGATTTAATTGTGATTTCACCGATTTCAATTGCTTTGCGTGTTCCAGCGTCTATAAAACTAAATATTAAAAAATTTAACACGGAGATACAAAGAAGGCACGGAGTTCGCTAAGTTTTAGTGATTCTCAATTTTTATTTTATTTCTCCGTGGTCTTCGTGTCTTCCTGGCGTCCTCCGTCATTAAGTTAAGGAAATTTAATTCTCCGCCAACGCTTTTTAGCCCCACCTAAATCCTCCCCGGTAGGGAGGACTTAAAAAAAATCAACACAAGCGCAGCTAAAGTCTCCCCAACCGGGGGAGATTTAGAGGGGGCTAAATCATTAGGATTTCCTTAACTTAATGATATTGTCCTGGCGTCCTCCGTGTTTAAAAATCAACTATGCTTTCTTTATAAATAAATTATTTTTACCGAAACATCTGGCCTTATATCAGGCTAATGTCCGACCCTCTACCTCCTAATAAATTCAAAACTGCCGTTGGGCGCTAATCTCATTATGGTTGACGGCGTTTTTATTTCCATATCATATTGATCAATATCTACTACATAATCAACGCCGTCAATTATTTCAGGTGCTATCTGGCTAAAATACTGTGGAAATGGTTTTCCGCTTATATTGGCCGATGTGGATACCAGGGGCTTGCGGAAACGTTGCAGCAGTTGCTGGCAAAATGGATGTTTTGTTATCCTTATGCCGATGCTGCCGTCGCTTGCAATTAAGGCCGGAGAAATATTTTTAGCGCCGGGCATTACCAGCGTTAAGGGATTTTCTGCGTATTCAATCAAATCATAAGCCAGTGGGTTAACTTCACGAATATAGCTTTCCAGCTTGTTTTCGGTGTCCAGCAAAATGATCATGCTTTTAGCTTCATCCCGCTGTTTCAGTTTGTAAATTTTCTCTACGGCTTCAGTATTTGTAGCATCGCAACCAATTCCCCAAATAGTATCAGTAGGGTAGAGGATGATCCCGCCTTCCTGTATTACCTTTAAAGCTTTTGCAACTTCATCTTTAAGCATGGGGCAAATATAAGCTCAATGAATCAATGATCTGCAATTCGTCAATCAATTGCATGCACTTTGGTACGCCGTATAATGTGCAGGTGTTTTTAACACAGGGCTCGCAGTCAAGTTTGCCATACCGCAAAACGGTCAGTTTTTGTGTATTATAAGGGGCGGTATTATGCTCGTTCCCTGCGCCAAACAAAACAATGGTGGGTGTGCCCAGGCTATTGGCCAGGTGGGCCGGTCCTGAATCGGTAGTTAATACCGCTACCGAAGCAGCCATCAATTTCACTAAGCTAACAAGATCAGTTTTTCCGGCAAGGTTTTCTATGCGGTCCCGGTTTTCTTCGCCTTCAATAACCTGGTCGATAAAAACGGACTCTTTTGGTGAGCCAATAAAGGTGAAGGTTGTGCCTGTAAATGTGTTGGTCAATAAATTGAGGATGGTTTTAGCTTTTGCAAGGGGCATCCTTCTGGAATCTGCTTCGGAATTGAAGTTGACCAAAACTCTTTTTTTATTGATTTGATCAGGCTGATTAATGACCAGTTTTACTTGTCTTTCTCCTATCGCGTTGCCGGTGAATTGTTCAAGCAATGAAATATACTCATCAACCCGGTGCTCATTTAATGGCTTTTTATAAGTATTGGTCAACAAAATAAAGCTGCCTTCTTTGGCAAAACCAATCCTTTTTTTTGCGCCCGTGGCGCGGGCCATTACTGCGGAAGATAGAGAAGCCGGCAGGTTAAAAAACAGGTCATATTTTTCAGCCCGTAATTTCTTCCCGAAACGATAGGCACCTCTCAGACCTTTGTATTCCTGTTTTGAAAAAGGGTGAATAGTATCAACCCCGGAAATCAGTGTTGCAATATTGCTCAATTCTTTTTTAATAACCACATCAACCCTTGCACCGGGAAAAATCTGCTTAACCGCCTCAACAAAAGCGGTACTCATCACAACATCCCCCAGCCAGTTTGGAAGCCTTATCAGTATTTTCATGGGGTTGGTTGATTGTGTGAATGGTTGATTGTGTGAATAGTTGACTAAGGTTGAAGGCAAAACCAACTACTCACTTAATCCAACTTAATCAACCAATTACTATACAGCTACATTATTTTCCCTCAAAGCATCGTTCAGGGATGTTTTTTTATCGGTTGATTCTTTGCGTTTACCAATAATTAAAGCGCAGGGTACCTGGTAATCACCTGCCGGGAATTTCTTGGTGTACGAGCCGGGTATCACCACTGACCGCGCAGGTACTATACCCTTATATTCAATTGGTTTTTCTTTGGTAACATCAATGATTTTGGTTGAAGCAGTTAAAACCACATTGGCGCCAAGTACCACCTCAGTTTCCAGGTGAACGCCCTCAACTACTATGGCCCTTGATCCGAGGAAACAATTGTCTTCAATAATAACGGGCGATGCCTGCACAGGTTCTAAAACCCCGCCGATACCAACGCCGCCGCTTAAATGAACGTGCTTGCCAATTTGCGCACAGGAACCTACCGTAGCCCAGGTATCAACCATGGTGCCTTCATCAACGTAAGCGCCAATATTTACGTACGACGGCATCATAATAACCCCTTTTGCAAGGTAAGCCCCGTAACGTGCTATAGCATGCGGTACCACACGTACGCCTGTTTTTGCGTAGTCGGTTTTCAACTTCATTTTGTCATGAAAAACAAAAGGCCCTACTGATATTTCTTCCATCTGGCGGATCGGGAAATACAATATAACCGCTTTTTTTATCCATTCATTGGTATGCCAGCGATTGCCTATTAGTTCAGCCACCCGTATCTGGCCTTTATCCAATTTCTCTATAACTGCCTCAATAGCATTTACATATTCTGTATAACGCAGCAGATTCCTGTCTTCCCAGGCTTCTTCAATTAATTTTTTCAGGTCTTGCATCAGTAAATAAAACTTTTAGCAAATTTAAGAATTTAACACGACGAAACTTACGAAGTTTTCAAAACTTCGTAAGTTTGATCAAATAATTATGTCAGAAAAAGAAAAACTAAGAATAGATAAATATTTGTGGGCGATAAGGGTGTTTAAAACCCGTACGCTGGCGTCTGATGCCTGCAAGGCAGGAAGGGTAAAGCTCGATAACCAAAATATAAAGCCATCACACGAAGTAAAGGTTGGAGAAATTTACCAGGTATCAAAGGGTATCGACCGGAAAGTGCTGAAAGTTACCGGCTTGCTCGAAAAACGTGTTGAAGCAAAAATAGCAGTTGATTTTTACCAGGATATAACCCCCGTTGAACAAACACTGGCCTTTAAGTCAATGTTTCAGGCCCCTATATTAAAACGCGACAGGGGGGCTGGCAGGCCGACTAAAAGGGACAGGAGGGAGATAGATGAACTGAAAGATGATTTTTTTGAGAAAGGGAATGATTAGGTTAGTCCCGGAGCCATAGAGAGGGTATTGCTAACATTTAAGTATCAAATTTGCTGAATGTATGGTTTGGGGTTTTTTATGGATTATGGCAAAGCTGGTTAGTGTTTACAACTTTTTTTATAAAACAGATCAACAGGTACACCAGCCAGATATGTTTTTTAATGGTTGGTTTTTAAAGTCCTTTTCAAAACAATTCTTGTTTTTTTGATAAAAAGTCCTATTTTTGGGCGAAGATCATTTTAAAAAATGACTATTATCTATATCTATCTAACATAAAGTATGAAAAAAAATATTTACCTGAATATTTGGATAATTCAGGCAATTATAATCAGCCTAAGTTCCTGTGTTAATCAAAAGCAAATTGCCTATTTTCAAAAAGGTTTAAATCAAGCGGATACTATTGCTGTTGCCCGCCAGTACATCCCTAAAATACAACCGGGTGATATACTTGCTATAAACGTTGGGTCGCTAAATCCAATTGCAAGTAGTTTTTTTAATCCTTTTTCAACAATGCCTGTGACATCCGGTGATAATACATCGGGTTCAGGATCAGGCATGGCACCGTCACTGTCACAGTCAGCCGCGCCAGGTTATTTGGTTGATGCTGCCGGAACTATTGAATTGCCGCTTTTAGGTACCCTTAAGTTATCTGGCCTTACCACAACGGAGGCTAAAGACCTGGTTAAAAGCAAACTGCAATTATATTTAAAAGAACCCACCGTTAGTGTTCGTTTTTTGAACTATAAGATATCCGTATTGGGCGAAGTTTTGCGCCCGTCAGTTTACGTAATTCCTAATGAAAGCGTCACTTTGCCCGAAGCATTAAGCATGGCAGGCGATATGACAATTTTTGGGAAGCGCGAAAATGTGCTGGTGATCCGTGATGTAAACGGTAAAAAGGAATTTGGCAGGGTCAATTTAAATACCCGGGAGGTTTACTCATCACCTTATTATTATTTGCATGCCAATGATGTTGTGTATGTTGAACCGGGTAAAGGAAGAATTGCTCAGACTGATAAAACTTATCAGATTATCCCAATTATTTTAAGCGCACTCTCGTTTATCGTAATTATTTTCACATACAGCCACGTAAAACTTTAAAACAATTTACCTAATTATTCTGAACAAATGAGTACTAACGAAGATATAAATGCCTTTTCTGAGTCAGATAATGACGGCCCTGATATTCGCGAGATGCTTTTTAAGTATTTAAGATTCTGGAAATGGTTCGTTTTTTCTACTGTTTTTTTTATGCTTTTAGGTTTTATATATTTAAAGCTTACTACCCCGCAATACAAAATTGAGACTGATTTACTGATAAAGGATAATAAAGGCGGGCTGGGCGGATCAAGTGACCTGTTAAAAGATCTGGATTTATTCTCATCCAACAAAATAATAGATAATGAGGTTCAGATATTAAAGTCAAAAACTATTGTTACAAAAGTAATCCAGTCGCTCAAATTAGAAACATCCTATTATGCTACCGAAGGGGTTAGAAAGAGAGAACTGTATGGAAACCTTCCTTTTAATGTAGAGCTCCTTAAAGCACCTGCTGATATAGATAACAGCAATAAACTTTCTATCCGCTTGTTGAATACTAATGAGGCGGAAGTAAATAGTAAGAAAGCGTTGCTCAACTATCCGGTACAAACCGATGAAGGATTAATTTTAGTAACCTTAAATCCTTCATGGAAAGGTCCGTTCAATCAATTATTTGACATTAAATTTAATTCTTTAGCCGGTTTGGTTGAAAGGTATAGCCAAAATTTAAAGATTGATCCGGTTAGCAAGCAGGCTACGGTATTGACTATTTCAATTGAAGATGCAATTCCTCAAAGAGGTATGGATTTTTTAAATGAAATAATAAAGGAATATAATAACGCGGCAATTGAAGACAAGAATGGGGTTACATCTAATACTTTGTTTTTTATTAATGGCCGTTTAAAAGTTATAGAACAAGGTTTAGGTAAAGTTGAGGAAAATGTGGCACAATATAAATCCCATAACAGGATAGCAAATATTGGTACACAGTCTCAGATTTTACTACAGGGGATAGGAGATAATGATACCCAATTAAATAAAGTGCTTGTACAACTTAGCGTACTGCAAAATCTGGAAGATTATTTACATAAAAATAATGATCAACCTTCGGCGCTGCCATCCATGTTCGGGATTGATGATCCTACATTATTAGGATTGGTTACCCAATTGGGTGAAGCGCAATTAAAAAAGCTGGCCTTGCTCCAAACTATACCTGAAACTAATCCGATAGTCAGCTCATATACAGATCAGATCACCGCTTTAAAGCAGGCTATCAGTAAATCTGTACAAAATTTAAAAAAAGGGCTTCAGGTTACAAAGCAACAATTGCAGACAAAAAATAATCAATTTGAAGGCGTCGTTAAGCAGGTTCCTTCACAGGAACGTGGTTTGCTTGATGTAATGAGGCAACAGCATCTTCAGGATACTTTATTTATGTATCTATTGCAGAAACGCGAGGAAACTGAAATGAAGCTGGCCTCAGTAGTAGCTGATAGCCGGACCATTGATAAAGCCTGGAGCAGTTTAAACCCTGTAAAGCCGGTAAAACAACTCATATATCTTTTATTTTTTATAGCCGGCATTGCAGTGCCTGCCGGAGTGATTTATTTAAAGGATCTTTTAAATTTTAAAATATCCCGGCGGCAGGATATAGAAAGAATTACAAAAGCGCCCCTTATTGCAGAGATATCGCATTCGACAGAGGGTGGCGAATTGTTGGTATCAAACCGTCCCCGGTCAATGGTGGCAGAGCAGGTGAGGGCTTTACGGACTAATCTGCAGTTTATTATACCCAATGAAAGTCAAAAGGTACTTTTATTTACTTCCGGTATAAGCGGTGAGGGTAAATCTTTTATTTCGCTTAACTTAGGGGCAAGCCTGGCTATGTCGGGGAAAAAAGTTGTGATTTTAGAACTGGATCTCAGAAAACCTAAATTACATGCAGGCTTAGGTATAGATAATAAAGCAGGCTTATCCAATTATTTAATTGGCAAAGTTTCTTGTAAGGAGATATTAACACAAATACCTCAGCAAAATAATTATTTTATTATAACCAGCGGGCCTATTCCACCTAATCCGGCCGAGTTGTTAGTCAATGGTCAAATACCCAAACTTCTTGAAGAACTTAAACAGGATTTTGATTATATCATTCTGGATGCCCCTCCGGTTGGGCTGGTTACAGATGCTCAAATATTAGGCCAGTATGCAGATGCAACCATGTTCATTGTAAGGCATGATTATACCCCAAAAAACCAAATTCATCTGATAGATAATCTTTATAAAAATGGTAAGTTTCCACATCTTAACATCATAATGAACTCCATTGATGCAAAAAAAGGGTATGGTTATGGCTATGGTGGTTATGGTTATGGTTATGGTTATGGTTATGGTTATGGGGGCGGTGGCGGCTATTATATAGAAGATAGCCCCAAGAAACACTCGGTATTTAGTAAATTATTTGCTAAAAGAAAGAAGCGTTAATAATGTTTCTTGCATAACTATTATATAAATAAATAGGTGCCGTTTGTGGATTTATATATTTATCCTGTTAATTGGAAATCTGATATTAATTACGTTTATCTATGTCTTTAGAATGCATAACTCCGATAGAATATTTAAAAAATCCTGGGCAAGTGAAAATTGCTATAATTGGTTTAGGGTATGTTGGGTTACCACTTGCAATAGAATTTGCAAAAAAATATGATGTTTTAGGCTTTGATATTAATCCTGATAGGGTTGAAGAATTGTCCCGGGGTGAAGACCGCACACGGGAGGCTCATATTGAGGATCTAAAACAAGTGATGATAGCGCGTAAACATAATTTAACCGGCTTGCATTTTTCGTCAGATAAGAGTGCTTTGAAAGACTATAATATATTTATAGTGACAGTACCAACTCCTATTAATCAATTTAAATCGCCAGACCTCACCCCTTTATTAAAAGCATCGGCAATGTTGGGTGAAGTTTTGAAACAAAATGATATAGTTATTTACGAATCTACCGTTTATCCCGGTTGCACCGAAGAGGATTGCGTGCCTGTATTAGAGCGTGTATCCGGATTAAAATATAATGAAGGTTTTTTTGTAGGGTATTCTCCTGAAAGGATTAATCCTGGCGATAAAATAAATACTTTAACTACTATTAAAAAAGTAACATCCGGTTCTACACCTGCCATTGCTGATTTGGTGGACCATTTATACAAATCAATAATTAAAGCAGGAACCCATAAGGCGCCAAGTATTAAAGTGGCCGAAGCATCAAAAGCGATAGAAAACGCACAAAGGGATGTAAATATTTCTTTTGTAAATGAACTGGCATTGATTTTTGACCGCATGAACATAGATACAAATGATGTATTGGATGCTGCCGGTACAAAATGGAATTTTTTGAAATATAAACCAGGTTTGGTTGGCGGGCATTGTATAGGTGTTGATCCATATTATCTTGCTCATAAGGCTGAGTCACTTGGCTATCATCCTGAAGTTATTCTTTCGGGGCGGCGTGTTAATGATAACATGGGTATATTTGTAGCCAATAAGGTGATTAAACTATTGATACAAAAAGAACATAAGATTGCCGGTGCAAAAGCTCTTATACTTGGTATCGCTTTTAAGGAAAACTGTCCGGATATACGTAATACCAAAGTGGTTGACATTTATAATGAACTAAAGCAATTTGGAATTTTGGTGGATGTTTATGACCCATGGGCGAATGCTGCTGAAGTTAAGCATGAATATAACATTATTGTATTAACTGAACTTAATACGAGCAATACTTATGACGCTATTATTGTGGCAGTAGCCCACAATGAGTTTTTAAATATTGATATCAACAAGATAAAAAATGATAATGCAGTGGTTTTTGATACTAAAGCTTTTTTAAGCAGGGAAATTGTTGATGCCAGGTTGTAGTTGAGATAATTGTTACCGTATAATTTTGGAATAGGATGCAAATTGAGGGCTATTATAATAAAAAACGAATATTTGTCAATGGTATTTCGTCATTAATTCAGGTAATTATAACTGCGTTAACATACTTTTTTTTATATAAATATTTATATAAATATCTCGGCGCTGATCAATTGGGTTTATGGTCTTTAATTCTTGCAACGACATCAATAGTTAGTCTTGGGGGGGGGGGGGATCGGGGG
>DHXR01000028.1:86287-115609 GCA_002413785.1 Mucilaginibacter sp. UBA5151
CATTGGGGGGGGGGGGGTATCGGGTAGCGCAGTTAAATTCGTTGCAGTTTATACCGCCAAAAAAGATTATAAAAAGGTAAATGAAGTTATTTATACGGGTGCTTTAATTTCAGCTGTATTTATTACGCTGTTTTCCAGTATAAGTTATTTTATTATATCTTATTTATTAAAGTCATTAATATCAGCTAAAGTAATGACAACCGCGCGTGTACTTTTGCCCTTCGCTTTTGTTTCTTTAATTGCTAACACTATAAGTGCAATATTTTTGTCTGCTATCGACGGCTTACAATTAATTCTGATAAAAAATGTTCTTTTAACCTTGTTTGCTATAGTTTTTTTAACTTTTGTTTTTCTTCTGGTTCCGCATTTCAAAATTGTAGGGGTAGCTTATGCTCAGGTTATTCAATCTGTAGGGACACTTTTGGGCGCTATTTTACTTGTTACCTTTAAAGTTAAAGGATTTAGTATATTTCGCTGGAAGTTTTCAAAGGAGATTTTCAAAGAACTATTTGGTTACGGTATGAAGGTGCAGGCAATGTCAATTGCTGCTATGTTATTTGATCCCATTACAAAATATTTTTTAACAACGTTCGGAGGCTTAGGTATTGTAGGTATATATGAAATGGCCAACAAATTGGTTATACAGCTACGCAGCCTTATTATTACTTCAAGCCAGGTTATGGTTCCTGCAATTGCCGGACTGACAGAGATTGGAGCGGCGAATATTAAAAAAATATACAAAGAGATGTTTGAAGTTATAAGTTTTTCATCCATTATTTTAATCACCTATATTTTAGCCTTTTCAAAATATATATCAATAATATGGATTGGGAAAATACAACAGAGTTTTGTGATAACTATTTCCTTAGTAAGCGTAGGCTGGTTGTTTAACCTCTTTTCCGGACCTGCATTTCTTGTAAATCTTGCTACCGGACGATTGAAATGGAATCTAATTTCGCAGTTCGCAATGGGAATATTTAACTGTATTTTTTGTTATCTGCTTGGTACGTATTTCGGCAAATACTATGTTATATTGGGTGCTTCATTATCTTTGATACTCTCGGCAATTGTATTGATCTATTTTTTTAACAAGCATTATAAAGTTGGTTTTTTTGAATTATTTAATAAATACTCAATAATGCTTATTATAGGATCAATACTGATAATAATTGGCAACAATTATTTGTTTAACTGGGCTAAAGATATTCTGTCTATGCACGCGCTGCTTGGAATAAGTTTTATTTTAGTTACACTGTTCTTATTTCTATTTTTTATAATTCATCCTATAAAAACAAAGGTATTTAATATAGTTAAGGTATATTTTTAATGAAGGATTATTGTTTTATTACAACCATATAAAATAGGTGAATACTTATTAAGAGTATTTACTCCGATAATTAATTTTATTAAATTTAAAAACAATATTAATAGAATAGCATTGTCATGAAAAGATTGATTGATTTATTTTATAAGATTTTTAATATAATTAAATTTAAGCATTTAGGGGTTTCTTTTGGTAAAGGATTGAGAGTTAGCGGAAGTATGAATTTAATTGTAAGCCAAAATAGTAATATTAAAATAGGAGATAATTTTCGGCTGGTAAGCGGCAATATGTATAATTCGATTGGAAGAAATATTAAAAGCTGCTTAAGGGCCGATGATCAATCAAAAGTCATTATAGGGGATAATGTTGGCATGAGTAATGTAAGTATATGGGCAAAATTGAGTATAAACATTGGTAACAATGTAAAAATAGGGGCAGACACAATCGTAATAGATTCCGATATGCATGCTTTAGATTATATGCATCGAAGAAATTATAAAGATGACGTTATTAATGCACAAAAAAAGGCTATTATCATTGGAGATGATGTTTTTATTGGCACCCGTTCAATTATTTGTAAAGGTGTAAATATAGGGGCCCGGACAATTATTGGTGCAGGCAGCGTGGTTATTTGCGATATTCCAGCCGACGAAATTTGGGCCGGCAATCCGGCAAAATTTATAAAAAAATTGAATACCTGAATATGGTGTCTTTTGAGGATATAACAAAAAACGCATCATTCTTTATCTATACGCTTTTTAATTTTCTTATTGACAAAAACACTTTATTATTATATGCTGCAGCACCATTTAAAGCACAAATACTTACTCAAATAGCTAATAAAAGAAATAGAAAATGTTGAAAAAAATAATAGCTCAATTAAAATCTAATAAAACAATACGGTTTATTAGTTGGCCGGTTCTTACCATAAGAAATAAATATAAGAATAAGAAAAATCAATTTTATGAAGAGCTTCTTACAAATGTTCAACAAGGAAGTTTAATTGTTGAAATAAAAGATTTGCCCGGAGCATATGAAATAGATATTCGATCGCGCATTCTTAGAAGAATATTAATTGACAAGGACTATGAACCAGAAATTGTTTCGATATTAAAAAAGTATTTAAAGACAGATAAAGATGCTGTTAATGTAGGCGCGAACATTGGTATATTTACAGTACTGTTAGCCGATTTAATTAATAAAGACCGTAAAGTTTTAGCAGTTGAGCCAACGCCGCTGGCTTTTGGGTATTTAGTTAATAATCTGAAAAGGAATAATTTAACCAATAAAGTGGTTTTATATAATGGCGTATGCTGTGACACGCCAGGCGGATATAACTTAAATACAATTGAAGGCAAAGAAGAGTTTTCAAGTTTGGGCGAATCATATATGAATAATATTCATGGCAATGTTGTGCAGATAAAAGTTCAGGGTGAGACGCTTGATCATCTTGTAAATACTTTTGATTTAGATCCTGGAATCGTATTAATTGATGTTGAAGGTGCCGAAATGAAAGTGCTGAAAGGAGCATCTGAAATGATTGCAAAATATAGGCCAATAATTATTTCCGAATTAGTTGATGAGTTTCTGATAAAACAAGGAAACTCATCTGAAGAGGTTGTTAGCTTTCTTAAAAAACTTGGTTATAGTGTTAAAAGCACTAATGACCACAAAGAAATTAAATACCCTTTTAGCGGCAATATAATTGCTATACCAAACTTTTAGGATTATTATTAATATTAACACTTTTTATTCAGCAAGTTATACTGCGTTATAAACGCTCCTATGGGCATTTTCCTGCGCAATATGTGCTATAGATGAAAATTATAAGAAAGATTTTAGACGATGACAAGAATAATGTTTTTTGACCCGGCATTAAGCGGGCACCATCCCGAGTACATAAACCATATAGTTAAATATATTGTTAAAGATACAAAAGGAGCGAACTATTATTTTGTTGTAAATCCAGAACTTAATAAAAATTTTGACGATATAAAAACCCTTGCAGACAGTAATCCAGCAATAAAAATAATTGAAATCACCCCGGTGGAGTACAAGGCCATATATTCTACAGGCAGTTTAATAAAAAAGTCGATAAATGAATTTAGAATAATGAATTCGTATGCGATAAAATTCAATATTGATCACTGTTTTTTACTGCATGTTAATAACTTTCAATTTGCCTTAGGGCTTCATAAAACGAAATATACTATGCATGGCATATTATTCGGTCAATATACCTGGCAGGTTTTTCCAAATAATTTTAAGGGTTGGCTTTATAAAAAGAGAAAGGAAGTCCAAACTAAATGGATGTTGAGAAACAAAAAGCTGAAAGGCATTTTTCTTTTAAATGATACTAAAAGCTGTGGCGAGTTAAATGAAAGATATAAAACTAATGTCTTTAAGTATCTGCCTGATCCGGTTACTGATTTTCAATCTGAAACTTTGTTTAATTTAAGATCGAATTATAATATTCCATCAAATCATAAAATATATTTGCATGTTGGCTCACTGGAGGCCCGTAAAGGTACTTTGGATATTATAGATGCTTTAAAATATTTAGATGATGAAATCCGGCAAAATATCACCATCCTAATTATGGGTAGGTCTTCTATCCCGTTTGATCTGTTAATTAAGCAAAGGATAGAAGAAATTAATGCTTCTTTTAAAGTATCAATTATTTATGAAAATGGATACATTGCAAATAGCAGGTTAAAAAGTATATTTGAGCAAATTGATTTTATTTTAATGCCTTATAAAAATACGGAATCATCCAGCGGGATATTGGGCCATGCTATAATTAACAAAAAGTTAGTAATTGGACCGGGTGATGGCTTGCTTGGTTATTTGATAGCGGAAAATAAATTAGGCTATTTAATAAACCCGGTTAACAGCATGTCAATAGCCAAAGCAATTACAGATTGTTTTTATATATTATCTCCGGAATACCAGGAGGATAAAATCAGAAATGATTATTTAAGATCGCATACAAGTGATGTATTTGCAAATGTGATTTTAAGCCAAATACAATTATAGTTTGATGAACAGGAATTTACCAAATATTACTTCGGGAAAATCAAAATTTAATGTGTATGAGCTAAACCTGTTAATTATATTAGCCGGGTATCCCATTGTTTCATTTTTGCCGGATTTTTATAACGTTGATTCCCGAATAATCACTATTCCATTCAGGGCTTTTGCATTATTATTATCAATGTTAGCAATTTTTATGGGGACAAATAATAATATGTCATTCAAAAAATCTGTCTTAACCAAGTTCCTTATCGTTTTTTATATACTATACCTACTGAAGGTTTTTTATAATTTAGCCTTTGGACCCGATGTTAACTATGCATTACCAAAAGAAGAGTATGTTTTTTGGTCACTTGGCGTTTGTTTTATTCCGATGCTTTCCGCAACGTTTATCAGGAAAGTTGATTTTGTTAGTGTGTCCCAAAAAATGATCTATATTTTTTTCGCGGTTTTGATTGTTTCGATTTTTAACAATAAAGAAGCCTTAAAAAGCACGATTGACACCAGGCTTGATGCAAATTCGGCGCTCAACAGCATAACCTATGGCCACTTAGGGGTTACGTTGTGCTTATTATCCGTTTATTTTTTACAGTTAAATAAAAACAGGCTGTTTTATATTTTATCATTTGTTTTAGGGGCTTATATCACCCTTATCTCCGGATCGCGTAGCCCTGTTTTCGCGCTTGTATTGTGTTTAATTTTCGTGGCATTAGTAAAACGGAATAAATGGGTAATTGGGGGCTTAATTACGTTTGGCATCGTTATTGTATCAAGTTTTACCATCTTTATTAGTTTTATACAAAAAATAAATCCTATAATTGTAGAAAGGCTAACAACTTTAGTTACTGATAAAGAACAATCTCAACGCAATAAAATATTTAGTGACGCAATTGACGATTTTATGCAATATCCTGTTACAGGGAAACATTTTTTGTTAAGCCATGGATTTGGAGAGGGGTTTTATCCGCATAATTTGATCATTGAGGCGTTTATGGCATTGGGCTTAATAGGTGGTTGCTTTTTCCTTTATTTGGTATTTGTAGCTTTAAAATTTTGTATTAAATTCTTGAAAAAGAACTACTCTTTTTCGTGGGTGTCTCTACTTTTTGTTCAGTCTTTAATTTTGGGAATGGCTTCCGGGTCGTTATGGGGATCCCAGGTTTTTTGGATATTAATGATGTTATTGTTCTCGATTTATGACAGGCAGACAATCTTACAACGAAAGATTGGTTTAAATAACAAAATACTGCAAACTACAGACATATAGAAACAACTGATGGGATTTATTGTTATAAGATCATTATCATATACCTTAAAATTAAAAACTTAAATATTAAAAAAATGAAAATATTAATTAATTATCGGTCCGCGTTATTGGTAGCTAAAAAGTCGGTTAGTTACTTAATCGTATTTTTTTTGCTGAGCGCTGGTTCATTATGTGCGCAAACAGGCAAGCAGCAACTGTATATTTCAATGGGCGATTTAGGCCCTTCCGCTAAAGTGTTTTTAAAAACCAATGGTGTTGAAAATGTTTTTACCTTTAATGTTGTTGGAAACGGCATTAGCAACGTAAATATCGAAAAGTTAACAGCGAATATTAAAAGTAAATTTCCCGATGCGTCAGATTCTGGGACGGGTACGCTTGATTGGGAGGGTACTGCCCTAAACACACTTTACAATTCACCGGCCGAAAGCCCTGAGTTTAAGTCGAGCTTAAATTCCTTTATGATGGTTTTAAAGATGGCTAAAGCTTTGCGGCCCAATGTAAAATGGGGGTTTTATGCTATACCTTTTACTACTTACTATAAACGTGAAACCATTAAAAATAATATTGCTAAAATTGAGCAGCTTTTACTACAATGCGACGTGTTTTTTCCTTCACTATACACACCATACAAAGAAGGCACAATAAGCAAGGGAGATAATGAGGCTTTTGCCACTGACAACGTTTTAGCCGCATTAGTGGCAGCCAAAAGAATGAATAAACCCGTTTTGCCATTTGTATGGCATCGTTACCATGTAAGCAATAAAGCAATTGGTTTGCAACTAATTCCTATTGATGAATTTAAAAGATATTTGAATACAATTCTGTCAGTAAATTATAATGGCTACAAAGTTGCAGGATTAGTTTGGTGGGGATCTGATACTTATTTCTACAATATAAAATCAAAAGCATTGGTAAATGAGATGAGTACGAGCGGTCACCCCGATTTTGCTACCTACCGCGATAATTTGATAGTGAATTATGGTAAGGAAATGTTAAAAACCATAAAAAACAGCAATAGCCAATAATTTATTATTTGCTATTCAATTAATTATTATAATGGAACTTGCACCAATAGTAGTTTTTGCATATAACCGCCCGCATTATTTATTGGAAACTTTGCAATCCCTGCAGGCTAATGAAGAAGCTAAAGCAAGTAAATTGTTTATTTATTGTGACGGGCCTAAAGCAAATTGTACAGAAGCCACATTAGAACAAATTGAGCAGGTACATTTAATTGCAGGTAGAGAAAAATGGTGCGGCGAAGTTAATGTTGTTATTTCGCCTGCAAATAAAGGATTGGCCACTTCTATAATTGAAGGGGTTACAGAAATAGTTAACAAGTATGGTAAAGTTATCGTATTAGAGGACGATCTGGTATTGTCAGAATATTTTTTGAAATACATGAATGAGGCTTTAAATAAATACGAGCAGTGTGATAAGGTGGCATCAGTAACAGGTTATAACTTCCCCATTAAACTCCCAAATGGCCCCGATTTTAAAGAAACATTCTTTTTAAAAACAATTTGTACGCTTGGTTGGGGGGTATGGAAAAGATCATGGCAAATTTATAATAGTGACGCCGTTTTTTTGTTAAATGAAATTAAATCTAAGAAATTAAATTATGAATTTAATTTTGGCAATACCTATCCGTATATAAGTATGCTGAAAAAAGCAATGATCGGAAAGGTTAGTTCATGGGGTATCCGATGGTATGCAAGTGTATTTTTAAATGATAAATTAACACTTTTCCCATCTTATTCTCTTATTAACCATATCGGTAATGAGGGCACAAATGTAAAAGTTGATAGTATCAATATGTTCGGGAATAGTGTTTATGATAAGCGAATAATGGACTTTGAAGAACGTATTGTTGAAAATATAAACTACCGTAATTTGTTTTCCGCCCATTTTTATAAAAATAGTCGGCGTAGGTTAAATTTAAAAAATATAAAATATTATTACTTGCGAGGTTTAGTTTTTTTAAGAATTTATAAGAACTTTATAAGGACTGTCGGAGAAAGGTGATTTTGCGATGTTTCGTTATAAATACGTCAATATACGGTATTTATTAAAAGTTTTATTGCAATATGACATATTAATAATAAAATTCTCTCCCTGAACTTGCTAAGTTCGACCGGTTCATAGGATAATATTTAAAGTTGGTTATTCAATATGGGTAATATTTTATTTTTTTTAAAAAAAGTGATTATTAAGACGCTTGCTTTTTTTAATACAATAGCTAATAAAAGCCAGGTAACACATACAGGTACTATCACTTTTGGGCATAAAGCAATGGTTTATAATATTCAAAAAGATAAAAAAAAAATAGTGATACAGGGAAAATACCTGATTAAAGGAGAATTAACTATTTATAAGCATGGGGGGGAAATCCAGATTGGAAACTATTGCTTTATTGGTGAGAATACTAAGATTTGGTCAGCAAAAAGAATAATAATCGGGAATCGGGTGCTGATCTCTCATAACGTTGATATACACGATAGTAATGACCATCCGGTTGATCCTAAGTTAAGGCACGAACATCACAAGCATATTTTATTTGTCGGGCATGTGGATAATATAGATCTTGATGAAAGGGAAATCATAATCGAAGATGACGTATGGATCGGGTTCAATGCTACGATTTTAAAAGGGGTAAAAATTGGTAAGGGAGCGATAGTTAGCGCTTGTAGTGTTGTTACAAAAGATGTTCCTCCATATACCATTGTTGTTGGTAACCCTGCAAGAGTAATCAAATCCATTAAGCCGGAAAATGAATAAAATTTTCAATTATATACTGAACAGAATTTTGGGTGTAGCTAACCGATATAAAAATATTTTGGATACGCATCCCAGCACAAAATTCTTACCCAATTTTTTAATTATAGCCAACAGACAAAGTGGCCGGCAAATTTATAAAGTTAAAATCGGCGAAAATTGTTTATTAGGCGTAGTTATAAACCTGGAAGCGTCTACAGCACAGGTAACGATAGGAGACAGGGTGTTTATCGGGAACTCTACCATTATTTCTAAAACATCTGTCTTTTTCGGAAATGATATCCTTGTAGCATGGGGAGTTACATTTTATGACCACGACTCACATTCACTTGATTTTAACTTACGTGACGGGGATATTAAACAAACGTATGCCGATTATATTAATGAAAAGGGTAATTTTCTGAAAAATAAAAATTGGGATGTTGTTAATTCAAAGCCAATTGTTATTAATAATCATGTTTGGATAGGAGCTGAAGCATTTATATTAAAAGGTGTAACAATTGGAGAAGGTGCAATAGTTGGAGCCAGAAGCGTTGTTACTAAAGATGTTCCTCCTTACAGTATTGTGGCAGGAAATCCGGCCAGGGTTGTAAAATACTTGAAATAATAACTTTTTTTTAAAAAATTATTTTAATTCTATTAAGCTATTTTAATGAAAATAATAATTATCGGGGCCCAGGGATTTATTGGTTCAAATGCGTTGAAATATTTCAAAGAACTTGGCCACGAAATATGGGGATGCGGCGTTTCTGAAAACCCTGATGAAAAAAATTATTTTCAGGTAGAACGTTTTTTCCCTGATTATAATAATATTTTCAAATTACAGCAATTTGATATTTGTATCAATGCCTCCGGTTCGCCAGGTGTTGCATTTTCAATTGAGCATCCCCAGGATGATTTTCGGATGAATGTTAGTAATGTATATGCATTGCTAAATGCAATCAGAATGTATAACCCCGAGTGCAAATTTGTAAATCTTTCGAGCGCAGCGGTTTATGGCAGTCCCGATTTATTACCAATCAGCGAGCATACCAATTTAAAACCATTATCACCGTATGGCTATCATAAAATGCTAACAGAACAAATTGTGAATGAGTTTCATCAAATTTTTAATGTTCCAACTTGTTCCTTCCGTATATTCTCAGCTTATGGACCCGGTATCAAAAAGCAGTTGTTATGGGATATTTACCAAAAAGCTATGAACAGTGAAGACGGGTATGTAAATTTGTTCGGTAAAGGAAATGAGACACGGGATTTTATTTATATAACTGATCTTTTAAATGCTATTAACCTTGCCGTGTCACAATGTGAATTTAAGGGTGAAGTGTATAATCTCGGCTCGGGTAATGAAACCACTATTAAAGAAGTAGCTTCATTGTTTTTGAAAATAATTAATCCATTGATAAAACTAAATTTTAATAATATTCAAAAGTCAGGTGACCCATTATTTTGGAAGGCAGATATTAGTAAGCTTACGAAGTATAATTTTAAAACAGTAATAAACCTTAAAGAAGGTTTAAATTTATATTATCAATGGTTGATCAACGAAGAAAAAGAATAGGTATTCTGTTTATTTTTAAAAGTCGCTGGTTAGGTGGCTTGTATTATTTGTTAAACATTATAAAGGCCTGCGAATACTTACCTAAAGAATTGCAGCCAGAATTAACGCTTTTTTATAATAAAAGAACGAAGGTGTATTTGGATTCCATAACCTATCCCCAAATTAAATTTGTTGAAATTGATGTTGATTTTACTTTTAAAAGATATTTCAAGTCATTAATTTTAAATAAAAATCTTTTTTTTATTGATGAATTTACTAAGCATAATCTGGATGTTATTTTCCCATTTAATGACTTTGTAGGAAATATTAAGGGGAATAAAATAAAATTAATTTCATGGATACCGGATTTTCAACATAAGTTTTACCCTGAGTATTTTAATAAACTGAGTTTGTTATTACGTGAATTTAAGTTTCGTAGTATTGTTTCTAAGGCTGATGGCTTAATACTTTCAAGTATATCAACATATAACCATTTTAAGAAATTTTATCAGCCTTCAAACACATTTAAAGTACATATAGTAAAATTCACATCAATTATAGAGGTGGACCAATTGCCTGAAAAAGATTTAATTAATACAAAGTATAAAATAGATAATAATTACTTTATTGTATGCAATCAGTTTTATAGGCATAAAAATCATTTAATTGTTTTAAAAGCCCTTAAAGTTTTAAAAGACCAGGGGAAAATTTATTCTGTAGTTTTTACAGGCAAGCCTGACCAATCTCAGGACGTTAAATTATTGACTGACATTGAAGAGTATATTACTAAACATGGATTGGGTGTCCAGGTAAAATTGCTTGGTTTGTTACCGCGCACAGATCAGCTATCCCTTATGAAAAATGCTATATGCGTAATTCAACCCAGCAAGTTTGAAGGATGGAGTACGGTTATTGAAGACGCAAAAACTTTGCAAAAGCTTGTAATTGCTTCAAATTTAGATGTTCATATCGAACAGTTAGGTGAAAAAGGATTGTTTTTTTATCCGGACAATGCTTCAGAGCTTGCAGAGTGTATGATAAAAGCTGTTAAGATGCCCTCAAATCCAAATTTATGGGAGTCTTTAGCTATAAGAACCGGGAAATTTGCTAAGGATCTGCTTATAGCCCTAAATTAAATATATTTGGTAAGAGGATTAATTAGTGTTTTATTTAAGTTTAAGAATAATATTTATTTAAATTATTAATTTTTATCTGACCATAATTTAAATGAAAATAACAATAATAACTGTTGTATATAATAATGTTTCAACAATCAGACAGTGTATTGAATCAGTTTTAACGCAGGATCATAATGATTTGGAATACATTATTATTGATGGATCTTCTACTGATGGAACTTTAGACATAATTAAAGAATACGACAAGAAAATTTCCACTTTAATTTCCGAAAAAGACAGTGGGCTTTACGATGCTATGAATAAAGGAATAAAAGTTGCAACAGGAGAAGTAGTTGGTATTTTAAATTCAGATGACTTTTTTTATGATAACAGCGTAATATCAAGAATTTCAGAGGCTTTTAGCGATAAGACTATAGATGCCACGATTTCGGACATTGTTTTTGTTAAAAATAGCTCGACAGATAAAGTTTTGAGAAGATATTCTTCAAAGGAATGGAAACCATCAAAGTTTGCTTGGGGATATATGCCGCCTCATCCCTCTTTTTTTGTTAAACGTTCACTATTAAATCAATTAGGGTTATATAAAACAGACTATAAAATAGCCGCTGACTATGAGTTATTAATCCGTTATCTTCTAATAAATCGGATTAATTGGAAATACCTTCCAATTATTACTACAAAAATGAGAACGGGGGGGGCTAGCACTAAGGGGCTTAAAAGCTTACTTACAATTAACAAAGAAATAGCAAGGGCTTGTAAGGAAAATAACGTTTTTAGTAATTATTTAATGATTTACTCAAAATATTTTTTTAAACCATTTGAATTTTTTTTTAAATGATAAATGTTTTAATAACAGGCAGTTCTGGATTTGTTGGTCAAAGTCTGATAAAATATTTACCATCCAGTTTATATAATGTTCACATCCTTAAACGATCTGATTCAAAATCCGATATAGATGTAGATAAAACATTTATGTGGAATGATTTGCATAAAGAAGACCTTAATGTTATTGACACAATTATTCATCTTGCCGGGAAAGCTCATGATATAAAAAACACCTCGAATGCAAAAGTATATTTCGAGGTTAATACCGAACTTACCAAAAAGCTTTTTGATATATTCCTGCAAAGTAAAGCCACTACTTTTATATATTTCAGTAGCGTTAAAGCTGTAGCAGATACTGTTGATGAAATATTATATGAAGATGTTGTTCCTAACCCACAAACTCCTTATGGGCAATCTAAGCAACAAGCCGAAGAATATTTACTTGCACAGAATTTACCAATGGACAAAAGATTATTTATTTTGAGACCATGCATGATCCACGGCCCTGGCAATAAAGGGAATCTTAATTTATTATTCAAATTTGTAAAAAAAGGTATTCCATATCCGCTTGCCGGATTTAACAATAAACGGTCTTTTTTAAGTGTGGAGAATTTATGTTTTGTAATAAATGAATTAATTACCAGGGACGATATTCCCGGTGGCATATACAATGTGTCAGATGATGAATCGTTATCAACAAACACAGTAGTGTCTATATTAGCATCTTCATTAAATGTAAAACCCAGGCTATGGGAAATACCAAAGAGCGTAATAATATTTTTAGCAAAAGCGGGGGATTGGTTGCATTTGCCCTTAAATAGTGAACGCTTAAATAAACTCACAGAAAGCTACGTGGTAAGTAATCAAAAAATCAAACAAGCCCTCAAAAAGGAGTTACCGCTTACAGCCATTGAAGGTTTAAAAATTACTGCCAATTCGTTTAGTAAAGTCTGATTTTACCTGTTTTAATCAAAAAATCTACCATTTTGCAATAATAGCGGCACTAAAATGATACTTTAATGGTAGTAAATTATACTTTTACCCCTGTTTTTACCCCAAAAATGGAAGCAAAATGGAACCAAATGATAGATAAATTATACTAAATGATAGTTTGCTGCGTGAAATTTTACTGCCAATTCATTTAATAAATCTTAATTTTACGCCAATAACCGGCAGCGCCTATATGCATCTACTCATACTATCAATTTCCTTTTTTATCCTCTTCGCGTTTGAACTTGTTTATTTTAAAATAGCCGACCATTACAACATCATCGACCACCCAAACGAAAGAAGCTCCCACGCCGAAATTACCATCAGGGGCGGCGGTGCGATTTTTCTGGTGGCGGCAATTTTTGCGGCAACACAGCACCCGGCTTATTGGTTGCCTGTAGTCGGCATTTTAATTATCGGTGCAGTAAGTTTCGCGGATGATATACTAACACTTTCCAACAGAGTAAGGCTGTTATTTCATTTAATAGCAGTAACCATCATGCTTTTTTATTTAAATGTTTTTCATGCTGAGCCATTTTATGTTTGTGTATTGCTCTATATTATGGTTATCGGCGTTATCAATATGTACAATTTTATGGACGGCATTAATGGCATTACAGGTACCTATAGTTTAGTGGTTTTAGTCGGCCTGCAGTATGTTAATTTATATAAATCACCATTCATTAAGACGGATATGATATGGATGCCTATACTGGCCTGCGGGGTATTTCTTTATTTTAACTTCCGTAAAAAAGCTAAATGTTTTGCCGGTGACGTCGGGAGTGTAACAATTGCCTTTTGGATCATTATGTTGATGCTGCGTTTAATTTATCTAACTGGTAATTGGGAGTATATTCTTTTCCTGGCTGTGTACGGCGTCGACTCGGTGATGACAATTGCGCACAGGTTAATACTTAAACAAAATATTTTTAAAGCTCACCGGCTGCATTTTTATCAATTATTGGCAAATGAGCATAAAATACCCCACCTGCTAGTTTCGGCAGGATATGCTTTAATTCAATTGATGATTATTTTGCTGGTTATTTTTAATGTCAAATTATCGGCAACAGTGATATTTTCGCTCGCTGTTATTCCATTGGTATTTATTTATCTGCTAATAAAACCCGGATTAATGAAATTATCTCATCAATTTCATCCCCAAAACCCCCATTAAATGATGCTTAATGGTAGTTAAATAGTAGTTTATAGTAGTTTCGGGCAGAAAAAAGACATTTTTAGCCCTTAAAATTAACCTTAAATGGTAGTAAATTAACTTTTTGGATGCATAAAATCACATCATTCGTGCCTTAATTTCTGATTTATTTCCAATACTCCGGTAAAGCCGACTGGCCATAAATTACCTGGCATTATGTTTGCAATAGTAAGAAATATTCGCACTCGGGATATCGAATTCTTTACCTGCCGTAACGTATATGTGACTTATCAGATAAAAAAGTTGATTTACCGAAGCTGGTTTGTAAATTTGTGAAAATGAGAATGGCGTTTTTTAAGTAATAATAATACTAAAAAAAGTACAGCGTGTCCACTTTTGTTAATAATGCTTTAATTAATATTAAATTTATATTGTTTTTTACAAATATTGCCTAACTTTAACATATCTGCAAAACTATCCTTATGAAAAAATATCTACTTTTTAACAGCGTGGTTCCAAGATGGGTTATAATGATATTAGATATCTTTATTGTAGCCACCTCTTTCTCTTTCTCTTATTTTATAGTTTACCGTTTTGAGTTTATAGATATTTTAAGGGGCTATTTTTTTATTTATACCGGTTTATATTGTATAATCTCTACGGAGATCATGTATATTATGCGCATCCATACCGGGCTTATCCGGTATTCAAATACACGCGATGTGTCGCGTATATTCAGTGCCGTTTTTTTGAGTACAATTATCTATCTGGCAATAATAAATATAGGGGTGTTGCCTGCCTGGCCAATGAACCCGATTACCATCTATATGATAATGCTGGTCAATTTATCAGTTTCCAGTACGTTGTTAATTTTACTCCGCACCGCAGTTAAAAGCCTCTATTATTATATAAACCATTATTCAAATGCTGCAAAAACATTTGTTCTGATCTATGGCTCAGATAATAGCGCCGTTTTAGTTAAACAAGCTGTGGAAGCAAGTGACAAAGCAAATTTTTCGGTGGTTGGCTTTGTTGATGGCAACCCTGCCAAGATTGATAAGGAAATTGAACAGGTTAAAGTTTATGATATTGATAAACTCGATAAGCTGATAGAAAAACGCAAGGTTGACAGGCTCATCATCATGAACCAACACCTTGACGAAGAGGCCAAAAAGAATGCGCTTGAAAAATGTATCGCTTTGGGTATCCAGGTGCTTACGGTACCGCCTTCGGATCAATGGATATACGGTAAACTTAACCTTCAGCAAATTAAAGACCTTAAGATCGAAGACTTGTTGCAGCGTAAGACAATTCAAATTGACACAACCCGTATTTCTCAGGATTTGAATGGAAAACGCGTGCTTGTTACCGGCGCGGCAGGCTCAATCGGATCAGAAATAGTTCAGCAGGTGCTTACGTATAACCCCGCTATGGTTATTTTGTGCGATCAGGCAGAGTCGCCTTTGCACGAATTGCGCCTGCATGTGGAAGAAAACTTTCCGAATGTACCCGCTAAAATATTTATTGCAGATGTCAGGAACTATGGAAGGATACGTAAGCTGTTTCTTGATTACAGGCCCGAAGTGGTTTTTCATGCTGCTGCCTATAAACATGTGCCTATGATGGAAGAAAATCCTACTGAAGGAGTATTAACCAATGTATTGGGTACTAAAAACATTGCTGACCTTGCTGTTGCCTTTGGCGTAGGTAAATTCGTAATGATCTCAACCGACAAAGCTGTTAATCCATCAAATGTAATGGGTACAACCAAACGCATTGCCGAGATCTATATCCAATCGCTAAAAAACAGCCCTCTTAATAAGCAAACCCGCTTTATAACTACGCGTTTTGGCAACGTGCTTGGCTCAAATGGCTCTGTTATCCCGAGGTTTAAGGCCCAGATTGAAAAGGGAGGCCCGATAACGGTTACCCACCCGGAAATTACACGTTATTTTATGACGATTCCCGAAGCAGTACACCTGGTTTTGGAGGCAGGCACAATGGGTACAGGCGGTGAAATATTTATTTTTGATATGGGCGAGCCTGTGAAAATTACAGACCTTGCTTTAAAGATGATAAAACTGGCTGGCTTAGAACCCGAAAGAGATATAAAAATAATATATACAGGGTTAAGGCCCGGCGAAAAACTATATGAAGAACTGCTGAATGACGGAGAAAGCACAATGCCTACCTATCATGAAAAGATTAAAATTTCAAGGGTAATTGATTATTCATACGACCAGGTTATTTCGGATATTGACGATCTGCTTATGCTAAATAAAAAGAATGACGTGGTGGCAGTTGTGAACAAAATGAAGGAAATTGTGCCGGAGTTTATCAGTAAAAATTCGGAGTTTGAAGTGTTGGATAACAACAATAATATTGAGGAAAGTGTTCTTGAGATTTAAATAGTCAGACGGTTAGTATTTGATATTCAGTTTTACATCTGATGATTGCCAAAGCCGGAATATCTGCAAAGCATCGTCACGCATCAATTGTTCACATGGTAATTTTCGTTTGTCAACAGGTTTCCCTGCTTCCTGATAAATAAATTCATCATCGAAACCGATATCAGCAGCATCGGCCCTTGTATTTGCGAAATATATCTTATCAATGCGGGCCCAGTAAATTGCGCCAAGGCACATCGGGCAAGGTTCGCAACTGGTATAGATTTCGCAGCCCGTTAAATTAAAGGTGGCCAGTTCATGGCATGCCAGCCTGATAGCCGAAATTTCCGCATGCGCCGTAGGATCATTTTCGGGGATTACCCTGTTTGCACTGCTGGCTACAACCACGCCATCTTTTACAATCACCGCGCCAAAAGGGCCACCTATACCCTGCTTAACATTATATTCAGACAGATCAATGGCCATCCTCATGAATTTTTCGTGTGCAGTACTTTCCATATCGCCCTAATTTAAAAAACCTCAATCGAAGTTGAGGTTTTTTAAACGATATATTGAGAATTTTAACTTTTCATCCTCACATCTGCATATCTGCACATCCGCACATCAGTGTTATTTTTTATCCTTCGAGTATGCATCGTTTAATCTTTTAGTTACATCAGCAGTAACATCAAGGCTTTGATCGCCATAAATAATGGTAGGGTTTGCTTTTGAATACATTAATACCAGTTTATATCCCTTTTCTTTTGAATAAGCCTTGGCAAAGTCGGCAATTTTATCATAAACTTTACCAGCCTCTGTTGAATTTTCATTTTGAAATTGTGCGGCAGCATTTTGCTGGTAGCCCTGCAGGTCCTGGCTTTCGCGTTGTAAACGTTGCTCAGTAGTTTGACGCTGGTCGGCAGGCATAGTATTAACATTTTTTTGATAATCAGCATATTCCCTCTGGAAGGCCTGTTTCCTGCTATCAAGGTCGTTTTGTGCTGCTTTGCCTTTATCCTGCATTGTTTTATTTACGTCTTTGGCATATTCGTATTTGCTTAATAAAGTATCCTGGTTAATAAATACGATTGTTTCTTTATTCGCATCCGGTGAAACTGTGGTATTTTTGCTATCGGTTTTTGCTTTATTACAGGCGGCCATGCTACCTGCAATTAATATACCTAATGTGATTTTTGTTAAAATTGAAGCCCTGGTTTTCATTTTTTGAATTGGTTTTTTATTGCAGGTTGTCGCAAGAATGTTTTATCGTTAAAAAGTTAAAATTTCGACAAAGATAAACTTTCGGTGCAAGTATCCTAATGTGTTTTGGAAGGCATGTTTATATCGTATGCTATTTATCAACAAATGCGGTATTTTGGGGTAAAAACCTTACTTTTGAAGGTTGTTGTTTTAACCCAAATATGAGCGAAGAAAATCAGGACAAATCAAATTACTCAGCAGATAATATACAGGTTTTAGAAGGTTTAGAGGCGGTACGTAAAAGGCCGTCGATGTATATTGGCGATACAGGGACTAAAGGCCTTCACCATTTGGTGTATGAAGTTGTGGATAACTCAATAGATGAGGCGCTTGCCGGCTATTGCGATACCATAAAGGTATTTATTCAGAAAGACAACTCTATTTTAGTTTCGGATAATGGCAGGGGTATCCCAACTGCTATACATACCAAAGAAAAACGTTCGGCATTAGAAGTAGTAATGACGGTTTTGCACGCAGGCGGCAAATTCGATAAAGATACTTATAAAGTATCCGGCGGTTTGCATGGTGTTGGTGTAAGTTGCGTTAACGCCCTGTCGATCCATTTAACTGCTTTGGTTTACCGTGACGGTAAAATATGGACCCAGGAATACGAAAAGGGTAAACCATTGTTTGATGTGAAAACTATCGGCGAATCAGATAAAAGGGGCACAACCATAATTTTTAAACCCGACAGCGAAATTTTTACGCTGACCACGGAGTTTAAATACGATACACTTGCCGCCCGGCTCCGCGAACTTGCCTATTTGAACAAGGGTATTCGTCTGTCGTTGACCGATGAGCGTGAAACCAACGAAGATGGCACCCACCCTACTGAAGATTTTTATTCGGAAGGTGGTTTGCGTGAATTTGTTAAGTATCTTGATGGTACCCGTGCATCGTTAATTCCGGAGCCAATTTATATCGATGGTATGAAACAGGGTATCCCGGTTGAACTGGCCCTGCAATACAATGATACCTATTCAGAAAATGTACATTCGTACGTTAATAATATTAATACCATTGAGGGCGGCACACACGTGGCCGGTTTCCGCAGGGGGTTAACCCGTACTTTAAAGGCTTATGCCGATAAATCGGGCTTGCTGAAAAATATGAAAATTGAAATTACCGGTGATGACTTCCGTGAAGGATTAACCGCTGTAATTTCAGTTAAAGTTGCCGAGCCCCAGTTTGAAGGGCAAACAAAAACCAAATTGGGTAACAACGAGGTAATGGGCGCGGTGGATATGGCCGTTGGGGAGATTTTAGGTAACTACCTGGAAGAAAATCCAAAGGAAGCCCGGATGATAGTGAACAAGGTGATACTTGCAGCTACCGCCCGTGCCGCAGCACGTAAAGCGCGCGAAATGGTGCAGCGTAAAAATGTAATGAGCGGATCGGGCTTGCCCGGCAAGCTTTCGGATTGCGCCAACAGCGACCCTTCTTTATGCGAGATATACCTTGTGGAAGGTGACTCGGCAGGTGGTACTGCAAAACAGGGCCGCGACCGCGAATTCCAGGCGATTTTGCCTTTAAGGGGTAAAATATTGAACGTGGAAAAGGCCATGGAGCACAAGATCTATGAGAACGAGGAAATAAAAAATATGTTTACAGGTCTTGGGGTTAGCATTGGTACAGCCGACGATGATAAGGCATTGAATATTTCGAAGCTCCGTTATCATAAAATAGTGATCATGACGGATGCCGATGTTGACGGATCGCATATAACCACATTGATATTGACTTTCTTTTTCCGTTATATGAAAGAGCTGATTGAATTTGGATATGTTTATGTGGCTTCGCCGCCTCTGTACCAGGTAAAAAAGGGAAAAGAATCTGAATATTGCTGGACAGAAGAACAACGGGATGCAGCTGTTCAAAAATTAAAAGGGGCAGGTAAAGAAGACAGCGTGCATATACAGCGTTACAAAGGTTTGGGTGAGATGAACGCCGAACAGCTATGGGAAACCACCATGGATCCCGCAAGGCGCACGCTTAAACGTGCAAGTATTGAGAACGCAGCCGAATGTGACCATACTTTTTCTATGCTTATGGGCGATGAAGTTGGTCCGCGCCGGGAGTTTATTGAGAAGAATGCAAAATATGCAAGGATAGATACATAGTATCACAGAATTGAACTTGTCAGACTTACGAAGATCAAAACTTCGTAAGTTTTTTTTTACTATTTTTTAGCTTAAGCACTCGCTTGCCATAATTGACGACTGCTTTATACTTCATCAATATATCGCCACCCAAAACCCCCAAAACTTCGGGATGGCCTAATTGCCGGTAAGCAATATTGATGGTTGAAAGGTCTAAAACTGCAACTTCAAATTCTTCAATCAATAAACCGCCGATATAAAGGTCATTTATCATTGCGGTTGATGAAATCATTGTATTTGTTCCCAGGCCGGTTGAAAGGTGGTCGCTTACCGTAACAACCGCTTGCTCATGAGCCTGCATCAGCAAAGTTTGGTCAAAAGCTGTCTTTGACGCCCCGGTATCCAGTACCAGTATAAAGGGTTTGCCAAAAATCGAGATATTTATTAATGGGTGAAATCCATCGCCCTGTAGGTCGATGATTTGCAAAGGAGTAATGGTGCTGTTTTTTTTATTGATTTTTTTAGCCATTAATTGCCATTTATTAAGTTACCGATGATAGCCCGGATTGTATAAATGCAAGATTAACAATATTAATCGTTCAATCAATAATTCAACCACTCAAATCTAAAAAGGATACCCGATCCCAAGGTTAAATACCTCGCCACGACCGAAACGAACAGGAATAGCACGATTGGGCTCCAGAAACGGAAAACCGACGTCTGTGCGTAAAACCAAAACTGTGAAGTTAAACCGTAAACCGAAGCCGGCATCAGCAGCTATCTGGCTCAGGAAATTTTTTCCAAAAGTGGCGCCCTGCAAGCCTGCTGTACTGTTTAAAAGCCATATATTCCCTGCATCAACAAATAAAGCACCTTCAACTATACTGAACAGGTGGGGGCGATACTCCAAATTGCCTTCAATTTTTATATCGCCCGATTCATCAGGCAGGAAACCTGTCCCTTTTGCCAGGGCAGGTGGGAGTATATATGCGCCCGGGCCGATAGCATGGGCCTGGAAGCCACGCAGACTGTTTGCCCCACCAATAAAAAATTGCTGTGAGTAGGGGAGTACCGTCGAATTACCATAAGGCAAGCCTACATCGACCATTAAACGGGCAGCCAGTTTACTGTTAGGGCTTAATTTATGGAAAAACCTGATCTCGTTCTCTAATTTTACATACTGGTTAAACGTTATGCCGAATAGCTTGCTTACATGCCCCTTTAACGTATCGGCGCCGGTAAGTATGCCATATAAATTTCCGGATAAACTTGCTTTTCCATTGTAATAAAAAGTATTGGTCCTGAAATCCCCGGTTGTATTGGTCCAGATATAACTGTAAGATGGGCCAAAAGTAAATTGTTTGTTAATTACATGGGTAAGGGCGGGATTCCGCATTTTTTTTATGCTGTCGAGGTAAACCCGGGTAACATTTTGAGGGTCAACGTATGTGATATTTATTAGTTCAAGGTCGTGTTGCTTATACAAGCTGGGTTTCCATTGATAACCCCATGACGCATTAAACGAATTAAGCGTATAAAGTTGGCTCCTGTTAATTATGGTATAACCTGTTGATAAAGTGGTATGCGGAATAAAGGCATTATCAGTATTAAAGTTAAACGGGCTGATAAACCTTGGCCATGATACCGATGGCTGGATACCCGCCTGGTAAACATTATAACCATTGTTGTATTTGCCAAATTGAATGTCCCTGCTGGCAAACAGGGTAAGGGTAAATAATTCGGCCCCGCTAAAAGTATTACGGTTTTTAAACTTCAGGTCAATTTGTGTTCCATTGTAATTTGCCGACGTTTGCCGTGCAATTATTTCAGCCTGCAATGATTTCCTTTTTTGTTGGGTTAAAAAGTAATAAATATCAAGCTTAGCCGAATCAGGTGTAACATCTTCAAAGCGGTTTTTCACGTATTTAAATGGCCCAAGTTCAATAAACCTGCTTAACGAATTGGCATGCTTATCGCGGTTATAAATATCGCCGGGATGCAGCAATACACTGTTTTTAAAGGTAAAAGGCCTGAAATCTTTTTTAAGGTCAATAACATTATACCAGCGGTATTTTACAGCTGAATCTAATTTCAGGGAAGTATCTTTCAGGGTGTAATCAGGGTAAACATAAATATTCCTGACACTATAGATCCACCGGGCTTCGTCAGGCGTGGCATCTTTAACTTTCACAAACATATCCACCTGATGCCCGGCAACGCTGCTATCGTACCTCATGATCAGGTCTTCCGGCGCAAAATAAAAAAAGCCTTCTTCTTTTAATCTTGCGTCTATCCTTATGCGTTCGTTTTTAATTATATCGAGGTTAAATTTATTGCCTGGTTTTAAAAATGTTTGTTTCGATGTACCGGTAACTGCAGTGTCGAGGTCATCATTCCCGGTCGGAAAGATTATATTACGATAATGGTAGGCCGGGCCGGTTTGTACGGTGTAAATAACTTTCGCTGTTTTCTTTTTTCCGAGCGTATCGCCCGATACCTGCGCCAGGAAATACCCTTCATTTTGCAACCGGTTTTGCAATATGCTGCTATTTTTGTCAATGTCAACGGAACTAAGTAAAACGGGTGGCTCGCCTATGTGGGTGTGTAAATAGTGTGTTAAGCCCTTCTTTTTATTTGTCTTAGTTTTTTCGTAAACCCATAACTTAAACCTTAACCCCAATATTTTGGCATTGGGTACAGGCCTTAGCATCCCTTCCAGTTCAGTGCTTAATGCTTTTGATTCGCTCTTTTTTATATTTTTATCATCAATTTTTACCTGCGCGCCGGTATAAAGTTTTTGTGCCGGCGACAAATACTTTGTGGTGCTGCATGCACTTATAAAAAAGGTGATTAAAATAAACAGGTAGCTATGTTTTGCCATTTTATTTTGATGTTTGTTTTACCGGGGCTTATTTAAAGGCTGAACCTGTGTTGCTGTTGAATCAGCCTTTTTATCCGCAGCTTTTTGTTTCTCCTGATCCTTTTTTTGATCATCGTTGTATTTTTTTGCTAATGCTTTATCCTCTTTGGTTTTCTTAACAAATAATTCTTTAAAGTGGTCATAATCATAAGTTAATGAAAAGCCAATACCCGTTTCCACTACTTCGCCCTCTATTACAATAAATTCATTCCGCCGGTAAACACGCACCATGTAACGTCCGTCTTTGGTTAGTTTATAATTTACTGAAATACTTCCGGCAATATCTGTTGTTTTCTGGCCGGGTTGGTTCTGGCCTTCCAGGTTAAAGTTATTGCCTACCGTTACAGCAACACGATCATTCAGAAACTGTTTTGATAAACCTACATTCAGATCAGTCCGGTTTTGTTGTGTGCCTGTTGAGTAATCAGCACCGGAAGTAAGGTCGAAATTTAACTGCACACCACCAATGAGATTACCAGCCAGTCTATTTAGCTGATCGGATAATAAACCGCTCACGCTGTTGCGTATTACACCACCGATGCCGGTATTGCCGCCCTGGCTTTGCAAAGGATTATCGCCGATAAAATGGCCCAGTACCAATACACCGAGCACCTGTTTGTTCATTTCATTCGGATCCTGCCTGATCTGATCAAGCCTCGTATTTACTGTGGATACCACATCGGGGCCTACAGAATAGCTGCTATCCGGTAAAACGATATCGAAACTGATATCCGGTTTTAACAGCTGATTTTTCATGCTCAGATCAACGTTAAAGGGTAGTTTTTGTTTGTACTGGGTAGCGTTTTGCGAACCGCCCAACTGGTCGCTTACCAGGTCGATTGGGGGCACATTTGCTACGTAAATAGCCGTAAGGTCAATATTTGCGGAGGTTGGGTCGCCAGTCCAGGTGATGGTGCTTCCTTTTTTGAACAGAAATTTCCGTTTTACCGAAGCGTACGACAAGTTGTACGAACCCTGGTCAACGGTATAAGTACCTGTAAGATTTATTTTTCCACTCGGATCAATAGCGCCGTTTAATTGTGCTTCGCCTTTTAGTTGCACCACATCGTTGTTGCCTTTATCCACCACAATAGTAAAATTGGCTGCTTTATTTATTTTTATGGTTGCAGAAATGTCAAGTCCGCTCACACGTGATTTGCGCAGCGAATCCAATTGTTTTGCTAAAAATATCGAATCTGTTTTTGGCATATTAGGGTTAATAACCTCAACAACGCCCTCGCGGTCCTCTAATCCAGGATCACTCTGGGGCAGAACGATAGTAAGATCAGTTTTGTCATTAACCGTTATGTCTGCATCAATAACAGGTTTCTTCATATCGCCGCGGATCTTGATCCGGCTGTCAACATAAAGTTTGCCATAGTATAGCCGGTTATCTTCCTGTGTTGAGTTGATCACCCTGAAATTACCGGAGGTAATATCAACCCCAAAACTAAAATCTCTAAAAGTTTTGGTGTAAACCGTGCCGGTTACCATCGCCTTATTCCCGAGAGAATCCACAAGGGTAAAATCATCGAAAAGGATACCGTCATTATTAAAGGTTATGGTTTCTTTTGGCATGGTAAAGTACGAGTTCAGCATGGCCACATTAAACCCAACTTTGTTGAAATTAACATCGCCCCTTACCACCGGTGCATCGGTAGCACCTGATATTTTTAGCTGCCCGCTGATATTCCCGCTTGCGTTCCTTAAACTCCCAAAACTGAAGCCCTCGATACTCTTCATATTCAGGCTTATCATATTTAAGTTGAGGTCAAGCTTACCTGCAGGGGTGGTATAATATAAACCAGTTACGTTAACCTGGTTGCCTTTCCCGGTAATACCCATGTCGACAGCATAAGCATCCGGAGTTTGGTTATTAACTTTTAGTGCTATGTTGCCTACGGTATCACCCTTAAAATTAAAATCATTAACATTTAAGTCGGTAGTAAAGGTCATTGCTTTTTGGAAATTACTGATATGAACTTTACCATTTATCACACCGCCTGCCTGTAACGAATCCTGTTCAGCCATCCTCGTAAGCGTTTCTATTTTAAAGTTTTTAAAGTCCACGGTTAGCGGCGCGTTCATTTCCTGCGTGTCACTATTAATGCTCAATATCTGGTTACTACTGTTAATGGAAAAATCTTTTGCCATTATGCCCTTGCTGCCAAACTGTAACGCATTATCAGTACTTACAGTCCATGGCAAATAATTTAGGAGCAGCCCGTTTTGCAGAAAACTGAACTGATACTCGTTTGGTAAAATGCTAAATACGCCTGCCATACGATAGCGTTCTTTTTTTGCCGCATCGCGCACCTGTAAACTGATGTTTAGCTTATCATTTTGCGCATTGCCGGTGATGCTGGTAAATAAAAGGTCAACAGACGGGGAAGCCTTTATTTCATCAACTGTTAAACTGTAATTGAGCGCGTTATTGCCTGTGTTAACTGCAAGTTTTAAATTGTTGATAGTATTTGTGCCGTAAACAAGCTTTGGGACGGAGCCATTTATTTGCAGGTCACCGGTTTGGCTATTAAAATGGCCATTTATTGTAACGGGGTCGAGCTTTTTTAAAGATGGAACGAGCTGTGCGCTTAATGGCGACTTAACCAGGCGCATGTCAAATACAAATTGCTCGGGCGCGTATGCCGGTTTGGTTTTTACTGATGCATTGGCAATGGCTGTATTGAAATATTTATTGCTGACATCCTGCAAAGCTGCACCGATTTCGGTAAGCTTATATTTGCCGGCTATATGGGCATACAGCATCGGGGCCTTTAGCTTTATAGTGCTGCTGTCAGAATTGGCTGTTGACACCAGACTCACGGTATCCAGCCGGATTGTCTGCTGTTTTTGGGCTATGAGCAGGTCGGTCATCAAAATATTGGCGTTCAAATAACCCGGGTCGGCAGTGGGGATATCAGCCACTATTTTTCCGCGAAAACGCATTGGATCTTTTGAGAAATTCAGCTTTTGCAGGTCGATACTATCCACCAGCAAGGTTGCATATACCGATGGGTATTTTTTATTCAAATCCGCTTTGCCATCAAGGCTGAAATTGATATTAGGGTCTTTCATTCGGGCCTGCACGGTATAATTACCGGCGTTCGCCGTGCCTGTAAGCACCAGGTGCTGGTAAACATAGCCTTTTACATTCGCTTTTACCACATCCCCGCCGAATTGCAGCTTAGTCTTTTTAGGATCAAGTCCAGCGCCTTTAATGGTTGCCGTTAGCGTTACCATACCCACATTTTGAGGCTGCTTTATCAGGACGCCCACATTTAAATCGTTTGTTTTTATATTTACCGAATAGGTTGCCCGATCTTTTTGATTAGCGTTTTTCATGGTTGCATCCAAATCAACCGCCCCGTAGGTAGAACGCAGGACTAACCTGCTACCAAAGTTGTACCGGCTTCCTTTAAAGGTTCCTCTGAGGTTCAAATTAGCCGGGATACTGACCGACGCGGGTATCACCCCCGGTGAAACCAGTTTGGCAATATCGGCGCTGCCGGTATTAAAATCGGCTATATCAAGGTTGAAATATGATTTATTTACATCTGGCAAGCCCTTTATAGTGGCAGACGCCTTTATGTGCGTATTGCTTAAACCCCTGATTTCGAGGCTTGGGATACGCAGATCGTTTACTTTGCCTGTAACCCGGCCATCTATCCGGAAAACTGCATCAGGTGCATGTTTAAATGGGTCCATAGAAGCCATTGAAGGCACCAGCAGCAAAATGTCTTTTAAGCCTAAACGGCTGCCATCCAAATTCGCATTAATTGATACCTGGCCGGGGTTATTGCTCAACGCTGCAATAGAAGGATAACTCACCCGCAATTGTTTTTGTATAACTGTTTGCGGTGTTTCGAGATAAAGATCATTTAAGAAGGCATTTTTTGGGCCATATAAAAATGTAGTGCGGAACTTTTTAACAATTAAGCCGCTTTTTTCATTGAATGAAAATGAATTGACCTTTCCCGAAATAGCATTCGTGCTGTAGGAAATGTTTTCAGCATCGGAATTAAGGTCCCGAATATTCATGTGGCCAAAATCAAGCCCTTTGGCTACCGGGCTTTGGGCATTGTTATCATACTTAATATTATCATTGCTAAAACTTATCTTTTCTAAATTAGCCGCCCATCCCTTCGAGCTTTGTGGCGATGCCACCAGGGTATCTAATTTTTTAACGGCTTTTATGATGGCTTTTTTAACCGATTCGGGTTTGGCAAATGTCACTCCTGCCCTGGTATCATTCAGCTCGATGTTTTTGATCACCAGCTTTTGATTTTTAAGGTCAATCTTACCCATCTCCACCAATAACTTGCCGAGGTTTATTTTCGATGTCATCTGGTTGCTGCGGTAATCAACTTTTATTCGTGAAATATCAAAAGTGCCAAGGTTAAGGGCTATGCTGATGGGATTAATGGCGGTATCAATTGCTGCTTTTGCAATGGATTGTGCTGTTGGGGTTTGTATGATGACCGCATCAACATCAGACAAGTTGACTTTCGGGATACTGAATTTCATCTTGTCCATATCAAAATCCCTGATGCGTGTATCAAAATGCCCAAGTAAAAATTTCACGTTATAGCCGCTGATCTTGTCGCGATAGGAAACATGAATACGATCAAGATTGATGTTACCGAGCGAAAATTTCATGGCAGATGTTGTATCCGCGGGTTTTACCGGCTTTTTTTGCTGGCCTGCAAAGGCTTTGATGATATAATCAAAATTGAAAACGCTGTCGGCGCCACGGTTTACGTTGGCGGTAATGCCTTCCAGGTCAATTTCGTTTACTTCTACTTTATGGTTAAACAGTTCCAGCAGGCTGATATCAACTTTCAGGTTTTTACCGGCGATGAGGGTGTCTTTTTTCTGGTCTTCAAAATAAACATCTTCCAGAACGATCAGCTTTGGCAGACCCAAAGTGACATGACCTATCATTACTTTGGTGTGGATCTTTCCTTGTATAAAAGTAACAGCCTTATTCTTTAAAATGTTTTGAATAGCAGGTACCTGTATTAAAATAATGATTAGCAGTACCAGGAAAATGATACCTGCAATTATCCAGAGAATGGTTTTTAGGGCTACACGGCCAAATCTTTCCAAGAGTAAGTTTGTTTCAGGGGGGGATGATTGATTCATGAATATAATCTATAATCAAATAATCGTGATAAAAGTTTTGGACAAGCCTGTAATTTTACAAAAATTGTCTGACGCATGATAGCAGATTATCATGGTGATTGTCTTAAAACAAGAAATCGTGGAATCCTCAGATCAGAAAAATCAAGAATCAGGCTGTTACTTTTTGGTCGTATTCAACACCTTATAACCTATCAATTCTTCCCATCTGGCGCTGGGCGGGCGGTAGTAAACCAGGAGCTGGTAATCGTTTTCAGTTTCAAAATGACTGCCCTCAAGTGCGGTATCGTTTGCTTTACCGGCTTTGTTTGTCCAAACGTATGTGTAGTCATAAACTCCCTGTTTTAAAAACAGGCTGGCTGCAAATTTACCCCTGGCCGTGTCAAAAATCATTTTGCTGTTGTCATCAAGCTTATAATCATTAAACTGGCCCACAATGTAGGGCGTACCCTCATCCGGCGATTTTTTAGTAGCCAAAGTAAAACATATATGGGCATAGTCGGCATCGGTGCGCGGATCAACGCCGTCCTGGTTAAGGATAAAAAAATTGCCGTTCAGATCAAACAGGGAGGTGTAATTTGGCTGATTTAAATCAGGGTCGGTCAGCAAAATTACGGTGTTGGCCGTATCGCGGTAAATATGTAATATATTTATGGCGTTTAATTTGAAGGTGCGGGTATCAAAATGCCTGAATTCATTTCCGGCCGGGAAATCATTTTGGCTTACATCGTTAAAAATGAGTTGTGTACCACGGATGTACGTTGGCTGTGTATTTAATTGGGCCGTTTCACTTCGCGCATTTTGCATAAGAAAAGTGCGAAGGTCCCCACCCGGATTTTGCACCGGGAGGCTGCCATAATCAAGCGTAAAATTGATCTTTTGATTACTTTGCCGTGTTGCGTTATCACTTGAAGGCACTATTTCGGCGCTGATTGCAATTTCGGGCTTAACTACATACAATTTCCTTGTTAACACCATTTTCGACTGGTCGCCATCCTCGTAAACCTTCAGGATATAGTTGCCTGCAATTTTTGGTGCGATGTTTTCATTCGGCAATTTGAGCTTGTAATGGGTGTATTTTTGTACCGTATTGGTAGAGTAGCTATAATCCGTTACCAGGTCATCCATATAATTTTGCAAATAATCAATGGGTGAAAGGTTTGATGAGTTCCAGTTGGCATCGCAATGTTCAAGGGTATAGGAATAATTTTGCGTCCCGCCGCGAAGGTTATCAAATGCCAGCAATAATTTTTCGCTGGAGCCGAGCGTAATTATAGGGAAGGAAGCTTGTTTTGCTGTATTATAAAACTCAACGCTTTTTATTTCGGGTCGAAAAACGGTATTATCATATGTTGATTGAGCGAAAATTTTAGTGGAGATAAATAGCGATAGGAATATTAAGTAAGGCTTTTTCATAAAGTAACGCATTGATTGCCAATTATAAATTTGTCATCCTGAGCGAAGCGAA
>DHXR01000028.1:115783-120387 GCA_002413785.1 Mucilaginibacter sp. UBA5151
TTCGCTTCGCTCAGGATGACAAAAAGAAAAATAAAAACAATTCCGAAATCCGAAATTACCTACGCTTCCAGTTCCATGATCTGTTCAGCCAGCGTTTCCCATTTTAGTTGCACATGGCCTAAGTCTAATTTCTTTAACTCGTAATTAGTATTAAGTTCCTTCAATTTAGCCGGGTTGCTGTATAACTTTTCATCGCCCAACTGTGCTTCCAGTTGTTTTACGGTACGCTCCAAATCAGCTATTTGCTCTTCCATCTTAGCCAAATCCTGATTTAGCTTTTTTAGTTGCTGGAATTTATTTTCAGAGTGATGCTTAACCGGGGCAGCTTCTTTTTTCTCTTCTTTTTTGGGTTGAGGCGCAGGGGCGGCGGCTTTGGGTTCCAGTTTGCGTTTGGCATACCAAACGTCAAACTCGGCATAAGTGCCGGGGTATTGTTTTATTTTCTGGTCCTCAATAAACCAGATCTTGTTGGCCACATTATCAAGGAAATACCTATCGTGCGATACCACGATCAACGTGCCTTCAAACTGTTGTAATGCCTGCACCAATATGTTTACCGATGCAATATCAAGGTGGTTGGTAGGCTCATCCAGTACCAGGAAATTGGCATCCGCGGTCAATGCTTTTGCCAGGGCCACGCGTGATTTTTCCCCTCCGGATAATACTTTTATCTTTTTAAACACATCATCGCCCGTAAACAAAAACGAGCCTAATATGGTGCGCAGTTCAGTTTCGGTATGCCTTGGTGCAAAGGACTGTAATTCCTGCAGGGCATTGTTTTCAAGGTGCAGGGCTTCTAACTGGTGTTGTGCAAAAAAAGTTTGCGTTACATTATGACCGGTTTCGCATTTGCCGGTGAAGTCTTTATCAGCCCCCGCAATAATACGCAACAGGGTCGATTTACCTTTACCGTTAGCGCCGATCAGCGCAATTTTATCACCTTTTTCTATAATTGCTTCGGCATGGGTTACAATATCAATGGCCGGGTATTTTTTGGTAATATCTTCCATGGTTACCACATGCCTGCCGGACTGTTTTGAAAAACGGAAGCTGAAATTTACCGACGGGTTATCGTCATCCACATCATCCACACGCTCCAGCCTGTCTAAAGCCTTTATGCGCGACTGTGCCATTTTTGCCTTGGAGGCCTTGGCCCTGAAACGTTCGATCAAACGCTCTTCCTGTTTTATTTTTGACTGCTGGTTTTTGTATTCACCTTTCTGAATTTCTTCGCGCTGGGCTTTTTCTTCAAGGTAAAAAGAGTAATTTCCGGCATAAACGGTAAGTTTCCCTTTGCGTGTTTCCACGGTGCGGTTAATTACTTTGTCCAAAAACCACCTGTCGTGCGATACAATGATCACAGCGCCGTCAAAAGCTTTCAGATATTCTTCAAGCCATTGTATGGAGGGTAAATCCAGGTGATTGGTAGGCTCATCGAGCAATAAAATATCGGGCGCCTGAAGCAAGATCTTAGCAAGCATTACCCGCATTCGCCATCCTCCTGAAAACTCGCTTAGTTTGCGATGCGTATCAGGTTCGCTAAAACCTAAACCTGCTAAAATTTCATGAGCCTTATATTCTATATTATAGCCATCAAGTATTTCAAACTCATGTTGTTTGTCGCTTAGTTTATGTAAAAGGTCTTCGGTATAGTCCGTTTCCAGTTTTTGCAGCAGGTTTTCAATTTCATCATGCAGCTGGTTCTGGCGCTCAAAAGCCTCCATTGCCACGTGCAATATATTTTTATCAGAAGAGTAGGAGAGAAGGTCCTGGTTAAGGTAACCAATAGCAAGGTCCTTAGCCATAGATATGGTACCCGAAGTTGGCGAATAATCACCTACGATAATTTTTAAAAGGGTAGTTTTACCGGTTCCGTTAGCGCCGATAAGGCCAATTTTTTCACCCGGTTTTATATGCCAGTTGGCTTCATCATACAGGGCCCGTGCACCTATCTCGAACGTAAGATTATTAATAGCGATCATTTGGGCGCAAAGATACGATTTTGGGAGGAAAGGATAAAGGTAAAAGGATAAAGGTGAATGGCAATGGGCCGGTTAATATTGAATAATGAATATTGGATGACGAATAATGAAGGTTTGTGATCCCACCTCTTTTGCCCTGCCCGGCATTCGCGCCAGTTGAGGACGCTTGCGGCAGCTCAAAAACTGTGGCAGCGGTTTTTTTAATAATGCCCTTTTAATGAAAAAACATTAAGGACGATGATTTCATTTTTTTCATTAACCTCATACACCAACCGATGTTCCTGGGTTATTCTTCTGGACCATGCCCCTGATAAATCGTGTTTTAATGGCTCGGGCTTTCCTATTCCTTCGTATGGGTTTTCTTGTATAGCATTCAAAAGTATTTTTATCTTGTTTTGAATAGCCTTGTTACCCGACCTTTTCCAATATTTTAACTCCTCGACAGCCCTCGGAGTATAAATTATTTCCATAAGTCTTCGGTAGCTATACTGATGCCTTTTCCGTTTTTAATATCTTCTCTGCCCTGCAATATTTTTTTAACAAATTCAGGATCATACGGACTTTTTTCAGATTTGAAATCAATCTTCAGGGCTTTAATGAAAGCTTTTAAAGCAGTTAATTGTTCTTTAGTTTTTGGTTGTACAATTAGCGTTTCCATATTTCAAAAATACAAATAATTTAGCAATACATAAACGGTATAAAAAACAAGACTGCGCTACTGCCGCCTGGCGCGGCTATCCGGGCCGGAAAAAGTGCTGGGCTACCCGTAACTTTAATCTGTGCTAATTGTCTGAATCAGAATTTACAGAATTAAAGAATTAGCAGAATATAATCCGCCTGCATCTTGAAAATTCTTACATTCTGTAAATTCTGATTCAGACAATTGTTAACCTGTTCCTAACCAACCATGCCCGTTTCTGACATGCATCCCGTTTACCTTGCATGCGGGGCATGGGAACACCACCACCTCTTTTTCCCTGCCCGGCATTCCCGCGCCAGTTGGGAGAGTCTAAAACAAAGCTAACCGCATCCACTGTATTGTAACTTTGGATAGTTAATAATTATTATATTTGAATAAAATCTTACTCTCATGAAACTCCAATTTCTAACACTACTTTTGATTGTTTCGGCAGCAGCACGTGGGCAAAATATCCGTTTGCTACAAGAGTTTGATAAAATTCCGCTCAACAAACAACGATATGAGATTGAAGGATATATGAGTGGCTTAACTGATTTTGGTAATGCGGAACAGAGTAAATACAATTATGATAAATACACAAATACGGTTTATTCGGGACAAGACCATAGTTCCATCACATTAGCTTTTTATGACGGTGTGCTCTATTACAAAAAATTGACAATAAAATATAGTATTGAGCAGATAAGTAATGCAAAAGAAGAAGCTGAAAATTTGAAAAAGTACATAGTTGAAAGGAATAAAGTTTTAAGTAAATCAAGTGGCGAAGTAACTAACAAGGTTTATGGTGGTGCGGTCGGTGAATCCAGTTCATATTACTTGTCAAAGTCGCTAAAAAATTATATTGAAAAATCCGTTACTTTTGAAGCAACATTAGAGTTCACGACTGAAAACGACCTAACGAAGGCTAAACTTATTGGCTACGAAGTATTATATCAGTCTGTGGACTTATCCAATACTACACTTGATGCAAACACTGGTTTCAGTACGCCATGACAGTAGCCGAACATCAATAAAATCCATAAAAAAATCAGTTATTATATGACAACAGAACAAGTACATTTAGTAAAACAACTAAATGAAATAAAAAACAAGGTTCAATCTACCCATGACCGGGAACATATAAATGGGTTAATTAATCAGGCGATCGAGTTAGCAAAGCCTATTCAACCAAGGTTGATATACCTGAACGGGGACATTGGCGAGCCTTACCACAGGGGAAAAGAAAATGCTATAAAGATACTTCGTAGAGATGCGGAACACCTAAGTCTGTATTCTGATATAGAGGATGTACACCTACAGGTTTCGGCATCGCTATTAATGCTGATGAATAAATTTGCAAATGGAATCAGCGCTATAGACTATATAGTAAACAACCCCTGACTATCAGCTATCAAAACTTTGAGTTTTTAACGCCTATAATGGGCTTTTTATTTAGCCTGTTCTTAACATACCTACGTGTGGCTTTTTTCGTTCGTGTGGCGTAACCGGGTTGATAATTGTGAAATAAATTCACCGCCTTCAATAGCGAAGTATGCCGATGTGTGTTTCACGGCATACAGCTTTAATGTTTCGGGGATGTCATGTTTCTCCCTGAACTTTCGGCACTTTTGACCAAAAAATTCCACTGCTACCGCAAGCGTCCCCGCTTGTGGGCCGCATGCTGAGTAAACGCAATGCGCTGCCATCCCCGCATTTATCCCATTATTTCTGGTAACCGGCAATCGCCTTAACCGTCGCCTGGCATATCGGCTACCAAGTATGCGTACCACAAGCGGGGACGCTTGCGGCAGCGGAAATGCAATGGGCAGGTTAATATCGAATAATGAATTTTGAATGACGAATAATGAAGTTTTGATTTGATCCCCCTGATATTCTTTATTCAATATTCATTATTCGTTATTTATGCGAATCAAGGGTTAAAA
>DHXR01000032.1 GCA_002413785.1 Mucilaginibacter sp. UBA5151
AATACTTTAACGAACTATTGATCGAGGGTCCAAATATTAATTACAGGCCTAACCGCGGAACTTTTCGTCACGTTAAAAAAAATGGCGATTTGATATATCTTGATATTCAGAGTAATTTTATTGATTACAAAGGAAAAAGCGCAAAGGCTATGATTGTCAGTGATGTTACCGAAAGGTTAAAGTATGTTAGTGTAATTGAAGCGCAGAATGAGAAATTGCGGAAGATTGCCTGGATACAATCGCATATTGTAAGGACGCCGCTTGCCCGTATCATTGGCCTTATTCCGCTTATAAAAGATTTGAAAGAGCATACTGCCGAAAGGGAACAGATGTTTGAGTATCTGATGACATCAGCCAATGAACTTGATGAGATTATCACGGACATCACGGATAAAACGATTATGCCGGATGATGAGGAAACCAGCAGATAAAGAAAATCTGCATAAAAACGGTGGTAAAAATATTTTCAGGGCGATTGGTACTTGTTTTTTGTGGGGCCGTCCATAAAAGTTTTATCAATAATTAAGCGGATCACTTCGTCAATTTCGTTGCCCACCGTAAGCAGGTGTTCAATTACTTCTTTATTGTCGGGGTTAAAAAAATTCTCCCGGTCCATAATATTGATCAGCCCCAGCATACTTGCTACCGGCCGCCGCAATTCATGCGAAGTTAGGGAGGCTATATTCCGCAATCGTTCGTTTTGATCAATGATGGCCTTTTCGGTGGCTAACAACCCGGTAATATTGCGGGCAAAACAACCCACGCCGGTAATGTCGCCTTTTATTTTATAAATGGGGTTAAAGCTTATTTCAAAACTGAATACCTGTTGGGTAACGGGATCAAAGCTTTCATTGACAATGGAATAGCGTTCGCCGGTAAGCGCACGCTGGTAATATTGGTTCCATTCTTCAATTTCTTCAGGACTATAGCCCTGGTGCAAATAAGAATAAGCGCCTTCTTGCGGTTCGATCCCCGTAAAATGAGAAATTTGCTTCCGGTAGGCTTTGTTCATATAAACATACCTGCTTTCCTTATCGAGCGACCAGATCTGGTCCTCTGTATTATTGATCAGTGCTTCAAGGTTGCTTTTTGTCCATAATAATTGCTCCTGGTAAAGCACTTTTTCGGTAGCATCGGCGGCAACCACTACCCGGCAATCAGTATTTGCAAACTTTATGTTATGACTTGTTATTTCAGCATAAACAATTTTCCCGTTTTTATCAAGATGTTTCCATATCCCGCCATTGTTGATCCCCTTAAATTCAGCCTGGTTTATGCCGGTTTGATTTAAATAATTATAAAAATTCTCCTGCTCTTCCGGCGGACGAAGATCACTGATACGCATGGACAAGAATTCCGCTTCGGAATAACCATATTTGGTAATGGCGGCTTTATTCACCTTTACTATATTCAATGTGGATAGTTCATATATCCACATTGAATTTGGATTGCCGTCAAACAGGAAACTGAGATCAGTAAGCTGCATAATAAAAGTTAAGGACTATTGCTATCAGCATAAAGTTAGTTATAATAAATGAAATTTAGCGATTAGAGACCAGAGGTTGGAGATTAGTTAAGTCTGAAGCTGTAAAGTCCGAATTATACTAAACTCTAATCTCTAACCTCCAGTCTCTAACCGACAATCACTTTTATTTTGCGATACTAAACATATCTGATGATTATTTTATAAATATTTTTATTTAAGTCAGTGAAGTCCGGAAGTCGGAAAGTCCGGAAGTCGGTTTTTTCCCCCAATATACATGGTAAAATGGACGAACAAACTTTCGGACTTCCTGACTTCCGGACTTTCCGTCTTTCAGACTCCAAAAAACGTTTTTTAATTAAAAATAATTTTTCTACCTTTGCATCCCCGCAGAAAGGACTCCGGGGACAATGTTGAATACATAAAAATAAAAAATGGCAACTAAAATCAGACTGCAAAGACACGGTAAAAAAGGAAAACCCTTTTATTATATCGTGGTAGCGGATGCACGCGCACCAAGGGACGGACGTTTTATTGAGCGTTTAGGTTCATACAACCCTAACACCAACCCTGCAACTATCGACATTAATTTTGACAAAACTCTTGATTGGGTAAACAGCGGCGCACAGCCAACTGATACCTGTCGTGCGATATTGTCGTACAAAGGCGTTTTATACAAAAAACACTTACAGGGCGGTCTTAAAAAAGGCGCTTTAACCGAAGAACAAGTGGAAACAAAATTCCAGGAATGGCTTGATCATAAAGATAACAAGATCACCGGTAAAAAAACAGGCTTAGTTTCTGCAAAAGACGATGCGAAGAAAGCTGCTTTGGTTGCTGAGGCTAAAAAGAAAGAAGCAAAAGCTGCTGCTATTGTTGCTAAAAACACGCCTCCGGTTGAAGAAGTTGAAGCGCCCGCTGAAGAAGCCGCTGCTGCTGAAGCTGAAAGCGCTGAATAATTTTTATTTAGATATAAATGCAATGGCGAAGCACCTACAGGTTCTTCGCCATTGTTGTTTTTACGCATTGCGGATAGCGATGGTTTTGAAACATTAAATACCGACCGTTTTACCCTCTTTTTTGCCTGGTGGCTGTGGCACGACTACAAGGCGATGAATGTGGATAACTATATTTGATTAATATGTTGATTATTAGTATATTAGATC
>DHXR01000046.1:0-49270 GCA_002413785.1 Mucilaginibacter sp. UBA5151
TTAGGTTATTCAGCAGACCCTAACTAACAAATTGATAAAGTTATTTACAGCGAAAGGTATATAATTTATTTGGGGGGATAAAATAGGATCGGAAAACGTTTGGTATATATTATTTTACTCTGTATCTGATCAGCCATTTTTTAGATGGTTCCAGAATTCATCGGATGACATAACATGTCCATGTTTAATATCATCTAATCCGGCGTTGATATTTTCCTTCTGATATTCAGAAAGATCATCCCAGGAAGATTGACCTGCATTTAACATCCGCACCCCTTCTAACATACTGAGCATATTAGCGTCTGACAGTTGATCGATCCATGCTTTAAGGTTTGTTTTGGTTTCTTTCACCTCCGCTACAGACATAATTGAATCTTTTATTTAACAAAAATAATTAATCCATCTCAGAAAATGCACTGAAAATATTTTTCCTTGAGATAAAGGATTTTTTTGGCTCTATAACGATTTGTGTAGGTATGCATTTGAAAAATCTAAAAAAACATTGTTATTATGATAATAATGTGGTTTCCAAGGCTCCGAAGAGGCGAAGCCTCGATAAATATTATAGCAACGGATTTTAATCCGTTGAAAAGACAAGGAGGAAAAAATTAAGAACCGTAGGTTCGACCCATATAAATACGTCTACTACTAATGATTAAAAATGGGTCGTGCCTATGGCACTCTTATTATTGGGCGTCGTGTTCAATGGGTTAAAACCCATTGCTACAAAATAGTCCGAGCCGAAGGCTCTATAAAAGGCTAACCCACACAAACCGTTATATAACCCCAAAAAACGCTAAATTAACAAGTGTTTTTACAAAAAATGATCAAACGTATCGCTCCTGATACCTAAACGTAATGTTTCAAGCGGGATCACTTCGGCAGGGGCTATATTGCCTATGTTAACGTTGGCGCCTATCAGTTTTATGAACCAAACCTGCTGCGCTTTTTGCGGCGCTTCCCATATAATAGTTTCCGCGGGGATTTGGGTAAGGATCTCATCAATCAAACCTTGCCTTACTTCCCCTGAATCGCGGTAAATGCCTACGTTGCCGCTTTCGCGCGCCTCGGCAATTACTTTCCATGACCCGGCTTCAAGTTCGGCCTGCATTAATTTTATCCATTTATATGGCGCGAAAATTTTTTGCACGTCTTTTGAACCTACCTCAGAAATTACCGTTACCTGTTTGCTTAATTTACGGATATATTCGCATTTAATATCATGCTCAATTTCAATTGAACCGTCAGATACTTCTGCGTATTCCATTTTGTATTTGTCTAATATCCTGCAGTAATCATCAAACTGCCCCCTTACAATAAATGCTTCGAATAAAGTGCCGCCAAAATATACCGGGATGCCGGCCTCGCGATAAAGGTCCAGTTTTTTATCAAGGTTGGGGGTTACAAATGAGGTTGCCCAGCCTAATTTTACAATATCGGTATGTGCGCCGGCAACTTCAATAAAATCTTCCGCCTGGCGCAAACTAAGTCCCTTATCCATTACCATGGTGATGCCGCTGTTACGCGGTTTAGCGGTACGTTCGGGCAGATTATTCAATTGGTAATTCATAAATACATATTGGTTATAGACTATAACTAAAAGTTCTAATGGCGCAAAGATTGGGAAAAATGTGCGAATGTGCAAATGTGCGGATGTGCAGATGTGCGGATGTGCGGATTTCAGATGTGCAGATGAAGAAAAATATGCAGGACGGCAGATAATTTAAATAGGGTGTTTTCAGGCAAGTGCCCGAGTACTCATCATTCCCAAACAAAACAGCCGGATTAACACGTTTAATCCGGCTGTTTTGTTAACCTGGTGATTTCTTCATCTGCACATCTGAAATCCGCACATCCGCACATCTACTTCGTATAACGATTAATAATATCCACTATCACTTTATTTTTTTGCAGCTGCGGCAGGTAATCAAACAATATATAGTGCTTTTCAGGGTCAGAGGTTAAGGCCATTTCCAGCTGGATCAGCGCTTCGTTGTATTCGCCTTTGGCAAATAAATAGGCCACCATGCGGTAATAAAGTTCTGCTGCATCCGGGTTATTTTTTATGGCCTGGGCAATAATTTCTATCGCGTCAACCAATCTTTGCTGCTCATATAAAATAGAAGAGTAGTCCAGCCAGGCATCCACATCAATAGGGTTCAACTCCACCACTTTTTCGTAAGCCAGTTCAGCTTCGGGCATGTGGCCGAGTTTATATTCCGCATCGGCAATAGCGAACCAGTAATCGGCATTGGCTATGTCCAGATCAAGAGCTTTTTTATAAAAATGAAGGGCTTCAAAATAGCGTTCTTCAAAATCAAGCGTAACGCCTATCCCAAACCAGGCATCGGCCAGTTTAGGGTCCATTTTAACCGATTTTTTATAAAAAGCACGGGCATCGTCCATTTGCTCCAGCTTTTCGTAGCATTCGCCAATGGCACAATAGGTATCGGCATTGGGCTGCTCATATTCAAATGTCTGGCGGTAAACTTCAATGGCTTCGGCGTATTTTTCGAGGTTAACCAGGGCATTCCCCTTGTTAAAATAGGCCGAGGCGAAACTATCTTTAATTAAAATGGCATAGTCATAAGCATCAATAGCTTTTTCAAACAAACTGAGTTTGGTGAAGGCATTGCCTAAATTGTACCACGCGGCATAACTGTAGGGCTCATTATCAATATATTGCTCATAAAACACAACGCTTTCCTGCTGGTTGTCCATTACATCGTAACAGAATGCCAGTTCGTACAAAGCGTCCTGGTTTTCCATGTTTTGTTCTAAACAAAGCTTCAGGTAAGTGATAGACGTTTCATAGTCGCCCATGTTTTGATAAACATAAGCAATATGCAATAACACCTCGTCGGTTTCTTCGGCCAGGTCGAGCGCTTTTTCATAGTTTTCCAGGGCTTCGCCGTAGCGTTCCATGCTTTCGTACAGGTTACCGCGGATAAGGTAAATATCCGGGTCGGAAGCTTCGAGCATGGCTGCTTTTTCAAGGGCTGCAAACGCTTCGGTAACCTGATTGGAAATTACTAAAAGCTGAGCCTGTTTAATAAAGAAAACTGCCGCAAACGGATGCTGGTTAAGGGCATACTCAGCTACTTGCAATGCTTTGGGCGGATCGTTCTTTTCGATATAATAGTCGATTATGTTCTCAAACGCCTGGGCATCAAAAAAGTACTGATCATGATTACGGATCATTTCTTCGTACCGTTCTACCGAAAACTTTGCATCTTCGGTATAACCAAATTCAAATTCTTCTTCCATTCAATTTTGTTTCAGAACATATACTCTGTCGGGCACTTTAAAATCGCTCTATTGAACCTAACATGAGATTAAATTACAAGTATTAAAACTCCATACTACAATTTAGTTATCAACATTCAAACATTGTCAACAGGATTAATTACAAAAGCCTGATAATTAATACGAATGATTTTACCGGCAAAGGGTGAGTTGATAATAAATTGCCTTAAAGATTTTTACCTTTGGCAAAAGTAACAAATATGGACTTTAATATTTCTGAAATTCTTGTTCGTTTACAAATAAACGACATAAATGAGGCATTTAGTACAGGAAGTGCATGGGGAAGCAGCCCCGATGTACCTATAAAAACCATTATATCGCCGGTTGACGGTAAAAAAATAGCTTCGGTAAAAATTGCAACAGTTGGCAATTATAACAACGTTGTTGAGCAGGCTGCCAAAGCTTTTGTAAACTGGCGTACGGTCCCTGCGCCAAAACGCGGAGAAATAGTGCGTGAAATTGGCAATGCGCTGCGCGATAAAAAGGAAGACCTCGGCAAGCTGGTATCGTACGAAATGGGCAAAAGCCTGCAGGAAGGATACGGCGAGGTGCAGGAAATGATCGATATTGCTGATTTTGCGGTTGGATTGAGCCGTCAGCTTTACGGTTTAACCATGCACAGCGAAAGGCCCAATCACCGCATGTACGAGCAATACCATCCTTTAGGTATCGTGGGCGTTATTTCGGCCTTTAACTTCCCGGTGGCCGTATGGAGCTGGAATGCCATGCTGGCATGGGTTTGCGGCGATGTTTGTATATGGAAACCATCCGAAAAAACACCATTAACAGCGATAGCCTGTCAGCATATTGCACAGGAAATATTTAAAAAGCACCATATTGACGAAGGCGTATCCTGCCTGGTAATTGGCGACAGGGAAATCGGCGAATTAATGGCGAACGATACCCGCGTGCCACTGGTTTCGGCCACAGGCTCAACCCGGATGGGTAAAGCGGTTGGTGCGGCGGTAGGCGCAAGGCTCGGCAAAAGTTTGCTGGAACTTGGCGGCAACAACGCCATCATCATTACCGAAAATGCCGACCTGGATATGTCGCTGGTTGGTGCGGTATTCGGTGCGGTGGGCACGGCAGGGCAGCGCTGTACCAGTACCCGCAGGCTGATTATCCACGAAAGTGTTTACGACAACTTTAAGCAGAAACTGGTAAACGCCTACGCGCAGCTCCGCATTGGCAACCCGCTGGACGAAAATAACCATATAGGGCCGCTGATTGACCATGACGCGGTGAAACTTTACCTCGCCGCCATCGAAAAAGGTAAAGCGGAAGGCGCGAAATTTGTTGTTGAGGGCGGCAAACTGGAAGGTGGCAACTATGCGTCGGGCTGTTATGTAAAACCGTGCATTGCCGAAGTGGAAAATCACTTTTCCATCGTGCAGCATGAAACATTTGCACCTATCCTGTATCTTATCAAATATAAAACACTCGATGAGGCTATTGCCCTGCAAAATAGTGTTCCGCAGGGGCTGTCGTCTGCCATCATAACCAATAATTTACGCGAGGCAGAACAGTTTTTATCAGCCGCGGGATCTGACTGCGGCATTGCCAACGTGAATATCGGCACCTCCGGCGCTGAGATTGGCGGGGCCTTTGGCGGCGAAAAAGAAACCGGCGGTGGCCGCGAATCGGGTTCGGATGCATGGAAAGTTTATATGCGCCGGCAAACAAACACAATTAATTATTCAAAAACATTACCCCTGGCACAGGGAATTAAATTTGATTTATAGATTGGTTGGAATAAGTTGTAAAGGTTGTAATGGTTATAAGAGTTAAAATTTAAATTTTGCTCCATTACAAATTTTTACAACCATTACAACCATTACAACTAACTACATGCATAGACTACGTAATTACGCCCTTAGCTCCCTGACCTGCGGAGCCCTGTTGATCAGCCTGAATGTTTTTGGGCAGGAATTACATAAAACGGCGCCTGACCCGCCAAAAAACTGGCATCAGATGGACCTGAAAACCGATGGCTTTTACGGCGTGAGCCTTAATCAGGCTTACCTGTTTTTAAAAGGCAAAAAAAGCAAAACAGTGGTTGTTACCACAATTGACAGTGGTATAGATACTTTACAAAAAGACCTGGTAAGCGTTTTGTGGGTAAACCCAAATAAGAAAGACGGCTATGCCGGCGATGTACATGGCTGGGATTTTTTAGGCGGCAAAGACGGCAAGGTTGATTACACCGAAACCACCGAGGAGGTAAGGCAATACTATAAACTTAAAGATAAATATACAGGTATAACTACCGCACCGCAGGGCAAAGAAAAAGAATACGCACTCTGGCAAAATGTTAAAGCCGTTTACGATACCACTATAAGTAAGGCCCTGGCAGAAGTTAGCAACCTTAAGATGGAAGTTAATGTGCTTTCGATAACCAATCACTATATAAAAGAGGCGTTAAAACTGCAATCAGACCAGACCTTTGTAAAGGCCGACCTCGACAGGATAACCACATCGAATGATACGGTTAACCAGAGCAAAACAGTTTGGGAATCTGTTTTTTCACAAATTGGCGGAAATACCAATAACGCCAAAGTGATTAAGGACCTTACGGAGTATTATGCAAAACAAAACAATACCATTAACCCTGACCTGGATGCACGGACACGGATAATTGGCGATGACCCCGATGTTAACGATGGCAAGCCTTTTGGCAATAACATATTAAAAACGCCGGATGCTTCACACGGTACCGGTGTTGCCGGGCTGATAGGCGCGGTACGTAACAATGGTTACGGTATTGACGGTATTGCCGATAATGTGAGGATAATGGCGGTAAAAGCGGTACCAAACGGCGATGAGTACGATAAGGACATTGCCAACGCCATACATTTTGCTGTTGACCACGGCGCCGAAGTGATCAACATGAGCTTTGGTAAAAAAATATCGCCGCATAAGGATTGGGTTGACGAGGCTTTTAAATACGCCGCGGCCCACGATGTGCTTTTAGTACAGGCATCGGGCAATGAGAGCCAGGATATTGACGCGAAACCCGAATTTCCGAATAGTAATTACCTTGACAGTTCAAAAACTGATAATGTGATCAGCGTTGGCGCATCGGGACCAAAGCCCGACACCACCCTCGCGGCAGCTTTTACAAATTATGGTAAAAACAGCGTCGATATTTTTGCTCCCGGCGTTAAAGTTACTTCCATTGATATGGATGCTGAAACTAATACCGAAGACGGCACCAGCTTTTCCGCCCCGATAGTGTCGGGTATTGCCGCTTTATGTTTGGAATACTATCCCAAACTAAGTGCAAGGCAGGTAAAACAAGCGATTTTGGAATCCGCAACGCCGTTAAACGGTACAATGGTTAATAAACCTGGTGCAAAGGGCGTAAAGGTTGATTTTGCAACACTCTCGAAAACCGGCGGCATCGTAAACGCTTACAAAGCCCTGGAAATTGCTTCAAAAATGAAGGGGGAGAGGAAGTAGTAGGCAGTAGGCAGTTATCAGTAGGCAGTTATTTGAATTGCACACTGCACACTGCTAACTGTCCTTGCCTACTGCAAACTGCCTACTGCAAACTGCCCGCTCCCCCTACACCTCAACCACCTGGATATTATCCCAGGTTTGTTTTTTGTAGTAGTGGAACATCAGCCAGGTGATTAATAAAAACGGGGCGATCATTATCCATATTACCATCTCCCATTTCATTAACAGTGAATGTAAAAAGCCTATTCCGCCTATGAAAATAAGCATCGCAAAAGACGTGATCATTCTGCCGCCACCTTGTTTTGCAATCACCGGCCTCGAAAATGGCAGGCCTTTTACTATAAATAATGCCGTTAACATACCATATATCGTACTCACCAAAAATGCCAGTATTATATCGTTAATAACCTGCGGCCCCCAAACAGCAACGATTACTGATCCCATCACCAAAAAATAGGGCAAATAATACAATGTGATAATGGCCTTAAACATGCCTGATAATATTTTACCCGGCTTGTCAATTGGCAAAGCGTAATAAACCCAGGCCGATTTATATTTTGACGACATGGAGATATTCATCAAAACAGTGGTTAGTATAAGGGAGCACATGTAAATTAAAAAAATATAGCTGTGCCCGTTTTGCAATTCATCAAGGCGATCCGAAAGATTTTCTCCTTTGGTGTTCAGCGCGAAATAAATAAAGTAAATGGGGATGTAGGCAAATGAAGGATATACCTTCATTTTAAATTCGCGGGTTCTTGCGGCAAGCTTCCAGGTGATCTTAAACCCGGCATTTTCAATGGGGTCGGGCGCTATTATTTTACCTGTTGCATCAATAAAACTGAATTTTCCGGCTTTCTTAGTATTCACAGCCGAATCGCTGTTTCCTTCGGAAGTGGCAATTACCGCAAGCCGCCTGTTAAAGCCGGGCGCCAGCACTTTTGCCACAAACCATAAACCAATCAGCGGCAGCGTAAACCCGGTTACAGCCAGCACGCCTGTAATAAACGATGACCGGCCCGGATGCATCAATAATTCATTAAGCGCGGTGATCCACACGGGGGGTAAGGCATACGCCCAGCGGTGGCTTAGCAGGCTGATATGTTCCAGGGCCGAAACATTGATGAGCCTGGGCAGTAAATAATAGGTGGCAAATATCAGCACCGAAAACCCGATCTGAAAATAACTGATGATATCTTTAAACTTTTGCGGGCTAACAGATTTCATCAGCAGCAGGTAAATAATGTTCACCGAAAAGATGCTTAAAAAGGTAGCCTCCAGTATTTGCACAAAAAACAGCGGCACCGCTAAAATCCCATCAATAAAACCTATCATCACCAGGCCGGGCAACCCCTGGAGCAGGGCCAGCCGCAAAACGTAAATGCTGATATGCAGGATACGCGATACGGCAATGGTACGGTCGTTAACCGGGCGGGGCAGCAAGATAAACTGGTCGCGCGAATCAATTAACACGGTGGTGAAATCTGATATAAGCGTAAGGGCCATCATCACCATAAAAATGGTAAAATACAGGGTTTGGACAATGTATGGACCGGCATTTAAAAGCAAAATCATGCTCATGAAAAGCCCTATCAGCACCGTGAAAAAACTGATGAGCCATGGGCTTTGAACCTTGTTGCTATTGGCGGCGTTGCGGCGGGCTGCAAACATGGCATTGGGCCGGCGGTCATCCATCAGCAGCTTTACCTTTAATATCTGGTAAAGCTGGTCCGTATCCACCCCGGTATTTTCCAGCACAGGGTTAAGGAAAGTAACAAAACGTAAAAATATCTTATTCATATCAAATTAATCGAAAGCATTAATGATGGCGTCGGCTTCACTGCCGGAATCTTCCCGCCCCGTTAATTTTGAAAATATGCGTTCGAGGGTATCGCTGTGGTTTTGTTTTAACGACTCGAAAGTACCATCGGCAATTATTTCGCCTTTATTGATCAGCAATATCCTGTCGGCAACTTTTTCAACAATATCCATCATGTGCGAGCAATAAAATATCGTTTTTCCTTCCTTCGCCAGCCGCATGATCAGTTCCTTTATCATGATCACCGCGTTAGCGTCCAACCCGGATAAAGGCTCATCCAATATGATGATCTTTGGATTATGGATAATCCCGGCAATCAGCAACACCTTTTGCTTCATCCCTTTTGAAAAAGTGTCCATCCGATCGTCGGTATTACTGGCCAGGCCAAATGCCACGAGCAGTTTTTTTGCCCTGTCGTGCAGGGATGCTTCCTCCATACCGTACAGTTTGCCGATAAAGTCGAGGTATTCCATGGGTGTAAGCACATCATAGATCTCGGCGTTTTCGGGGACATAGCCGATCAGTTTTTTTATTTCCAGCGGATCATCGGCCATGCTGAAGCCGTTCACAAACACTTCGCCTTCAAAATCGGGGATCAGGCCCGCTAATATCTTTACCGTAGTTGATTTCCCGGCGCCGTTCGGCCCGATATAACCCAAAACCTGTCCGGGGAAAATATCAAGCGAAAGGTTTTTTAAGACCAGTTTTGAACCGTAAGATTTAGATAAATTGCGGATTTGGATAATAGGTGTATCACTCATAAATTGTTGAATGGAATGTGGGCGTAAGGTAAAAAATAATTATTCCGGTTTATAGCAAAATCAAAGGCAAAAGAAATTTACATTTTAATTCTCCATGTCAGCTGTGCCTTCTTCGCGCAGGGCACTCGCTTTTTAAAAGCGATTGCCCCGTGGGGGCTACCCGTTTGTAGCATTTGATTACCCACCTGGCAATTGCCCCGTTCAGGGGTTACCCTTCGCGAATGGGTAACCCCTGAACGGGGTAATATTTTGCTGTGATTTTTCTTTCTACAAACGGGTTGCCCCTCCGGGGCAGGAATAGCTGGTGAATTTCCCGTCAGTATATGGTACCTTTAGTTTTTTTTATTAAAAACGATTTCCCCGCTTCTTTGCGCTCTTTTGGTAAAAAATTAATCTCCCGGTTTGCTAAACGTAAAAACATTGCCGTAATAAAAGCACAAATTGCAAATCACACATCATTGCTTATATTTGCATTCGCAAAAAAGGAATTTAATAATACGATGAGAGAAATACAGTTCAGAGAAGCGCTTCGGGAAGCAATGCAGGAAGAAATGCGCAAGGATGAGAATATATACCTGATGGGTGAAGAAGTTGCCCAATACAATGGCGCTTATAAAGTTAGCCAGGGCATGCTCGACGAATTCGGCGCCAAGCGTGTGATTGATACGCCCATCTCTGAAGCTGGTTTTACCGGTATCGGTATTGGCTCCGCCATGAATGGTTTACGGCCGATTATCGAGTTTATGACCTTTAACTTTTCGTTAGTGGCCATCGACCAGATCATTAACGGCGCGGCAAAAATTATGTCGATGAGCGGCGGGCAGTTTTCTGTTCCCATCGTTTTCCGCGGCCCTACAGGCAATGCCGGTATGCTCAGCTCGCAGCACAGCCAGTGTTTCGAAAACTGGTTTGCCAATTGCCCCGGCTTAAAAGTGGTTGTACCATCAAACCCTTATGATGCAAAAGGCTTATTAAAATCATGTATCATTGATCCCGATCCGGTTATTTTTATGGAGTCGGAACTGATGTACGGCGATAAAGGGCCTGTACCGGAAGAAACATATTATATTCCGCTGGGCAAAGCTAATGTGACCAAAGAAGGCACTGATGTTACCCTGGTAGGTTTTGGCAAGATCATGAAAGTGGTTAATGCCGCTGCCGCCGAACTTGAAAAAGAAGGCATCCATGCTGAAGTGATCGACCTGCGTACCGTGCGCCCGATTGATTATGACACCGTGATCGCTTCCGTTAAAAAAACAAACCGTTTAGTAATTGTTGAAGAAAGCTGGCCTTTAGGTTCTATAGCTACCGAAGTTGCCTTTAAGGTACAAAGAGACGCATTTGATTACCTTGATGCACCGGTATTGCGCATAATGGGCGGCGATGTTCCCCTGCCTTACGCGCCAACATTGATCCAGGAATACCTTCCAAACCCTGAGAGAGTGATCAAGGCGGTTAAGGAAGTTATGTATGTGACTAAATAAGCCCTCTCTAATCCGATAGCTATCGGATCTCCCCCGGTTGGGGAGACTTTGAAGAATATTTGTGAAGCCCTCCGGTAAATTGGGGGGCTTTTTTTATGCCTCACCCTGCCTGCTTTTTGAAAAAGAAATAAAATGCCTTATATTCGTTTTATGGAAAAGGGCGTGAAATGGCAAATGTAAATGAACCGTTATGCCAAAAATATTTGAATATCTGGGGATAATACCAAAAATTTCAAATAAATTAAGATGAAAATAGTTCAGGATTATAATATTAATAAATCGACTGATTTAATAGAAGTTATAGCTGCCAACTATATTGGAGACTATGCCATCAGGATTTTATTTACCGACGGAAATGAGAAAGTGGTGGATTTTAAACCGTTCCTCACTAAATCACTCCATCCTTCCATTTCCAGGTATCTCGATGAAAGCCTGTTTAAACAGTTTAAAATAAGCAACGGCAACTTAAACTGGAATGATTATGATTTAATATTCCCGATTCATAATTTGTATGACGGAATAATCGACTAATCATTTATGGGTCCGGTTTTAGATTCGACAACTTTTAAAAAGTTGTCGAATCTTTAAAAATCCGGTGAAGTTGAAAACCGAAGCCATGCACAACCACGGATTACAAACCTCGCGGGAGCGGGGAATGGTGTAAATAAAAAAGCCATTACATTAACACTAATATTTGTAAATTTGAAATTATGAATAGCATAATCGAATCCCATTTATCAGAAATAAAAGATTTAATGCGTAGCTATGGCGTAATTAAAGCTTACCTGTTTGGCAGTGCCGCTATTGGAGATATGCATGATGATAGTGATGTGGACTTTATGGTTAGGTTTAATCCTGAACTGAATTATACAGATTACGGCAACAATTACTTCCAGCTTATATACGCTTTACAAAAGCTGCTTAAAAAAGATGTAGATATCGTTGCAGAAGAAACCATCACGAATCCTTACTTACTTCAAACTATAAACAGTCAAAAAATAACTGTTTTATGAGCATTGAAGAGAAGAAGCTGCTTACAGATGTTATCGTATGTATTTCATCCATCAATGATCATCTTGAGGGGCGCAGAAGTTTTGATGAATATCTTAAAAATAAAACCAAGAGACGCGCTGTAGAACGGGAACTTGAAATTATTGGTGAAGCAATCAGCAAGCTATTAAAAATTAATCCGGGTATTTCAATTTCATACGCAAGGCAAATTGTAGATCTCCGGAATAAGGTGATTCATGCTTACGATAACGTAAACGACATTGTAATCTGGAGTATAATAATGAATCATTTACCAACGCTAAAATTGGAAGTTGAGCTATTAATTGAAGATAATATTGAATAAAATTATTTCATGTCACAAAATGCCTCAACCAGCGAACTTTAATTTGTACCAGGCAAATGATTGTTTAATTCAATACGCCTCTTGATAATTCCCTCCGAATTCCGTATTTTTGATTAAATCCGACGCCTGATTTTAGCATTGTGCAGCAGCAATAAAAGCGCTATAAATATTTCCACATGCGCTTGATTCATCATTTTTTTAACAAATCCGTTGCTTCACTTTGGCGCTTTTTGTATATTTACCTGATTAACAACATATTAAAAAAAATAAAGCCTTTTTTTTACGGGGAGCTAAACGCATTTAGCTCCTCAACCTGCAAAAATTACGAGAGGCTAAACGAGTTTAGCCTCTCAACTTGCAAAAATTACGAGGGGCTAAACGTATTTAGCTCCTCAAACTGTTAAAATTACGAGAAGCTAAACGCATTTAGATCCTCGTAATTTTGAAAATACGATCCGTCCTGGGAAGAAAACCTTGCCCATTTGTTGATAAACTCCCCTTGACTATTAAACCGATTCTGCCCAACTTCGCAGTCCATTATTTGTGGGATTTCACCGATATGAAAAAATGATTACACTGATTTAAATGCTGAAATCAAAATCGGTGTAATCCCACAAAAAAATCGGCGTAATCCATAATAATAATCGGTGTAATCAAAAATAATAATCTGTGAAATCATTCTATAAAAAAATAGCCGCCGAGCTTTCCATAGCCGAAAAACAGGTGAGCGCTACTGTTGAATTGCTTGATGAAGGCGCTACAGTCCCCTTTATTTCGCGTTACCGTAAGGAAATGACCGGGACGTTAGACGAGGTACAGGTTGCCGCTATTCGCGACCGTGTGCAGCAACTGCGCGACCTGGATAAACGCCGCGAGGCTATCCTGAAATCGCTGACCGATATGGGCAAGCTGACGCCGGAACTGGAAAAGCAGATCAATGAGGCGGAAACGATGGTTGCCCTGGAGGATATTTACCTGCCTTATCGTCCGAAAAGAAAAACACGTGCCACCACAGCCCGCGAAAAAGGGCTGCAACCCCTGGCCGACCTGCTGATGGAGCAAAAAAGGATAGATCCTGAAACCGAGGCAGCCAAATATATTGATGAAGAAAAAGGCGTTAAAACCTTTGAAGAAGCCTTAGCCGGGGCAAGGGATATTATCGCTGAGTTTATCAGTGAAAATGCTGAAATGCGCACCCAGATGCGCAGCTTGTTTATTGAGAAGGGTACTTTTCAGTCGAAGGTTGTTGAAGGCAAGGAACAGGAGGGCATAAAGTATAAGGACTATTTTGACTGGACAGAGCCTGTGAAATCAGTTCCTTCCCACCGTATTTTAGCTATGCGCCGTGGGGAAAAAGAAGAAATTTTGTGGCTGGACATAAAACCTGCCGAAGAGGAAGCCATCGACCTGCTGGAAAAAGCATTTGTAATTGGCAATAACCCCAGCGCCGATCAGGTAAAACAAGCCGTTACCGATGGCTACAAACGTCTGCTGAAACCATCTATGGAAACAGAAGTGCGCCTGTTTACCAAAAAGAAAGCGGACGAAGAAGCTATCCGGGTTTTTGCGGAGAATGCACGCCAGCTTTTATTGGGCGCGCCGCTTGGTCAAAAACGCACCATGGCTATTGACCCCGGTTTCCGCACAGGCTGCAAGGTGGTTTGTCTGGATGAACAAGGGAAACTGCTGGAATATACGGCGATTTTCCCGCATACCGGCCTTGGTCAAGCGAAAGAAGCTGACAAAACAACCCGGTACCTTTTCGAAAAATATAATATCGAAGCCATAGCTATTGGCAACGGAACTGCCGGTCGTGAAACGGAAGTGTTTGTTCGCAACCTTAACCTGCCAAACGCGGCCATCGTAATGGTGAACGAAAGCGGCGCATCCATCTATTCGGCATCGGATGTGGCCAGGGAAGAGTTCCCGGATAAGGATATAACCGTGCGTGGCGCAGTATCTATAGGCCGCCGTTTAATGGACCCGCTGGCTGAACTGGTGAAGATAGACCCGAAATCCATCGGCGTAGGCCAATACCAGCACGATGTGGACCAAACAAAATTGCAAACTTCGCTGGATGATACGGTAATGAGCTGCGTAAACGCGGTAGGCGTGGAGCTTAATACCGCATCGAAGCAAATACTGGCCTATGTATCTGGTCTGGGTCCGCAACTGGCGCAAAATATTGTAGATTACCGCGATCAGAACGGCGCTTTCAAACGCCGTGACCAGTTAAAAAAGGTATCCCGCCTCGGTGATAAAGCTTTTGAACAGGCTGCCGGTTTTTTGCGCATCCATCATGCGGAAAATCCACTGGATACCAGCGCCGTACACCCGGAAAGATATGCCCTTGTTGAGCAAATGGCCAAAGACCTTAAATGTTCTGTTAAAGACCTGATGGGGGATGATAAACTGCGTAAGAGTATCCCGCTGCTTAAATACACATCGGATACCGTAGGCTTACCCACATTGAACGATATTATAGCCGAGCTGGCCAAACCCGGCCGCGACCCGCGTGAACAGTTTGAAGCTTTCAGCTTTACAGAAGGCGTAAATGCCATCGGCGACCTGAAAATCGGCATGAAACTGCCGGGCATAGTAACCAATATCACTAATTTTGGCGCTTTTGTGGATATTGGCGTTCATCAGGACGGACTGATACATTTAAGCCAGATCACCAACCGCTTTATTAAAGATGCCAACGAAGTACTCAAAGTTGCCCAAAAGGTGGAAGTAACGGTAACGGATGTGGATATTAACCGCAAGCGTATTGCCCTTTCGATGAAGGAAAACGAGCCAAAACCTGTAGAAAGAGAAAGAAGGGAGCCCGCTAAGGTGCAGAGGCCTGCACAAAAGCCGGTATTTAATAAAAGACCCGAACCCCTGGTTGAAAGCGACCTGCAAATTAAACTGGCAGCATTGAAGGATAAATTCAGGTAGAAAAAACCGGCGGGTAGAGACGCGATGCATCGCGTCTCTACCCGCCGGTTTTATAGGCAGATCTTACTCCAAAGTGATCTGCCGCCTGATACTTTCTTCCAGCGAAATGAAAGTTTCAGTACGCTGAATGCCTTTTACGCCCTGTATCTGCTCGTTTAATACTTCGCGTAAATGGGTGGTATCGTGGCATACAATTTTGGCAAAAATGCTGTAGCTGCCGGTGGTGTAATGCAGTTCAACAATCTCTTTAACGGTTTTTAACTGCTTCACAGCATCATGGTACTGGGAACCTTTTTCAAGAAATATTCCCAAAAAAGCAGTTATATCGTAGCCTAATTTCTGCGGGTCAACCTCCAGGCTGGCGCCTTTGATTACGCCCATTTCTTCCAACTTTTTCATCCGCACGTGGATAGTTCCGCCGGAAACTATCAACTCTTTAGCAATCTCGGTGTATGGAGTGGTCGCATTTTTCATTAATATGGATAAAATCTGTATGTCGAGATTATCAATTTCTAAATTTTGAGCTTTTCTGTGGGACATAAATTCGAATAATTATATTTATATACAAGAATAATTAAAATCTGATAAAAATACAAATATTTTGTTGAAATATTTGCAATGAATGGATAGTCCTGTTAGATTTGTATCAAGCGAATGACAAAAGCTTAGCGTTCTTTAAAAAATAAAAAACATTGTTGGGTGGTGAAATTTTAGGCAGACACACCTCCTTGTCCCGGTGGCGGAGAATTTGGAAAACCCGAAGCGGGCTAACCACTCTGTGAAGGTTCGAATCCTTCCCCAACAGCAAATTCCAGGCAAGCTGGAATTTATATCCTGTAGGATGGTGAAATTTTAGGCAGACACACCTCCTTGTCGCGGTGGCGAAGATCATGGGAAACTCTTAGCAATAAGAATAACCACTTCGTGAAGGTTCGACTCCTTCTCCTACAGCTCTTCTCATAATTTAGGTTTATAATTGGTTAGCAAAGGCCCCTGCCCATCAGGGGCTTTGCTTGTATATAAGGGTTTTTATTTGTTAAGTTGACAAATAAAAAAAGTCCCGGCGAATAACCGGGACTTTTTTGTGGCATGTTTTAGCGGGTTGTTCTTTTACAACCCTTACAACCTTTACAACTTCTTCAACTAATTTACAGTATCTTAAACCCAACACTTAATGCCCATAGGTTTTGCCTTTGACCGTAATTTTCGTTGATATTGGTTAGCCCGCCTTCGTAACGCAGATCGGCGGTTATTGAGCCTATATCAACCCCTGCGCCGGCCTGGTAACCAAGGGTGCTGTTTTTATATTTGCCAAAATCGGTATAAGCTGCATTGAAGTTTTGCGAAAAACTCTCATTCTGACTTAAAACAGAGGTATAAACCGGGCCTGCCATTATCCTGAAATTCAAATTTTTTGCACCAAATCTTTTGCCAAGCAACAATGGGACGTTTAAGTTAGTGAAATGAACATTGCCGCTATAGACGTTATTACTTGAATTAAACTGCCCGCCTGAACTGCTTAAATAGAGTTCGGGCTGTAAGTAAAGGCCGCCGCCAATACGCGCAAATGCGCCCACCTGGTAACCGGCAGTACTGGAACTGTTCAGATTGTTGGTGTTGATCTTTGAAAAATCGACCCCGCCTTTTACTCCTAACGAAAATTGTGCTTTTGCGCTGATACATATTGAAATCAGCAATACTGCACTTAAAAGATACTTTTTCATAATAATAGATATTTATTTGTGAATATGATGCTATCATGAGTGTATTAATCAATTTCTTTGATTGGCTGCCCATGGTAGCTTAGAATAATATATTTAACTAACGGTTAACAATTAAATAAATTACTTGTCTGGATAAAAGCGGGTCAAATTTTTAGCGGCAAGCCGCATGTATTTTTATATTTTTGCTGGAAATAATTTAATCATGGCTGAGATCAGTATTACCAATAAAGATTGGGCACGCGTAAAAATTAAGCTGCAACGTAAATATAATCATCTTACCGATGAGCAATTGCAGTATGCTGAAGGGCAGGAAGACAACCTGGTAAGTAAATTAATGGATTTAGTTCACCGCGACAGGAATTATGTACTATTTACCTTAAAAAAAGCGTTAGTAAACATTGACAATAACCGGTTATAAATAAACCGGCCTGTAATTTGTAGTTTTATGTTTTAATATAAGATCAGGGATGAATAAGGGTAAAGTGTTATTTAAGAAATATAAAAAACAGGCGTTTTTTGCAGGTATATTAATGCTTGCCCTTTGTACATGGGGTTTTAGCGATGACCTGTTCCAGATCTCAAAAAACCTTGATGTTTTTGCTTCTGTTTACAAGGAAGTAAATATTAATTATGTTGATGACATTAACCCGGCCAAAATGGTAAAAACAGGGGTTGACGCTATGCTCGACGGCCTTGACCCCTATACCGAATTTGTGCCCGAATCGGAAATTGAAGAATATAAGCTGCACTACGTTAGTACACAATACGGCGGCATAGGCGCAGGGATATTTGCGCGGAACGGAAAAGTTTATGTTTCGGATGTGTTTTCAGGTTTCCCCGCCCAAAAGGCAGATATACGCCCGGGCGATGAGCTCGTTAAAATAAATGATATTTCGCTTGCCGGCAAAGACAATGACCAGGTGGGTTTGCTTTTAAAAGGATCAAAAGGCGCCGCTATTAAACTGCTGCTTAAACGCGACGGCGCCAGCCAGCCGATAGAAAAAACCCTGGTACGGGATGAGATAAAACAACCCAATGTGTCATATTCCGGAATGGTTGACGGTAATATGGGTTATATCAAGCTGGATAGGTTCCTTGAAAATTCTGCCGAAGAGGTTACCAATGCACTGATAGCTATAAAAAAGAACAACCCTAACGGCATCATCCTCGACCTGCGCTCAAACGGAGGCGGCATATTGCAGGAAGCCGTAAAAATTGTAAACCTGTTTGTGGCGAAAGATGTTGAGGTGGTTTCGCAAAGAGGCAAAATAAAGGAGAAAAACTTTACCTATAACACCATCGGCGAGCCGCTCGAACCAAATTTGCCGTTAGTTGTACTGGTGAACAGCCATTCCGCTTCTGCATCTGAAATTGTTGCCGGCGCATTGCAGGATCTTGACCGGGCCATTATTATAGGTCAGCGCAGTTATGGCAAGGGTTTGGTACAGCAAACTTTTAACCTGCCTTATAACAGTTTGGTAAAAATTACGATAGCCAAATACTATGTGCCGTCGGGACGGTGCATACAGGCAATTGACTACACGCACCGCAAAGACGACGGCAGCGTGGTAAAAGTTGCCGATTCGCTGATCCATGAGTTTAAAACAAAAGACGGGCGTTCTGTTTACGATGGCAGCGGCATTTACCCTGATATTTTTGTTAAACAGGACCGTTTTGCAAATGTTACCGAAGCCCTGGTAAATAAACTGCTGATATTCGATTACGCTACCCGTTACCGGGAATCCCATCCAACACTTGATAATGTGCGCGGCTTTAGTTTATCCGACGTCGGTTATGCCGATTTCGTAAAATTCCTGGCCGATAAAAATTACACTTACAATACCGCTTCAGAGAAATTATTAGCTGATTTAAAAAGTGCCGCCACTAAAGAAAAACAGTTCGGCGAGATACAAACTGAATATGATGCCTTAAAGGCCAAAATGATAGCCAGTAAAAAAAACGACCTTCAACTGCATAAAGAGGAAATAAAAGAGGTCCTTGAAAATGAGATCGCTTCGCGGTATTACTTCGAAAAAGGCCGTTACGAAACTAATTTCAAGTATGATAAGGAACTTGCACAGGCGGTAAAAGTTATGCAGGATAAAGAAATGGCGGCGAATATCCTTAAGGGCGAAGGCACCTTCAAAGTTATAGGTAAACCTGTATTTGCAATGGCATCAAAAAAAGATGACAAAGATACGGACCAAAACAATCAGTAAAATTGAATTTCGGATCTGGTTTTGAAATGTTATTTATTTCCTTCGAAAAAATAAACGAAACTATTCCGGACATTGATTGTCTATGTATCAAACAAATAGTTTATGAAAAAATTATTCTTTGTAGCAGTCATAATATTTGGCTGTTTATCATTCAAAATGGCTGACGCGCAAAATGGTTTTGGTATAGGCGTAAACATAGGCAGTCAGCCTGAATGGGGCCCGGTGGGATATCACCACGCCCGCTATTACTACATGCCCGATATTGACGCCTACTACGATGTCAATGCCCATCAATATGTTTATAATGAAAATAACGCATGGGTACACGGCGCCGCTTTACCGCCAAGGTATGGCAACTTCGATAGGTACAGCAGCTATAAAGCCGTTGTAAACCAACGCAACCCCTGGGAACATCATGAGGACATAAGAGCCAGGTATGCCGGTTACAAGGGCCGTACAGATCAAAGAAATATTCATGACGCCCGTGATTATCATTACCGTAATCACTGGAAAGATGCCGGTGACAGACATTAATAATCGTAGTTTTCACATCCGCTAAGTTTAACGCCGGGTATTGCTTTTAAATGGCAGCGCTGCCTGAAGGGTTCCTTCGGAGCGGGCTTTGCCTTTGGTAAACCGTGTAAACGGATTCATGAAACACCTTCCTGATAAATAATTAAAATAAAAATTAGCTAATGCAAATTATAATAGTCTATCTACCAAACAGCATAAATAATATATGAAAAAGTTAATTTTTACTACAGCCGTATTATTTAGCTGCATTTTTGTCAAAACAGCCGAGGCGCAGATACGTTTTAATGTAGGTGTAAACATTGGTTTGCAACCCGCATGGGGCCCGGTTGGGTATGATCATGCTGACTATTATTATATGCCTGATATCGGAGCTTATTACGACGTTCCGGCACATCAATATATTTATTCCCAGAATAATGTTTGGGTGCACCGTGCGTATTTGCCTGTAAGATACCGTAATTATGACTTGTATCACGGCTATAAAGTGGTAATAAACGACCACAACCCATGGGAACGGCATAATGAATACCGCGACCGGTATGCCGGTTACAGGGGCCGCGGGGATCAGGGAGTTATCCGTGACAGTCGCGATGGGCGGTACCGTAATCACTGGAACGGAGATGGAGGCCGCGGACAAGACGGCGGCGATCATGGCGACAGGGGCCGCGGACATGACGGCGGCGATCATGGCGACAGGGGTCACGGACATGATCGCGGCGACCACTAATTAATTTTTGATTGATTTAAAAAGAACCACCCCGGTTAAAATCAGGGTAGTTTTTTTTATGGATTCTTTTTGCCGGATTAACCAAACTATTCTGCTTAATAATTGTTCATTTATCAATCAATACAATAGTTATGAAAAAATTAGCTTTTACAGCAGCCATAATACTGAGCTGTTTAACATTCAAAATGGCCGGTGCGCAGATACATTTCCGCGTAGGCGTAAACATAGGTTTGCAACCGGCATGGGGGCCTGTTGGATACGACCATGCTGATTATTATTACCTTCCTGATATCGGTGTTTATTACGATGTTCCGGCCCATCAATATATCTACTTCGAGAATAATGTGTGGGTACACCGCGCCTATTTACCGGTAAGATACCGTAATTACGACCTGTACCATGGTTATAAAGCGGTGATAAATGAACGCAATCCCTGGGAACGGCATAATGTTTACCGCACCAGGTATGCCGGTTACAGTGGACGCCACGATCAGGGCGTTATCCGCGACAGCCGCGACAACAGATACCGTAACCATTGGAATAGCGGTGGCGGTAATGGAAACAGGGGCCGCGGACATGGTAACGGCAACAGAGGCCACGGAAATGGCGGCGATAGAGGTCATGGTAATGGCGGCCATTAATTATAAATTTAGCACCGGGACAACAGCAGCCTTGATATTTTTCAGGGCTGTTTGTTTTTTGGGGAAAGAAGTATCTTAACGTAAATCCTATTTTACCACATTATTTATCGCCTCGCCCCAAAAACCACCTAATGCGCCGGCGCCTTTTTTATTGGGGTGCAGATAGAATATTCCCTGGTGGCCCTGCTCGGGATCAAGGTCGGTTAAATAATGTTTCTTAAAATAATTGAAGGCTTTTTTATCGCCAATAAACACTTGTTTTGGGTAAGAAGCACTGTAACCGGCAACCAAGCTGTCTATTTGCGGGATATAACTTTGTAACCTTAATAAACCTTCCTCCAGGTATCGGGCGCCATTATAGGTATTCGGACTGTACCAGATAGGGTGCTGAAAAATGATAATGCAGCCCGGAAACTCTTTCAGTAAACTATCGGCAATGGTTTTTAAATTTTGTTTGTAAGCCTCCGGCTTAACCGGCGAACCATTTGGTCCCTGTATAGCGCTGTCGTTAGTGCCAAGCTTAATGGAGAAGATAAGCAACGCCTGTTTATCGGTAAAGGCATGGGCAGCAGCTTCAACGCCCTTAAATGCAGTGCCGGTAACAGGTAAAAAATCAACCGTGGTAAACCCGCTGTGCCCCTGGTTTGAAAAAGCAACCGTTCCGATATTGCTTTGCTGCCGTAAATAATTACAGGCGACAACCGGCGGAGCATCTGCGGCGGGGTCATTTAACCGGGACCCGTAGGTGATGCTGTTGCCGATGAATACAATGTTGAGGTTTTGTTTGCGGGGTTGGGCGGATGAGTTTAGCACTAATAACAATAATGCTATCGTTGTTAACCATATCAACGGGCTGCCGGTTCTTTTAAACTTCATCATTTGAATATACATTATTTATCGGTAAAACACGCCTCTGCATCTCTCTCAAAAGGGAAACGCACCATGCTCCATATTTAAAAAGGCCTTGCGCGATAGGTTCCCCTCTTGAGAGGGGCAGGGGTGTGTACTTTGCAGCCAGAGTTATTTCACCGTTCAAAAAACACACCCCTCCACCCCTCTCAAGAGGGGAATCGCACGGGGCCCCTGCTTTTTCCTACTGAAATCAAAATAAATCTAATCTCTAATCTCCAACCTCTTACCACTGAATCCCCATGTTCCAAAACATAAAGGCCCATTTATCTACCTGTCCGCTGATCACTTGTTCGGTGCTTTGCCCCGCACCATGACCGGCCTTGGTTTCAATCCTTATGAGTACAGGGGCCGTGCCTTGCTGGTATTCCTGCAGGCGGGCTGCAAATTTGAAAGAATGCGCAGGCACAACCCTGTCGTCATGATCGGCGGTGGTGACCATGGTGGCGGGGTAATTATTAGGTTTTAAGGCATGGTAGGGTGAATACTGGTACAGGTATTTAAACATATCCTCCGAATCTTCGGCAGTGCCGTAATCATAGCTCCATCCCGCGCCGGCGGTAAACTGGTTATAGCGCAGCATATCCATCACACCCACAGCCGGCAGGGCTACTTTGCACAGGTCGGGCTGCTGGGTCATTACCGCGCCGACAAGCAGGCCGCCGTTTGAGCCACCAGAAATAGCAAGGTAATCTTTTGACGTATATTTATGTTTAATGAGGTATTGGGCAGCGGCAATAAAATCGTCGAACACGTTTTGCTTTTTCATTTTTATACCCGCCTTATGCCATTTTTCGCCATACTCGCCGCCGCCGCGCAGGTTTGGCACGGCGTAAATGCCGCCATGCTCCAGCAAAATAATATTACTGGTGCTAAAGGCCGGGGTAAGGCTGATGCTGAAACCGCCGTAAGCGTATAGCAGGGTTGGGTTTTTGCCATTGAGCACCGTTCCTTTTTTATAGGTGATGATCATCGGTATTTTGGTGCCGTCTTTTGAGGGATAAAACACCTGCTTGCTTTCAAACTGGTCGGGATCAAACTGCACCCCCGATTTTTTATAAACGGTGGATGCCCCGGTGGCAATATCCAGCTTAAAAATAGTGGGTGGATAAACGTAACTGGTAAAAGTATAATAGGTTTCCTTTTCTTCTTTTTTGGTGCCGAAGCCTGCGGCAGTACCCACCGACGGCAGGGCGATGGTACGTTCCGGTTTGCCGTCCATATCGTATTGCTGTACAAATGAAGTGGCGTCTTTCAGGTACTCTGCAAAAATTTTGCCGCCCCCTGTCGAGGCTGTAAGTACGTTGTTGGTAGTTGGAATCAGGTCTTTCCAGTTGATGGGTTTGGGGTTTGCCGCATCCACCGTAACTATTTTAAAATTGGGCGAATACAGGTTGGTTAAAATGTAAAGCGTACTGCCCACATTATCAAGCACGCTATGTTCGTTATCAAAATTATCCACCACCTTTATAATCTGACTGCCGGGCTGGCTGAGGTCGCGGATATAAAGTTCATTGCCGGTTGTTTCATTGGCGGCGGTGATTACCAGGAAACGTTCGTCCTCGGTTAAATAGGCGCCGATATACCTGCGTTTTGTTTCTTCGCCGCCAAATAACAGCTTGTCGCTGCTTTGCGGCGTGCCCAGATGGTGATAATACAGCTTATGGTATTGTGTAAGTCCCGATAATTGCGACCCGTTGCTGGGCTTGTCGTAGCTGCTGTAGTAAAAACCTTCGTTTCCCTGCCAGGCTATCCCGCTGAATTTAATATCGGTAAGCGTATCACCCACTATGGCCTTATCGCCAGTTTTTATAACGATCACCTTGCGCCAGTCGCTGCCGCCTTCGGATAGCTGGTAAGCGGCCATACTGCCGTCTTTGGTAAAGTTAATGCCCTGCAGTGAAGTGGTGCCATCAGCTGAAAACTTGTTGGGGTCCAGAAAAACCTCCGGAGCGCCTTCGCCAATCTGCCGCCACAAAACCGACTGGCTTTGCAGACCGTCGTTTTTATAAAAGTAGGTGTATTTGCCTTCCTTAAAGGGGGCGCTGTATTTTTCGTAGTTCCATAGTTGCTCCAGGCGCTTGTGCATGGCATCCCGGTAAGGGATCTGCGACAGGTAGCCCTGGGTTACCTTATTCTCGGCCTGCACCCAGGCTTTGGTATCGGAGGCGCGGTCATCTTCCAGCCAGCGGTAAGGATCAGGCACAGCGGTGCCGAAATAAGTATTAATAGTATCGACCTTTTTTGTTGCGGGGTAATTTAGTTTTTGATTATTCATTTGTTGAGCACAGGCAAAGCTGCAAAGTAAAACAGCTGCGGATAAACAGGTTAATGTTCTCATTTTGCATTGTTGTGGTTGGGGGGGCTAAGATAGTTTTTTGCCGGGAAAGGTGAAAGGGGTTCATGGTTGATAGTTCATATTCAATTTTGGTTATGATTTTAAAAGCGTTACTTTGGACTATCTGTTAAGTTTCAGCCCAAAAGCCAGGAACTACCATGAATAATAACCTATGAACCATGAACTAAAATGAAACTCAATCTCGATAAGCAGGAAAGCGAATTTTTAAACAAGGCGGTAACCCATTGGGAAAAAGAGCATTTAATAGATGCAGAGCTTGCCCAAAACCTCCGGAACTCATACGGGGTAAAGGGATTCGACTGGATGCGGCTGGCAAAATATTCTTTCTGGATCGCATTGCTCTGCGGCGCAATTGCCGTAGGGTCGCTTATTATTAATGACACATTCATCAACTGGCTGAAAAACCTATACTATACCCCTGATATTGTCATTAGCGTTATCGCCGGCGTGATTGCTGCGGCTTTTTTTTACTTTGCCAGGCGACGGGAAAAGAAATATCCTGAAAAGATTTTCAGTAATGAAGCTACCACGTTTACCGGCGTATTATTTACCGCCTGCTGCATAGCCTACCTCGGCAGAGCCTTTGACAATGGCTCCGGCCATTTCTCCTTGCTGTTTTTATTGTCGGTTTTTGTTTACGGTTTTTTAGCCTGGCGGATGGATTCAAGGCTAATATGGCTGTTTGCCCTGGTATCACTGGGCAGCTGGTTCGGTACCGAAACCGGCTATCAAACCCATTGGGCTTATTATTTTTTAGGCTTAAATTATCCCTTTCGGTTTGTGCTGTTCAGTATAGTGCTGGTTGGCAGCTGCTATCTGCTTAAAAAACAAAAATGGTTCGACCGTTTTTGGGAACTTACCTACGTGGTGGGACTGCTATACCTGTTTATGTCCCTTTGGTTACTAAGCATCTTCGGGAATTACGGAAATATTGATAAATGGTGGCAGATCAGGCAGATCAGTTTATTTTACTGGGGCATCATTTCGGCTGTTGTGGCGGCAATCTTCCTGTTAGTTGGTTTAAAAACAAAGGATGCTATAGCCCGCGAATTTGGGATCACCTTCCTGCTTATTTTTATCTATACCAAATACTTCGAGTATTTTTGGGATCACACCAATAAAACGCTGTTCTTCGCCATTTTGGGACTATCTTTCTGGCTAATAGGAAGGAAGGCGGAGCGTATCTGGAATATTAACGGGAAACTAAATTCAAGCCAAAATGCTTAAAAACCTGACGGCTTTTGTAATTCTCCTTGCTGTTCTTTCCTCATGTAAGCATACTAACCCAAAGACTGTCGATAATGGTCATTTTATAATTGGAGAGTGGAAACTTTGTTCAATAATTTACATTGGAAAAAATGGTTATTCATCAATGAGTTTCAATGTTTGCCCAACAGTTGTTTTTGAGAAAAATCATTCCGGTTATATAAAAAGATCAGACCCAAAGTTGCTTTATTTCAATTGGCAATTTAATGGCGACAAATTAGTTATCCGGCACATTATAAACAAAGATAAGGATGTCATTATACATGATGGAACTTATAAACTAACTTTTGCAAATAAGAAATTGTATAAAGAAATAACGTTAATGGATACTTTAAGAAATATAAAATATATTTTGAGAAAATAGCGTCATCAACTAATGCTTAAAAAATACAAGGTAAACTTGTTTCACTACATGGTACGCAGCAAAAGAGAAAAACAATATGGCAATGCCCGTATTGATAAGCCGTGTACTCAAGGCAAATTTGCTCTGTATGTATTGGGCGAACTTGGCATATAAAAATAAAGCCAGAAAAGCCCCCGCCGCCGAGCCGAGGCTAAATATCACCAGTTCAACTTTTCCGTCGAGTATCCAACCATGTGTAATGAAATAAGTGCCTGTTATCATCCAAAACGGCACCTGCACCGGGTTTATAAAACCTAACAAAATCCCGTATTTTATACTTTCATGTTCCGAATAATGTGTTTGAGGCGGTTTTTTCCGGTGCATCCAGGTTACAGTGCCTAAAATGCCAAATAACCCCACCATCACCCAGTCAATTATGGTATCCAGCCTTACCTGTTCCGCGAGCCATTTGGCCGCGTGCATAACAACGAATGTAAAAATGAACTCAGCGCACGAAAATGCAATGATAAACCTTAGGGCCTGTTTTAGCCCCCGGTTTATAGTGATCCGTACTAAGGTAAGGTTAATGTTTCCCGGTGGGATATACCCTATAAAATTTGCAAACAGCCCAAGGAAAAGAGTCAGAAAAATCATTTCCCAAATTAACAGGTTTTTATTTAAATGTGCATATTGTCTTTTTTGCCAGGCTGGGTAATGGCTTTACGCAATTACAGGATTCCCCGCTAAGACGCGATGCATCGCGTCTCTACAATTATCCCTGAAAAATCATTTTTAAACAACCCCTGAAAAAGCTAAAAATAAAATCGTAAATTAGGCAACATTAGAAGACAACATGAAATTAAATATTGACGATATTATAGCATCGCTCCAGAATTTAGATAATAGTGAACGCAGGAAACTTCAAAACGCGCTGTTTGAGCTTCAGAATGATTTAGATCTGAAGGCAGCGATCCAGGAAGGTTTGGCAGATGTAAAAAGCGGACGGGTAAGCTCGCATGATTCTGTGATGAAAGAGATAAACGCCATGCATAATTCTTAAGGCTTAATTAATTTTCGTACCGAAATGGCTGGTGCGGAAATTTTTTAATGTTAGCGCAAATAAGGAGGCAACTAATTTTTATCAAAACAAGTCAACCAACCGCTCCAAAGCCATCCCTCTTGAGCCTTTTATAAGTATGGTTGAATTTGTGAGAGGGTTTGCTTTTAAAGCAGCAATTGCATCTTCGGCTGTTTTGTAGAAAGCAGGGGCTTTTTCGCCCTTGTTGGAGTTGTCTCCAACAAGTACCGGCGTGTTTTGTATGCCGGGCACGTTACCTTTTGTCGGAGACAACTCCAACAAAGGCGGATCTGCTTCTTCTTTCGGACTTTCGGACCTGCCTACCGGCAGGCAGGCTTTTCGGACTCCCGGACTCCCTTCAAAGAAATCCTTCCCAATAAATATCCGTTCGTCAACCGGCGTTTCCATTGCTTTTTTAATAACAGCGGCATGTTCGGCAAGGGATTCATCGCCCAACTCAAACATATCGCCCAAAATCAAAACCTTCCGGGCAGCATTTATTTCTGCCATGTTTTCTATCGCCACAAACATGCTGCTGGGATTGGCATTATAATAATCGCAAATGAGGGTATTGCTTGCTGTTTGCAAAATTTGCGAGCGGTTGTTTTTTGGCTGATAACTTTCGATGCCTTTATTTATTTCATCATCATCCAAACCAAAATAAACGCCGATAGCTGTTGCCGCCAATATATTATCGAGGTTATAAGCCCCTGTGAGCTGTGTTTTTACAGTATAAATTTCCCCGGAACGGTTATTTTCCCATTCCAGGGTTAAAAGCGGGGAGTTTTCAATCAATTGCCCGGTAACCAGGTTGTCCGCATTTCCGGTCCCGTAAAAAAACGTGTTTTTTAGTCCGCGTTCCTGCTCCATCTGCACCAAAACGGCACTGTCGCTATTCACAAAGGCAACTCCTTTAGCCCCCTCTAAACCTGCCTGTCCGGCAGGCAGGTCTCCTCCGCCAGCTGGCGGAGAGACTTTAAAAAAACTTTCGGTCTCCTTCAAAAAGTCGTACAATTCCCCTTTGCCCTTTTTCACCCCTTCAATCCCGCCAAAGCCTTCTAAATGCGCCTTGCCAATATTGGTGATGAGGCCATGGGTAGGTTGTGCAACGCTGCAAAGCAGTTCAATTTCTTTTTGGTGATTGGCGCCCATTTCTATCACAGCTATTTCATGGGAGCTGTCAATCGTTAATAGCGTTAACGGTACACCGATATGGTTATTGAGGTTGCCCTGCGTTGCCTGTGTTTTATAATGCTGCGATAAAACCGAATTGATCAGCTCCTTGGTAGTAGTTTTTCCATTGGTGCCCGTAAGGCCGATAACAGGAATATTTAATTGACTGCGATGATAACGGGCCAGATCCTGCAAAGCAGTCAGCACATCATCAACTAAAATATATTTCTCATTAAGCCGATAAGCAGGGTTATCAATAATGGAATATGCCGCACCCAGTTCAAGGGCATTTGCAGCAAAGGTATTGGCGTCAAATTTTTCTCCCTTTAAGGCAAAAAATAAACTGTCGGGTACTATTTTCCGGGTATCGGTAACGATAAGCGGGTATTGAAGAAATAGTTTGTAAAGGTGTTCTGTGCTTGTCATAATAGCTATTCTGCTTTGAGACTATGGAAGTCTTCGGGACTTCGCAGGTCTTTTCCTATCCAATTTGCGAAGGGTAGCCCCATACGGGGCAAAACTTCTTTGTTTACCTGTTTCTACAAACGGGTTGCCTCTACGAGGCATTGGTTTGTCCTAAATGCTCCTTTGAGTACACATCGTGCCTTACGGGAGATGGCTGTAATACTGTTAAGATAAGGAATTTAATATCGAATGTCGAATAATGAATATTGAAGTAAACTTCGGTCTTTGACATTCAATATTCATTATTCGGCATTCGATATTTTTCTTCTAACCTGATACCATTGAGAGGGTTGGTTGGGCCTATATCATCCCCGCTTTCCGCATCCAGGCAATTACGGCCCTGATTTCGCCATAACTGTAATCATCTCCTAATACTTCTTTTAACGGACCAAGTTTTTCGGTCCCGTAGCTTTCAACGGCATTTTTTATCGGTTGTTGCTTCTCTTCAATTACCAGTTCCAAAAGCTCAATTGCGCCGGTATAAATATAAAAACTTAAATGGCCTTCAATGGTTGATGCGGCAAGTCCGCGCAACACAGCGATCTCTGCTATTGTTTTGCCGGATTTGTACAAAGTAAAACTCTCAAACGCGGTATCCGAAGATTTGTTTGCACTGCCAGAGTGTTCGGTTTTAGTCTTGCGTTCCCTTTTGGGTACTTTTTGTTTTATTTTGGATGACAAGCCGTTTTTTGCACAATAAGCTTTAACCGGCAATAAAAACTCCCTGCCATACCTCGCTAATTTAACATCGCCAAAACCTGAAATAAGCCGCAATTCATCCAGGCTTTGCGGCAGGTAGGTCGCCATTTCCAGCAGGGTGGCATCCGAAAGTATAATGTACGGCGGTACGTTTTCGTGCAGCGCAATATCCCTGCGGATATTTTTCAATTCGGCTAACAATGCTGCCTCAAAAGGCAATGCCGCTGCCGGCTGATGTTCTTCGGTAGTTTGCGATGCGATGAGTTCAACTTTTTCCAGTCCTTTTAGTACAGCTTCGCTTTTATTGGTCAGTTTTATTACGGGGTAGGCGTCATCCGTCACCTGCAGGTAGCCCATGGCGGTTAGTTCGCGGAGATACCGCAACCAATCCGTTTTGCTGATGTCGGCGCCTATGCCGTAAGTTTTTAGCTGTTTATGTTCTTCCCTGATCTTCTCATTTTTCGATCCCCGTAAAAAATCAACTACGTATGCCCCTCCAAAGCGTTCCTTTAACCTGGCCACTGCCGAAAGCGCCTTTTGAGCGATCAGAGTCCCGTCGAATTTCGTAAACTCGGTTAAACAGAAATCACAGGAGCCGCAGTTCGGGGGGAAATCCTCATCGAAATATTTTAACAGGTATTGCCGGCGACAGGCATGCAACTGGCAATAGTGCACCATGTCGTCCAGTTTTTTAAGCATAATGCGGCTTTGTTCCGGGTTATCCTCTATCATGGCAAACTGCTTCAGCTTGCTGGCATCTCCCGGCGAATACAGTAACAGGGCATCCGACGGCAGGCCATCCCGCCCGGCGCGACCGGTTTCCTGGTAGTAGCCTTCAATGTTTTTCGGCATATCTACGTGCACCACATAGCGCACGTTTGATTTATTGATCCCCATCCCAAAAGCGATAGTTGCCACAATGATCTTTACTTCATCCCGCAAAAATGCTTCCTGGGTGCGTGCTTTTAAAGCGTTATCCAAGCCGGCATGATAAGCTGCGGCGGCAAAGCCTTCTTCCTTCAAATCGGCTGCCAGGGCCTCAGTTGATTTCCGCGAAAGGCAATAAATAATCCCCGAATCGTCTTTCCGCTCATCCAGAAAAGTAAGCAACTGGTCAAAGCTCTTCCTTTTGGGGATAACGCGATAGGTAATATTGGCGCGGTTAAAAGACGATACAAATATGGCCGGGTCCTTCAGGTTTAACTTTTCGAGAATGTCCTTCTTGGTCAGTTTATCGGCTGTGGCGGTTAGGGCTATAACAGGGACGTTCGGAAACTCCAGTTTTAATCCTGCCAGCATTAAATATTCAGGACGGAAATCGTGCCCCCAGTGGGATATACAATGCGCCTCATCAATCGCGATAAGCGAAACAGGCAATGTTTTTAAAAAGCCGATCAGTTTGCTTTCATTCCCGAACAAACGCTCGGGGGCAAGGTACAGCAGCCTGATCTGGTTGTTACGGAGTTTGGTAGTCAGTTGGATCTGTTCCTGGTTGCTCTGGCTCGAATTATAAAAAGCAGCCGGAATGCCGTTAACATTCAGGCTGTCCACCTGGTCCTTCATCAGCGCGATGAGCGGGGAAATTACGATGGTAAGTCCTTCCAGTAAAACCGCCGGCAACTGGTAACACAATGACTTGCCCCCACCGGTAGGCATCAGCGCCAGCACATCTTTTTTGTTTAAAATATGGTTAATGATGGCTTCCTGCTCATGCCTGAACGCGCTATATCCGAAATATTTTTGCAGTGCCTGTACCGGTTCCATTTGTTGATGTGCAGATTTATGATGTGCAAATGTGCGAATTAATGTGCAGATGGTAAATGTGCGGATGTGCAAATATTTGAAATCACTTTTTTTTCCTAAATTAGCATTTACACAATCCATATCATGTTAAAAAAAGCTTTCCTGTTTTTGATATTTCTGAGTGTTGTTTGCAACGCCTTTGCGCAGGAACTCCGCTCACCCGAAAGATATTTAGGTTATAAGTTAGGGGAACAGTTTACCCCGCATTACAAAATAGTGGCCTATTTCAGGTATATCGCCGAAGCTTCAAAAAATGTAAAACTGGTGCAATATGGTATTACCAATGAAGGCAGGCCGCTTATTGCGGTATTTATCGCCTCTGATGAAAACATTGGAAAGCTTGAAGAAATCAGGCAGAATAATTTGGCCTTAGCAGGTTTAATTAGTAGTGCTGAGCAAGTGGCGGATTTAAGTAGCAGTAGCAGTAGCAGTAAGAGAAAAATTGGTACTGCAACTGGCACTTCTTCAAACGCTCCTGTCATCTGCTGGTTAAGCTATAACGTGCATGGCAATGAGCCGGCATCAAGCGAGGCCGCAATGCAAACTTTGTTTGATATGGTGGACCCCTCAAACACCAGTGCACATGCCTGGCTGAAAAATACGGTTGTGGTGATTGACCCCTGTTTAAACCCCGACGGGCGTGATCGTTATGTGAATTTTTATAATTCGGTAAGGGGTATAACGCCCGATGCTAACCCCTCATCGCGGGAACATGCTGAACCCTGGCCGGGCGGAAGGATAAACCATTATTACTTTGACCTTAACCGCGACTGGGCCTGGCAAACGCAAAAAGAAACACAGGCGCGGCTGGCCCTGTATAACCAATGGCTGCCCCAAATACATGTGGACTACCACGAACAGGGCTATAACGCCCCCTATTATTTCGCCCCGGCAGCCGAGCCTTTTCATAAAGTGATCACCCCCTGGCAGCGCGGGTTTCAAACCATCATCGGTAAAAACAATGCGAAATATTTCGATCAGAACGGCTGGCTGTATTTTACCAAACAGGAATTCGACCTGCTTTACCCATCATACGGCGACACCTATCCCATTTATAACGGCTCCATCGGCATGACCTATGAGCAGGGCGGGATCGGCGCGGGCCTGGCCATTGTAACCCGCAGCGGCGATACCCTGACCCTTGCCGACAGGATAGCGCATCATTTGTCAACTGGTTTAAGCACTATCGAAACGGCGTCCGCAAACGCGCAAAAGCTGGTGGAGGAGTTTAAAAAGTTTTATGAAAACAGCATAACCAAACCGCCCGGTGAATATAAAACCTACATTATACAAAATGACAACAATGATAAAATTGATGCGCTAACCAGGATACTCGACAGAAATGGCATAACTTATGGTTTTGGGTTACAGAACAGCGTTACGGGATACAACTATGTAACAGGTAAAACCGAACAATATCATGCTAACGCCAATGATCTGGTTATTAATGCCTATCAGCCAAAATCGGTGTTGTTAAACGTATTACTGGAGCCTAAAACTTTTGTAACCGATTCAAACACCTACGATATTACCGCGTGGTCGTTACCTTACGTTTATGGTTTAACGGCTTATGGCGTAAAAGAATCAATTAAACCATCTGCTTCAACGTTAAATCCGGTGAAGTTACAGCCGCTGGTTAATACCCATGCTTATGCTTATGCGTCATCATGGCAATCGGTAAACGACGTCAGGTTTTTAGCCGCCTTATTAAAAAAGGGTATTAAGGTAAGATATTCAGAAAAGCCATTTGAAACAGGGGGTAAAAAATTCACAGCGGGATCGTTATTAATTACCCGGGCCGGGAATGACCGGGCTGATTTTGACCAGATAGTTACCCAAACCGCGGCGGGCCTTAACAATGAAATCACACCGTTAACATCGGGCTTTGTTGAAAAAGGTGCCGACTTCGGATCGGATGTTATCAAATATATCCACAAACCAAGTGTAATGCTGGTGAATGGCGATGGCGTTTCGGCTGAAGCAATGGGTGAGGTTTGGCACTTCTTTGAACAGCAAATAAATTATCCTGTAACCCTGGTGAGGTACAAGGACCTTGAAAAAATACGCCTGAGCGATTTTGATGTAGCTATATTCCCTGACGGTATTTACGGGGATTTCCCTTCGGATAAGCTGCAAAACTGGGTGCGCGATGGGGGAAAACTGATAGTTCTTCAAAACGCGGTTGCGCAGCTGGTGGATAAAAAGGGGTTTAGTATCAAAAAGAAAGAAGAAAAAAAGGACGACAAAACTGATGATAAAACCAAACCGCCTGTTCCGGTAAAGTTATACGGTGACCGCGAACGTGACGCCCTGCGGACAAATGTTCCCGGCGCTATTTATAAAATAAACCTTGATAACAGTCACCCGCTCGGCTTTGGTTTGCCTGCCTGGTATTATTCACTGAAATTAAGTGATGATATTTACGACTTTTTAGGAGACGACGGCTGGAACACAGGCACCGTTAAAAAGGATGCTTACGTTTCGGGCTTCGTAGGGCAGAAAAGCAAAGAAAAAATTAAAGATGGTATGCTGCTTGGTGTGCAATCCATGGGCCACGGCACGGTAGTTTATATCGTAGATGACCCTATCTTCCGCGGCTTTTGGGAGAACGGGAAGTTGCTGTTTGGCAATGCGGTGTTTATGGTGGGGGAGTAGCGCCTCACCCCAACCCCTCCCCAAAGGAGAGGGGCTTTTAGAACCATGATAGAAAGCAGCCAGCATACGCGGAATTATTTCACCCTTTCAGGGCTATGAATTTCATCGTCATATAAACACAGGGCGCAGCCCTGTGTTGGCATATTATGCCCTTTCAGGGCTATAGAAGGTGAATTCAAGTCCTGAAAGGACGTAATATGACAGCGACGGGTGTAGCCCGTCGGGGTAATATGACAGCGACGGGTATAGCCCGTCGGGGGTAATCGTCCGGTAATGTCGGGTAATCGTCGGACGTAATATGATAGCGACAGGCATAGCCCATCGGACACATCGGACTGTGGAAAATTCGGTTTTTTTATGTGCGTTGCGAATAATATAAGCTAAAAAAAACCGAAACCTTTGTTATTTTTACAGCCATAAAACCTGCGCGGCTTTTGCCTGAAACACAGGTTAATTTCCCCTATAAAAATGAAACTAAACCCCAAACATTATTTCGCAGCATTTATATTGCTATGTTCGTTTTATTCCTGTTCAACCCTGAAGCCGCTTGCACCGGTTGCCACCGAGGCTGATATCCCGGCATTAGTTCAGCCGGTTTCAAATGTGGAGGTGCCGGTTACGGTCGACCTGAAAACATATTTTGTACAGGCCGAAAACTCGGTGCCCAATAAATTTTCGGGTAGCCAGCAGCCCTGCGAAGGGTTAAGCTATGCTTATACTTTTACACGTACCCCATTTGCCATAACCGGCAACAATAATGTGGTGAACCTGAAATTTACCGGGAGCTATGGCTTCTCGGCATCGTATTGCGCCAAGTGCACTACGCTTTTAGGTTCGGGGCCGCAATGTATCGTACCCACCGTATCTGCACAATGCGGGGTTGGCGATGAGCCGCCGAGACGGATGGAGATCTCCTACCAGTCCACTATTAATGTAACGCCCGATTTTCATCTGCAATCAAAAACAATATTGTTCCCGGCGCCGAAACCTATCGACCGCTGCAACATATTTATGGGGAACATTGACGTTACCGACAGGCTGATCAAATATATCAGCGGTCCGCTGAACGATTTGGGAAAACAGGTCGATGCCAAAATTGCCGCTTACAATATTAAACCAATGATTGATCAGATATGGAACAACATCGCCACTGAAACCAAGGTCGGCGACGTGGGCTATGTTTCTGTTAATCCGCTGTCGGTGCGTTTAAGCAGTTTTAGCTTAAACGGCTCCCTGCTTACTTTTTCTGTTGGCTTGTCTGCAAAACCGGTTGTAACTACGGTAAGTTCCCCGCCGCCGCCAAAACAAGTGCCAAATTTAACCACTTATGTGCCCGCAAAAGGCTTTAATGTTTACCTGGATTTGTTAGAGAATTACGACCATCTCAGCAAAATGATAAACCAGCAGATTGACGGCATGAATGCCGAAGTTGCCGGGAACCAGTTTATTGTTGATGATACCAAAGTTTGTGGTATTGGCAAACAGATAGCGATGCAGGTTAATTTCAAAGGCACAAATACCGGTACAATTTACCTGGTTGGCACACCGGTTTATAACCAGGTGACGCACGAAATATCATTCCCCGACCTGAGTTTCGACCTGCAAACCAAAGCCTGGATGCTTAAAGTTGCCAAATGGATGTTCAATGGTAAAATAGCAGATATGTTGCGCCAGCGGGCCACCTACAACCTCGGCAAATTTATAGGCGACAGTAAAACCCGCATACAAAGCGAACTGAGCCGCGACCTCGGCAATGGTATCCGCTCGGAAGTAACTATACACGACCTGGATATCCAGGCGATCTATCCAACCAGCGAGAAACTGATCATCCGCACCTTGTCCAACGGGCAACTTAAGGTGAAGGTGGTGATGTAGGGACTTGCAAAATTTAATCCGGGGATGTCACTTATTAACCCATACAACAAAACCCGCCTTGCCCCAACCCCAAGTGGCTTTTTGCACCCGGGCAATGTACTGTCGTTTGCTATAACCGCCGTGCTGGCCCGGAAAACGGGAGCTAAAATATTGCTGAGGGTTGACGACCTTGACCAGGCGCGGGTAAATAAGCTGTATGTACAGGATATTTTTGACACACTGAATTTTCTGGATATTCCCTGGGATGAAGGCCCGCGTAATGTTAATGAATTTGAAGACAGCTATTCACAAAAGCACAGGATGGCTTTGTATAATGAGGCGCTTCAGCGCCTGGCTGATGAAGAAAAAGTATTTGCCTGTACTTGTTCACGCAGTCAATTGCAGAATTATCATTCCTGCAACTGCTTTAACGAAAAAATTCCCTTAGATACCAAAAATGCAAGCTGGCGGCTGATTACTAACAATCATCCGGAGTTGGAAGTAAAAAGTTATCCGGGTAAAACCATCCGCACCTTTTTACCTGCTGATATGAAGAATTTCATAGTAAAAAAGAAGGATGGTTTTCCGGCATACCAGCTTACCTCGGTTGTTGACGATCTTTTTTATGGTGTTGATCTGATAGTGCGTGGCGAAGACCTTTGGCCCTCTACACTTGCGCAACATGTACTGGCATCAGCGCTTGGGGGAAATAATTTTAACGATATTACCTTTTATCATCATCAGCTGCTGATGGACGCAGAAGGAAAAAAGCTTTCAAAATCTGCCGGTGCATTATCCATAAAATACCTCCGCGAAAGCGGGAAGACTCCTGCAGACATCTTTGGATTTATTGCTGCAATGGCGGGGATTGAAGAAACTGCGGATAACTGGGAGCAGCTTGCAATGGCTGTCATTAAATTTTGAACAAAGCCTTATATTTATTTGCACCTTTAAATCAGCCGCCTTAATTGTTCAATATCGCCGGGCGATAAGATGATTTCAGGTCTTCAATACTTACCCCGTAATTACCGCGGTATTCAGACCCATCGGCTAAAGATGCGCCATAAGGGCCAACGGATGCTGCAATTAGTGGTTTTACCTTCCTGGATAATACTTTCATAGCCTCCTCACGCGCCCCGAAGGCCAGGCGCATACTTAATTGCATCAGTTCAACAGCTTGTTCACCAGTATAGCCATGCTTTGCAAAACCTTCAAAACTGGCCTGGTAACTGGCTGTGTAATAACATCTGCGCCGGCTATCAAATAATCGTAATGCACCTGCTTTATCAATTCAGGGTCTTTGGTCAATAATTTAGCCGACCATAGGGTATGATTAAGATCAGCGCCCCTTGATTCCAATTCAGTAGCCATTGCGCCATCCAGAATAACAAATCCCTTTTCCTGAATAAACGGGTCAAATATGTTTTTCATTTGCATAAATCAGGCGGTAAGTTAGCAATTGTATTTTTTGCGAATAAAAAAGCCAGGCACTATTTCCAATTTTTACTACCTTTAACGTGAGTTCGATGTAAGAAAAAGCTTTGCCCCATCGGGGCTACCGCTTTGTAGCGCATCATTCAAACGTTATTTTTGCCACGTCAGTGGCTACCCTTCGCGAATTGGGTAGCCACTGACGTGGCAATTATCTTTGTTATTTGGTTTCTACAAAGCGGTAGCCCCGATGGGGCATATTGCAATGGTATCCAATTCTTATCCCGAACTCACGTTACCTTTAGCATACCACCCTGATTATAAAACTTATTTCAAATGAGCGCTTCCTTAATTCTCTATATTATACTGGCTTATTTCGGCCTGTTAATGCTGATTGCCCGCTTAACCTCAAGGCATAACAAGGATACCAGTTTTTTCGATGGCGATAAGTCTTCCCCCTGGTTTTTGGTAGCCTTTGGGATGATCGGTTCCGGCATCTCGGCGGTTTCCCTGGTTTCCATTCCCGGCAATGTAGGGAATAACAACCTGTACTATTTTCAATTTATCCTGGGCACCATAGTGGGCTACTTGTTTATCGCATTTGTGCTCACGCCTATTTATTATAAGCTAAAACTGGTCTCTATTTATACTTACCTCAATATCCGTTTTGGCAATGTCACCTATAAAACCGGGTCTCTGTTTTTTTTGGTGTCCCAGAGTTTCGGGGCGGCGCTCAGGTTGCTTTTATCCATTAAAATTCTGCAATACGCATTTTTTGATAGCCTGCACATCCCGTATTTTTTAACCATCATTATTGTACTGGTGCTCATCTGGCTCTATACCAATAAATCTGGCATCAAAACCATTGTATGGACGGATGCCCTGCAATCCCTGTTTTTGATCACCGTAATGGTGGTTTCCATTATTGTTATTAAAAACTCACTTGGCTTATCCCTTGGCGGGATGGTCAGCACCATAGCACATCATCCATACACAAAGCTGTTTGACTGGGACATGCATTCAGGTTCCAATTTTTTTAAACAGTTTATTTCTGGCTTGTTAATTACTGTTGCGCTGGTTGGTCTGGACCAAAGCATGATGCAAAAAACACTGACCATTAACAATGTGAAGGGTGCAAAAAGAAACGTTTTGGCTTTTAGTTTTTTTATAGCGGGCGCCCAAACTTTGTTTTTAGGGTTAGGGATCTTACTCTACATTTTTGTGGAAAGGCATGGCATAAAACTCCAAACTAAAAACGGCCAGATCGTAAATACCGACGGGTTGTATCCATTTTTAACCCTGCATTATTTGGGTAAAATTGGCGCCGTGGCATTTTTCATAGGCGTAATCGCTTCTACTTTTGCGAGTATTGACGCTTGTATTGCTGCCTTAACTACCGCTTTCAGCTACGATTTTATGGATATTGAAAGCAAACCCCACGAGTTGAAAAAGAAAATAAAAAACCGGGTATTGCTGGGGGTCAACGTAGTGATGTTTTTTATCGTGATGGCTTTCTGGAGTAGCCAGGGTGCTATTATCAATACCATTTTTAAAATTGCCGGCTATACTTACGGGCCTATTTTAGGCTTATATTTAACCGGCTTATTTTCAAAGATCAGGTTAAATGAAAAATTTGTGCCCCTGGCCTGTGTCGGTGCGGCGCTGCTTACCTGGCTTTTGAATACGGTATTCATCAATGTATATAAATTTGATTTCGGATTTATGAACATCCTGGTAAATGCTTTACTTACTGTTTTATTTTTGGTATTGATAAAAAAGAAAGAACATGCCGTCCAATAACAAAACTGTTAACATAGAACTCACAGCAAACCCGGATGATTTTGCTTTTTGCGCGAAGCTGATGGCCGGAACAGATCCCTGGATAACACTTGGAATGGATGAGGGGGCTTGTTTAAAGGCTTTTGAAGGTTCATTCAGGGAAGTATTTGTCCTGAAAAACGAAAAGGAAATAATGGGTTTTGTTATTATGCAACCGCTGGGGACTTTTAAAGGGTATATTCAAACCATTGCCATTAGCGAAGCTTACCGGGGGGCGGGATATGGCACCCAATTACTGCAATTTTGCGGGGACAGGATATTAACCTATTCTCCTAATATTTTTATCTGCGTCAGTTCGTTTAATCATGGAGCCATCCAGCTTTATACTAAATTTGGCTTTGAACTGGTAGGCGAACTGAAAGATTTTGTTAAAAAAGGATTTACCGAATTGCTGCTCCGAAAAACAGTCGGGCCGGTTGTTGGTTATAATGTGGCCTCTGCCAAAACATAAAAAAGTTGTATGGGATGTCCGTTTAAAGATACCTGTATTGGCGATAAACAAGAGATGGCCATAAGCGTTATGAAAAAGCGCCAGAGTACGGTAGAGCCCGTGATCGGGTCGCTTGTTGGCAATCATGGAATGAAACACAAATGGTGTTGGGAAAAATAAAAGAATATTTATACGGATAAACTTAAAAAATTTGAGGCTCCCGCCAACCCGCGGATGAATTTTAAAAACAAATTCCTAATTTAGACGGTTTCAGAACCAATATACATTACCAATGGCCGTACTTGAGAATGAGTTTTTAAAAGTAGAAATCAATGCAATGGGAGCGGAATTAACTTCCGTTTACAACAAAACCACGCAAACAGAACATTTGTGGCAGGCTGACCCGAATTTTTGGGGATCACATGCACCCAACCTTTTCCCGATAGTGGGTGCGGTCATCAACGACGAACTGCTGGTTGAGGGCAACGTATATCCGATGGCAAGGCATGGCTTTGCCCGGAAGTCGGAATTTATTTTATTGGAGAGCGATGAAGTGCATGCCGTATTTTCGCTGCCAGGCTCCGAAAAAACCATCCACGTTTACCCTTATAAATTTGATTTCCAGGTTTTATTCAACCTGATCGGGAACGCGCTGCGGATAACTTATAAGCTGATCAGTCATGACAGGAAAAACATCTTTTTTTCGGTGGGTGGGCACCCGGCCTTAAGTGTGCCGTTTAACGCCGGTGAAAATTATGAAGATTATTATATAGAATTTGAGATTGAGGAGAAATTGGTACGTCACCATATATCACCCGAAGGTTTTTTTACCGGCGAAACCACCCCGGTACCCAACCCCGGCAACCGGATCTATTTAAAAAAGGATATGTTTGAAAACGACGCCCTTGTATTTAAAAATTTAAAATCAAGGGAAGTTTGTATCAGGAGTGATAAACACGGGGAATCAGTTTCGGTTCAGTTTCCGCATTTTAATTACCTGGGGATCTGGGCCAGGGGCGGCGGCAACTTTATTTGTATTGAACCCTGGCTTGGCTGCGCCGATACCGTGGGTAAACATGTGGACATCAGTGAAAAAGAAGCCATCCAGCAATTAGAACCCGGCCATGTTTTCGAGGCGGCGTATTTTATAAGTTTATAGCTTTTTGTTATCCCGCACGCCAAAAAATTGTTGAAATGTTATAATGTGTTTAAAAATCTGCACATCTGTAATCTGCACATCTGCACATTAACCATTATCTTTACCCATTCCTATTTTTTTAGCTGAGAATGAGTGAAGATATAAGCAACAACGATACACCTGTAAATAACGACGACAATAAACTGCATAATGTGATCTCCCTCGACGGGCTGTACGAAAACTGGTTCCTGGACTACGCTTCTTATGTAATCCTCGACCGTGCCGTTCCGCATATAAACGATGGTTTAAAGCCGGTACAGCGCCGTATTCTGCACTCGCTGAAGGAGATGGACGACGGGCGCTTTAACAAAGCGGCCAATGTTATCGGCAACACCATGAAATACCACCCGCATGGCGATGCTTCCATCGGCGACGCTATGGTGCAGATTGGTCAGAAAAACCTGCTGATCGACTGCCAGGGCAACTGGGGCGACCCCGTTACGGGCGACTCGGCGGCAGCACCACGTTATATTGAGGCCCGGCTATCAAAATTCGCGCTCGAAGTTGTCTTTAACCCCGATACCACCGACTGGCAGGCCAGTTACGATGGCCGTAACCGCGAACCGATTACCTTACCGGTTAAATTTCCGTTATTGCTTGCACAGGGCGCCGAGGGTATTGCCGTGGGCCTGGCTACGAAAATATTGCCGCATAATTTTATTGAACTGATAGACGCCTCTATCGAAGTGTTGAAAGGCAACCTGCCAAATCTGCTTCCCGACTTCCCTACCGGAGGCATGGCCGATGCTTCGGCCTATAACGACGGGCAACGCGGCGGCAAGGTAAGGGTGCGCGCGAAAATTGTAGAACGCGATAAAAAAACCCTGGCCATTACCGAAATCCCGTTCAGCACCACTACCGGCGGTTTGATGGAAAGCATAGTTGCCGCCAATGAAAAGGGCAAGATCAAGATCAAAAAGATTGAGGATAATACCTCCAGCAGCGTAGAGATCATGGTACACCTGGCACCCGGTATTTCGCCGGACGTTACTATCGATGCGCTGTATGCTTTTACCGACTGCGAGGTTTCCATATCGCCCAATACCTGCGTAATACAGGATGATAAGCCGCGCTTTATGAGTGTGAATGTTATGCTTACCGAAAGTACGCATTACACCCGGAGGCTGCTTAAAATGGAGCTGGAGATTAAGCTGAAAGAACTGATGGAAAAGATATTTTTCAACTCCCTGCTCAAGATATTTATACAGGAGGGGATGTATAAGCATCCCGACTATGAAAGTTCAGGCAATTTTGAAATGGTGCTGGAAGTGCTTGACCGTCTGTTCGAACCGTTTTTCCCACAGTTTTACAGGGAGATATTGCCCGAAGATTATAAGAAACTTATTGATAAGCCGATGAGCAGCATCACCCGTTTTGATGTGAAAAAAACGGACGAGCAGATCAGGGCATTGGAAAATGAGATAAAAGAAGTAAAACATCACCTGAAACATTTAACCGATTATACCATCGCCTGGTTTCAGAAACTGAAAGACAAGTATGGCAAGGGCCGCGAGCGGAAAACCGAGCTGCGTACCTTTGACAGGGTTGAAGCCGCGCAGGTGGCGCTCGCCAATGTTAAATTGTACGTTAACCGCGATGATGGCTTTATAGGCACCGGTTTAAAGAAAGATGAATTTATTTGCGATTGCTCGGATATCGACGAGATCATTGTTTTCAGGGCGGATGGAAAATGCATGATCACCAAGGTACAGGACAAAGTTTTTGTAGGCAAGGAAATTATACATGCCGCCGTATTTAAAAAGAATGACGAGCGTACGGTGTATAATATGATCTATAAAGACGGGCAAAGCGGCGTAAGTTATATCAAGCGTTTTTCGGTAATTGGCGTTACACGCGACAAGGAATACGACCTTACCAAGGGCAGCAAAGGCAGCCGGGTATTATACTTTACAGCAAACCCCAACGGCGAGGCCGAAATAGTTAATGTGCAGTTAAAGCCCCATATCAAACTTAAAAAGCTGCAGTTTGATGAAGATTTCGCGGCGCTGGCTATTAAGGGGCGTAACTCCATGGGCAATATCATCACCAAATATCCTGTTAAAAAAATCATACTGAAAAGCAAAGGCGTTTCAACGCTTGCCGGACGCAAGATTTGGTACGACGATGTTTTAAAACGCTTAAATGCGGATGGCCGCGGTAAATACCTGGGCGAATTTGATGGTGACGACAGGATTTTAACCGTGTTGAGCAATGGCATATACGAACTCACCAGCTTCGATTTGAACAATCATTTTGATGATAAAATGATTGTGATTGAGAAGTACAACCCCGCCAAAGTTTATTCGGTTGTGCATATCGACGGCAAATCAAAAAACTACACGGTAAAAAGGTTTATGTTCGAAAATACAGCCATCGGCAAACAAACCAGTATCATCAGCGATGAAAACGGTTCAAAGCTTGTGCTGATTTCCGGCGCGGCCCAGCCGGTTGTAAAAGTTGAGCAGCTTAAAGGCAAGGAACAAACCCCTGAGGCATTAGAAATTGATCTTTCTACCCTGATAGATGTAAAGGGAATGAAAGCCATGGGCAACCGCCTTTCCCAGCACCCAATAAAAAAGGTTGAACTGATATCTGAAAATGAGCCTGAAGAAGAAAGCCTTGACGAACTTGACGGTGATTTGGAGCAGGATGAGGTAATTTTAGAATCCCCCGAAACAGCGGAAACAGAAGAGGTCCCTGTTAAAGAACCAAAGATCAAGAAAACTGAAAGCCTAACAGAAAAACCTTCTAAAAAATCGGTGGAATCATCCCCCAAATCGGTGGAATCCCCCGAAATAAAATCAGTGCAATCGGCCCCAAAATCAGTGGAATCACCTCCCAAAAAAATAGACTTTGAAATAACCAACCCGGATGATATTGACATAGATGATAAAGGGCAGTTGGGGTTGTTTTAAATAATTATTTGGAAGAATATAGTATATGGAACTGCGGGTATTTGATCTGCTTTTAACGCTGCTGCATTTTGCGATCATCGGCTTTAACCTGTTTGGCTGGATCTGGAAACCTTTGCGAAAGGCGCATCTTATTTGTATTGCTGTTACTGCGGGTTGCTGGTTTATCCTGGGGATCTGGTACGGCATCGGCTATTGCCCCATCACCGACTGGGATTGGAGCATCAAAGAAAAGCTGGGCGAAACCAACCTGCCCGGTTCCTTTATTAAATACTATGCTGATAAGATCAGCGGCAGATCCATTAATGATTCATTTATTGATGCCATGACTGCGGGGTGTTTTTTTATGGCCGCGCTGCTTTCTGTTTATGTGAATTTCCTGCGGCAAAGATTTTTGCGGGGTAAAAAATAGATTTGTAAATCTTGAAAAGCACATGACGCAATATTGAAATTGCAACGTGCGTTATTTTTTAGATTTTCTTAAATAAATTTAGTAATTCTAAATTGTTATATTTGCAAAGCTTTATATTATGGTTGTAATCAGTTACGGAACACTCCGTTCTTTTTTTGAGGTTCATGCTGATGCAGAAGATGCTTTAAACAATTGGTACAGGCTTGTCACAATGGCGGATTGGGCTAACTACCATGAAGTAAAGAAAATATTTAATGCGGTTGATGCCGTAGGGAACGACAGGTATGTTTTTAATATTAGGGGTAACAATTATCGGCTGGTTGCGATGATATTTTTTGATGTCAGGACCGTATATATCCGTTTTGTTGGCACCCATGCAGAATATGATAAAATAAAAGATTGCTCGCAGATTTAGTTTATTACTATGGAACACAAGAAAAAAATCGATAATGATAGCGATTACGCTGCTGTGATGAATAAAATTGACAGCCTTATGGCCAAAGGAAGTGAAAATGTTTCGGGAGAGGAATTGGCAGAAATCAGGGCATTTGCATTGGCTGCCCAGGATTACGAACAAAAGAAGTATGTTATTGCCGCTCCTAAAACGCTTAACGGCATGATTGAAATGCGAATGTACGAAATGCGTTTAAAACAAAAGGACCTCGCAAAAAAGCTTAATATTAGTGGTGCCAAGCTTTCCCTGATCATGAACGGCAAACAAAAACCTGATGTGGATTTTTTGAAGGCCATTCATACTGAATTAAAGGTAGATGCTGAATTTATTTTGGAGCATGTATAAAGCATAAATCCCGTATTCTTGTAATCTTTTTGATAATCCAGGTATGAAAAAGTCATTCCCCATTTTTTTCGCAATAACCATCCTTGCCAACATTTGCTTCGCCCAAAAAGCCAATCACACTTTTGCACTTGGCGATTCCACATTTTTGCTGGATGGCAAGCCATTCCAGCTGATCTCGGGCGAAATGCATTGTACCCGTATTCCCCGTGCTTATTGGCGCGACCGGATGAAAATGGCGAAAGCCATGGGTTTAAATACCATTGGCACTTATGTTTTCTGGAACGCGGAAGAACCCGAAGAAGGCAGGTTTGATTTTACCGGTAATAATGATATTGCTGAATTTGTACGTATAGCTAAAGAAGAAGGCCTGTGGGTAGTTTTAAGGCCAAGTCCTTATGCCTGCGCCGAGTGGGAATTTGGCGGTTATCCCTGGTGGCTGCTGAAAGATCAAACCCTGAAAGTACGTAGTAAGGACCCGAAGTTTTTAAAATATTACCATGATTATATTATGCAATTGGGTAAGCAATTGTCGCCACTGCTGGTTACCAACGGCGGTAATATTTTGATGGTACAGATTGAAAATGAATATGGGTCTTACGGTGATGATAAAGAATACCTGGATATCAACCGCAAAATTTTCAACGAGGGCGGTTTCAACGGCCTGCTGTTTACCTGCGATGGTCCTTCGCAAATGCCAAGGGGCTATTTACCGGGCTACCTGCCTGCAGTTAACGGTTTGGATAACCCGAAAGAAGTAAAAGCGCTGATCAACAAATATCATAATGGCAAAGGCCCCTATTATATTGCTGAATGGTATCCCGGCTGGTTTGATAGCTGGGGCAGTCCGCACCAGGGCAGTAATGCTGATGAAGACGCTAAGAAACTGGATGAAGTACTGTCGGCGGGCATATCCATCAACTTGTATATGTTTCATGGCGGCACTACGCGCGGCTTTATGAATGGCGCCAATATGAGCAAGCGGGAACCTTATTCGCCGCAAACCTCCAGTTATGATTATGATGCCCCTTTGGATGAAGCCGGTAATCCGACGCCCAAGTTTTACAAATTCAGGGAGGTAATTGCAAAACATTTACCCGCCGGCGAAACGCTACCGCCCGTGCCCGAAAAACATAAAACGATTGCCATCGACAGTATTTATTTACCTGAGCATGCCACCTTGTTCTGGAATCTGGGCAAACCGGTTATTGCGGATCATCCTTTATGCTTTGAAGAACTAAACCAGGGTTACGGTTTTGTGTTGTACCGTACAACATTGAAGGATGCCACAAAAGGCATTTTAAAAATTAAGGAAATGCGGGATTTTGCCACTGTATTTTTAAACGGCAAGCGGGTAAGCATTTTAGACAGGAGGTTAAAACAGGATTCAGTACAAATTGACGGCACGTTGCCAAATACTACACTTGATATTTTGGTGGAGAACAATGGCCGCATTAATTACGGGCCGTATTTAATTGACAACCGCCAGGGCATCACAGAATCAGTTACTGTAAACGGCGTTGAACTCAGCGGCTGGAAAATGTATAAATTTCCTTTCAGCAACATGGATGGCATCACTAAATATAGCAGCACCAAACCCTCTAAACAACCGGGCTGGTATGCGATGAGTTATCCCGCGGGCCTGCCTGCGTTTTATAGGGGCACCTTTAATTTAAATTTCGTAGGTGATACCTGGCTGGATATGCGTGGCTTTGGCAAGGGATTTGTTTTTTTAAACGGTCATAACCTTGGGAAATACTGGAAAATAGGCCCGCAGCAAACCTTGTACATACCTGCCTCATGGCTAAAAAACGGGCAAAACGAAATTGTGGTGTTTGATGAATTGAATGTTGGCCACCGGTCGATCAGTACTTTGGATCATCCGATTTTAAACCTGTTAGGCAGGTGATGCAGGGCAAACTCATTGAAATATTTTAATTCTGATATCGTTCCACTGAAAACCCAACCTCGTTGAAAGAAATCAAGCTGAACTATTGAAAAAAAAGCGCCGTAGGTGCGAAATATTGGTAGATAATAATAAAAAGATTTTAGCGTGCCATCGGTACGTAACAAACAAAGTGGAGTTAACGCTAATGCATGGCGGAGGTTAGGTACCTACGGCACACAATGCTGGACGACGTGTATTTCTACCAATATTTGACCCCAAAAGGGGTCTTATCAACTAATTTAATAACACCTTAACCTTCATTTGAGCCTTTTTTTAATGCGTTTGCCCTGGCTGGTGATACCGGCAACTTTGTAATTTAATAAAAATCGGTTATTTTTATATTTTTGATAGCTTGTTTTAAATCCCGATAAGACTAATGTTTTTTCACGGCGGACCTTATTACTACATCATTATAGGCCTGCAGATCTATTGTGCAGTACACAGTTACCGCAGGGGGACGCTGAACAGGTGGATTTTCCTGATCGCATTCTTACCCATTATAGGGAGTATTATCTACTTATACAGCGAAGTGCTGTCGAAGAGGAGCAATTTTCGGACCGTTAATAAACCTTCCATTGATGTAGGGGCCGTACTTAACCCCGGCGGGAGGATCAAAAAACTGGAAGAAGAATTACGCTTTACCGATACCTTTGCCAACAAAATAAAACTAGCGGATGCCTATCTTGCCGCCGGGTTAACCGATAAAGCCATCGACCTTTATAAAGCAAGTTTAACAGGTGCATTTTCCGAAAACGAACACGTTATGGCGCAACTTATTGTTGCTTATTTTGAGCAGCAGCGCTATGATGAAGTTATTCCCTTAGCAAAGAAATTGTACAACCTGCCCCAATTCGCCAGATCAAAGGCGCATATTTTGTATGCCCTGTCGCTTGAAAATACAGGGAATGCCGAACAGGCCGAAAATGAATTTAAAGCGATGAGGGGCCGCTACTCCTATTATGAGCAACGCTATCAATACGGTCTTTTTTTGATGCGCGCCGCCAGGGACAAAGACGCCTGGCAAATTTTTACAGATATGCTGAATGAAGAACCACACCTGGGTCAGATGGAAAAGAAAACTAACCGCCAGTGGTTTGCGAAGGCAAAGGACGAGTTAAGGAAAATCAGCGTTCAGGAAGGCACGGTTTGATTTTGCTTTTTTTCCCTGTCATGCTCATTCCCACCTGTCATGCTGAACGTGGTGAAGCATCTTCTACGCTTTGCATGTAGCCGCCGACCTGTCGCTTCAGGATCCTTCAAGCGTTCAGGATGACAATCGGAGAAACAGAGAATGCACAGAGTGCGCTAAGTCTTAATTATGCGACGAATGCCGTCTTTTAATTTCAATACGTTGAAATTCATCATTTTCTCTGTGACTTTTGCGCCTTCTTAGCAGCCTCCTATGTTAAAATAATGAACTGATAATATAATGCTTAGCACAAAATTGTCACTGGAAATTATGAACATGTCCGAAATTGTTAGTAAATTTGATATATGGCAACATTGAAAATAGAAATAGATGAAGAGCGCGATCTGCCCGAATTGCAAGCCGTGCTAACCCGCATGGGTTTAAAATTTGAAGTAGAGGAAGATGAGGATGATTGGGGTGATCTTCCCGAAGCAGCAATTGAAGGGATAAAAGCGGGACTGGCAGATGGAGAGGCTGGGCGTGTACATTCACACGAATATGTTATGGCTTATATGGAAGAAAAATTAAATCGTCTGCGAGCAAAAAAAAATGGTTAATGTTTTAAAGTGGACTGATCGGGCTATAGAAGAATACGACAAACTTTTAGATTATTTATATGAAGAGTGGAGTGAAGAAATAGCCAAAAGAGTTATAGTCGAAATAAATCATACGGTATCGAGGATTCAAAGTTCACCTGAACAATTCCCGGTTTTCCTTAAGAAAAAACAAGTACGCCGTTGTGTAGCATCCCCTCAAACTTCAATCTTCTTCAAAATAAAAAAGGATTATATTGAAATTTCGTCAGTTTTTGATAACCGTCAAAACCCTAAAAAGCGGAAATTATAATTTTCATCCGCACATCACCCCTCCTTCTTCAACGCCCGCAGCATCTGCCCGTAGTTCCATTTACGCAGCAGCGCGTTAACCGTATTAACGATGCGTTTGGCGCGGGTCTCACTGGTTTTTGCGCCATCGATCCATTTTATAAAATAATCCCGGTGCGATTTGGGCAAACTGTTGAAAAAATCAAGGGCTTCGGGTTCAAAATCAAAACATTCCTGCAGATCGTCGGGCACTTCAACTTTATAATCGGTATCCTCCCCGATACATACATGCAGCATGGCCCCGGCATTTTTATGGATACCTTTCCTGATCTCCGCTTTTAAAGGCATAACAAAAGTGCCATCGCCCATAGGCATTAAAGCAATGCCATTAATGGCAAACCCATCCAGCATCCCCCGCACCCTGAAGGGTTTTTTATTACCGGGCTTTAACTCCTGCGCCATATCGGCGCTGATGGCAATATAGCTCCACCCGGTTTTTTCGCCCTGCTCACCAAATTGCAGCATTATGGTGTTGAATTCAATCATTTTATCAAAGGTAAAAGGATAAAGGTGAAAGGATAAAGGTAAAAAGTGAAAGGAAGAAAAAATCCGCCACGTGCTTTTGCCGGAACTTTATACAAAAGTAAACCCTTTTATGCTTTTTACTCAAGGCCGCCGTTTCACCTTTCACCTTTCACCTTTTGCCTTTATCCTTTACC
>DHXR01000046.1:49456-117043 GCA_002413785.1 Mucilaginibacter sp. UBA5151
CTTTATCCTTTACCCTTTTACCTCCTTTAATTCACCTATATCAATTAACAAAGGGCTCCAAAACCTGTTGCCACCTGTCGTAGCCTTTGCTATTCAGGTGCAGGTAATCCGCCTCAAAAAGTGATGAATCAGGGACGGAAGAATGATTTTTTAATATGACCGAAGCAACATCAATAAAAGCGCTGTTGGGCCTGTTGGCGAGATAGTTTTTTATCAGTTCGTTTGCATTAGCTACTTCGGCAAAATATTTGGCCCTGCTCGGACTTGGTTTTATAGCCATAAAATAGATAGTCGCATCCGGCAATTTCCTCCCGATCATTTCAAAAAGCTTTTGAAACTCGTTGAACACAAATACACTGGTTTTGCCCGCAGCAATGTCATTTTCGCCTGCATAAATAAAGATCTTGCGCGGGTGGTAAGGGAATAATATATATGGGGCGTAATAATCGACCACTTGCCAAAGTTCGCAACCGCCGACACCCCGCCTGATAATTGGTTTGCCTGCAAAACGCTGCTCCAGGTCGGTCCATTTACGGATAGATGAACTGCCGATGAACAAAATGCCATTTTTTGGCGGGAAGCTGATGCTGTCCTGGTGTTTAAATTCGTGGATCTCATTATCAAAAGGGAAGCCTTGCTGGGCGTGCACCTGTTTACCAGCGGCAATAGCCAGGAAGAATAAAAGTAAATATTTCAGTTTCATGCTTTTTTGGTTTTGAAATGCCGGACGGAAGAAAAAATCAAAGCAATCACAAATTAAGTGATTTTTTTGTTTGAACCATGATTTTTAGGATGAACATGATTTTTTCAAAAAATATTTGCATTTCAGAACCGACAAGTGTAAATTTACAGTTTACAACAAAGAATGATACAAAGTTTCAAGCACAAAGGGCTTAGGCTGTTATGGGAACAAAACAATAGCAGTAAGTTATCTGCTGAACTGGTCAATCGTATTGAAAGAATGTTAGCTGTTATAGATTCTGTCCAGCAAGTACCGGAAGATTTTGGAGCATACCAAAATTGGAATATTCACAAACTTTCAGGTGAACTGATAGAATATTGGAGCATTAAGGGTAATAAAAATTATCGTATTGTGTTTCGCTTTGACGGACAAAACGCTTATGACCTTGACTATATTGATTATCATTAATAACATGCCATGAAAAGACAAATGAGACACATACACCCGGGTGAAATTTTACGCGAAGAAGTGATTGCCGCCAATGAACTGACAGTTACCGAAGCTGCAAAAATGTTGGGGATTTCGCGGCAGAGCCTTACTAAGATCATACATGAAAAATCAGACATAACTCCTGAAATGTCTTTCAGGATAGCAAAGGTATTTGGCGGCACTGCCGATATATGGGCTAACTTACAAACTAAATTTAATTTGCATCTGGCTGCCGAAAAGACGAAGGAGCTTAATTTAAAGCCTTATGATTATAAGCATTCGGCATAGCATGTATCACAGGACTTCATCCTGTGTTGACATATTAGCCCCTTTCAGGGTCAGAAAAACTATACAGCCCTGAAAGGGCGTAATATGTCAACGATGGGTGCAGCCCATCGCATGTGCATCCCATCTCACCCTACACCGCCACAGGCAAAGTCACGCTATCCACCTCTTTCGCCACCAACGGATTAATGCTTTCATCATCCTTTTCCACCCTCAGGTTATTAACGATATGCATTTGCCTTGCCGGTGTATTTTTACCCATAAAGTATTCGAGCAGGGCTTTGATGTTGGCATCTTTCAAAATAACAGGATCAAGGCGGATGTCTTTTCCCCCTGGCGCGGCAATGACGTGTAAGGCCTGTAGGGTAAAGGCTTCCCGTGTGCTGCTTCCCGGGTAACCGAAAATCCCACCCCCGGAAACAAACAAATTACATCCGCTTAACACTATTTCCATTAATTGCTGTTAAACTTGCATCAGTGAAACTATCATTCGCATACTACCTGTGTAAAACATAAGCAGCGTATGGTGGTTTCATTACCATTAAACTTAAAGCCTGCTAAATGAAAATCGGAATAGTTTGTTACCCCACCTTTGGCGGGAGCGGCGTTGTAGCTACAGAGCTGGGCAAAGGCCTTGCCGACCGCGGGCACCAGGTTCATTTTATCACCTATAACCAGCCTGCGCGGCTCGACCTGTTTTCCGAAAACTTGTTTTACCACGAAGTTTCGGTATCCAACTACCCGCTTTTCGATTTCCCGCCGTACGAACTGGCCCTGGCCAGCCGCCTTGTTGATGTGGTCCGTTTTGAAAAGCTGGATGTGCTGCATGTGCACTATGCCATCCCGCATGCTTCGGCAGCGTTTATGGCTAAACAAATATTGTTAACTTATGGCATATACATCCCGGTAGTTACCACCCTCCATGGCACCGATATTACCCTGGTTGGCCGCGACCCTACCTTTAAACCTGTAGTTACCTTTTCTATCAACAAATCAGACGGGGTTACCGCTGTTTCTGAGCATTTGAGAAGTGAAACCTATGAATATTTTGATATTGAAAACGATATAAGGGTAATCCCAAACTTTATCGACCTTAAACGCTTCAGCCTGAAAGCGAAGGACCATTTTAAAAAGGCGATTGCCCCTTCGGGCGAGAAAATTGTGGTGCATACCTCTAACTTCCGTAAAGTAAAACGTACAGATGATGTAATAAAGATATTTGCAAAACTGATCAAAAAAATACCGTCAAAATTACTGATGGTTGGCGATGGGCCAGAGCGTTCATACTGTGAGCAATTATGCCGTGACCTGGGTGTTTGTGATGATGTCCGTTTTTTAGGTAAACAGGATGCCATTGAAGAAATACTATCTGTTTCCGATCTGTTTTTGATGCCTTCCGAATCTGAAAGTTTTGGTTTGGCCGCACTCGAGGCTATGGCCTGTAAAGTGCCCGTCGTAAGTTCAAATGCGGGGGGCTTGCCCGAATTAAATATAGATGGCATTACAGGTTTCCTGAAAGATTTTGGTGATGTGGAAGGAATGGCTGAAAAAGCGATCTACATACTCGAAGATGATGAAAGATTACAGCTATTTAAAAATAACGCCCTTGAACGCGCAAAAGATTTTGACCTTGTCAGAATTTTGCCGCTATACGAAAACTATTATATTGAAGTGATTGAACGGATCAAAGAGAAAGCTTAAAAGGGAAATAATAAAGTTGAAAGCCCTTGAAAATTAATGTTAACCCCAAAAAGTTACTATAAATAACGTTCTTTCTCCATCAGCACCAAAACCTCTTCCCAGTTACTAACACGTTGATGATGGTTAAAGTTAATGTTGTGAAAAGCATGAAAAATAATGGTTGTACCATTAAAGTAATCAAGGTTCTTAACATGATCATCAATCATATAATCAGTGTTGATAATGCTCTTATCTCCACAAAAAACAATATGTCGCCAGTCGATAAAAGGGAAATGTTCCTTTAACCATTCTGCTTTTTCGGGCAGTGACTGCGGGAATTCCATGGCCGCCGAAACAATATAAACTTCAAAGCTTTCCATTAAGGCTTTTACAGACTCAACGGCACCTTGCATAACAGGCAGCGTTCTAAAAAAACCGGGGGTAAAGGCAAACTTACGGACAGCTGTTTTATCGGGGAACATCTCATCTTCCTTAAGCCCGATAATTTCAGTTGGCTTGATCCTTACACCGTAATCTCTTTCGTACCAATTAATAAATTGAGTTTCTGTATCGGCAATAACGCCATCCATATCAATGGCTATAGATTTTTTCATAGTTCAAAGGTAAAAAACATTTAAATAACGCGTATTTCATGAGTCCATAAAACTAACAATTGAGGCTGATAAGAAGCAGACGGGTATTCTAAAACCACGGTTACAGTCAGGGGAACAAAATAAAGCAACTTAACGCATCTTTCCCCCAACCATGTTGCAATAAGTACGAAGACCTCGAAAAGGGTGACAGATAATAATTAGAAATATAGTCGGTAGATGAGAAGATAATTTTACCTATATCCTTTCACCAAAAACCTATTTCGCCGGGGCAAACTTCAAACAAACAGGGTTGCCGACTTCAATTCCCTGGGACGTCCTGCTTATTTTGCCGTTGCTTTTGTCGATTTTGTAAACAAATATGCTGTCGCTGTCCTGGTTGGCTGCTAACAGGAAATTGCCGGTAGGGTCAATGGCAAAATCACGCGGGTTTTTACCGTTGCTTGATTCCCTTTGAACAAAAATTAATTGCCCGTTATTGGGATCAATGGCATAAACCGATATTTCATTGGTTTCTAAACGATTTGATGCATATAAAAAACGGCCGTCGGGAGAAATATGTATCGCGGCCCCGGCAGTTTGCCCCTTAAAGCCATCACGTAATAAGGTAATGGATTGTTTTTCTTTCAGTTTGCCGGTGTTATAATCAAAAACATGCACCGCCGATCCCATCTCTGTTGCCAGGTAAACGTGTTTTTTATCATTGGAAAAAACAATATGCCGTGGACCCTCACCATCCTTCACGCTTACAAATGCGGGCGAGGCGGCGCTTAAGGGTTGGTGGTTTGAAGCATGGTACCGCATGATATTTAATTTATCGGTCCCCAGATCGCTGTACAACAGGTATTTTTCATCAGGCGACAGCATGGCAGTGTGTACATGCGGGCCTTCCTGCCGCGCAGCGTTTACGCCGTGGCCTTCATCCTGCACCACCTGCGATACCGGGCTCAGTGATCCATCTTTATTCACTGGAAAAACCGTTAAACTGCCGCTGCTGTAATTAGCGACAAATACATTTTTTTGCGCTTTATCTACCGAAATATAACAAGGGTCGGCGCCTGATGAAAGTTGTTTATTTATAAATACAAGTTTACCCTGCTTTGGCTCGAAAGTAAAAGCGCTCACTTCACCGTTTTTACCAATTTCGTTTACCGCATAAACAAATTTATTATTGGCCGCAACGCAAAGGTATGAAGGGTTATCAACGCCGTCGATCTCATTTAAATAGGCCAGTTTGCCGGTTTCGGTATAAAAGCGGTAAACATAAATACCTTTACTTTTGCCCTTGGTATAGGTGCCTATCAGCAGGTCGTAACTTGTGGGGGCGGTTTTTTTATGTTGTGCATATATAAGCACCGGGAACAGCAGCGAAATAATCAGTAGTAATTTTCTCATCGTGGAATGAATTGGTAATTGGCTGCAAGATAGTAATTAGATTGGGAAAAATTGCAGCGATTAAAATACCGCAAATTCTCAACTAATCTCTAATCAACTAACCTCCAATCTCTATATTAAATGCTTCAGCTGTATCACTTCGCTTTCTTCAAGGAAGCGCCAGCGGCCGCGGGGCAAATCTTTTTTGGTGAGGTTGGCATATACCGCCCTGTCAAGCTTTACAACTTCGTAACCTAAGTGTTCAAAAATCCGGCGTACAATGCGGTTTTTCCCGCTATGTATCTGGATGCCTACTTCTCTTTTGGATCCGCCTGAAACATAAGATATGGAGTCAGGTTTGATTAAACCATCTTCCAACTCCAGGCCATAGCTGATCTTATTCAGGTCGCCCTGGGTTAAACTTTTGTTGAGTTCAACCTGGTAAAGTTTAACAATACTGTTACGCGGGTGCGAAAGTTTATCTGCCAGGTCGCCGTCGTTGGTCATTAAAAGCAGACCGGTGGTGTTCCTGTCCAAACGGCCGATGGGGTAAATGCGTTCTTTGCTGGCTTTTTCAACCAGGTGCATTACCGTGCGGCGCTCCTGGGGATCTTCTGTGGTGGTTATGTAATCCTTTGGTTTATTCAGCAATACATAAACCATTTTCTCGCGTTTAAGCAACTCGCCATTATAGCGTATTTCGTCTTTTTGCGGGTCAACTTTATGTCCTAATTCAGATACGACAACGCCATTTACCGATACCACGCCGGCTTCAATCAGTTCATCCGCTTTACGGCGGGAGCAAATCCCTGCGTTTGATATATATCTGTTTAACCTGATCAGTCCTGAATCTTTACTTTCGGGGCCTTTTTTGCGTCCGCGTAATGTTTTTGCAGGGGCGTCCTGGTCGGGGCTTATTTTGTCATAAGTTGATCTTGAGCGTTGCGGCCGGTCGGCGCTGTATGGCCGGTCCCCATCATGTTTTTTGAAACCGCCGCTTGCTGATGGCCTGCCAGCAGATTTTCTTTCACCTGCTTTATCGCTGCCATAGCTTTTTTTAGGCCGGTCATCAGAATTGAACGGGCCTGTTGAAGATTTACTTCGTGGCGCAAATGATTTTTTTCCATCTGATGGCCCATCAAAGCTTCTTTTGGGCCTGTCGTCGTTCGGTCTCTCCGAAAAAGGCTTGCCTTTTGGAGAAAATGCCCGTTTTTCGCCGCCTGGTTTATCGCCAAAACTTCTTTTTGGCCTTTCATCATTGTCGGCAATCCTGCCGGTATAAGGCCTGCTTTTAGGTGCAAACGACCTTTTTTCTCCGGATGGTTCGCCTCCAAAGCTTCTCTTTGGCCTGTCATCATTATCTGCCGGTCTGCCGGTATAAGGCCTGCTTCGTGGTGAAAATGATTTTTTTTCGCCGGACGATCCGCCGGTAAAACTGCTTGCCGGTTTATCACCATCGCTTTGCCTGCCCTGAAAAGGCTTGCTGCCGGATGATGAAAACGATCTTTTTTCGCCCGAACGTTCGCTGCTGTATTTTTTTGCCGGTTTGTTGAAGTCTGTTTTATCAGCGCCGGAGGAGGATCTCCCCCTGGATGTTGATCTTTTGGGTGCGTCTGCGGACTTTGAAGCCCTGTTTGACGATCTGCCGGATTGGTCGTTGCGACTACTCCCTGGTCTCTTAAATGCCATAGTTTTTTAATTTGCGCTTCGCAGCGTGAACGGGCAAAGTTAGTATTTTTAGGGGGATAAATATAATTTTTTTTACCGGTTCAAAAACTACGTTTAACAGCTTTTACAGACTGTTTTTGAACCAAATGGCAGATCGTTCAAAAGCTGCAAAAAGCTAAGTATTTGATAATCTTAATTATATGAGTTACCTTTGCAAAACATTCTACCAAATGTAATGCTTATGAATAGAAAAAAAATGACTAAGAGACACTTAATTACGTGCTCCGTAATAGTGCTGCTGGTTATTATTTCGGCGTTGAATATATCCAGTACAAAAGCCGTACCAACAATTAAAAAAACTGCAAAATTAAACGCCAGAACTTCGACGCCAAGGTCAAAATTCATTTTCCGGAACATCAATGAAAACGAATATAGCTTCGCAAATGAAGCTTTACCTGTTAATGATGCCAGCGTAAACCGGATATTGCAGCTCTCGCTCAAAAAACATAGTTACAAATATGTTCAATCCAATATCCTGCATAACAATGCCGGGAAATGGTTCCCGGTTATTGAGCCTATTTTGAAGGCTTATGGCATCCCGGATGACTTTAAGTATATCGCTTTAGTGGAATCTGGTTTTGGTGAAAGCACCTCGTCAAAAGGCGCAAGGGGTATATGGCAATTTATGGCCGGCACTGCACGCACTTATGGCCTTAAAGTTGGACATGGGGTAGATGAGCGGATGAATACCCGTAAATCAACCATTGCTGCCTGCAAGTACATTAAAGAGTTGTATGTTGAGTTTAATAGCTGGACATTAGCTGCCGCTGCTTATAATAACGGGGAGATTAAAATCGAAAAAGCGATCAACAAGCAAAATGAGGACAATTATTTCCGCATGCACTTAAACCGCGAAACTGCAGCGTATGTTTATAACATTATTGCTATGAAAGCGATCATTAGCCAGCCTAAAAAGTATGGCTACAAAAATAATTATAACAGCGTAAAAACAACAGAATTGCTGGCGATTAATTAAGAACAGATTTAATTTACCTTAAAATTTATATTACGGAGCACCACGAGGCCGATCTTCCCAGCTGGAAGACCGGCCTTTTTTTGCGTATATTTGTGGTTAATTATTGAATTAGTGAATTGGAGAATTAGTGAATTAGTGATTTGATATTGAAGGGCCTATTCAATAAATCACTAATTCACTAAATCACTAATTGAATTAATTCAATAAATCAATAATTATATTTCATGATAACGAAAACTATCGACCTGGGCGAGCAAAATGAAGTTGAAGTTTACGGGGCCAGGGTACATAATTTAAAGAACATAGATGTTTCCTTCCCGCGTAACCAGCTGGTGGTAATTACCGGATTAAGCGGCAGCGGGAAATCTTCCCTGGCGTTTGATACCATTTATGCCGAGGGGCAGCGCCGTTATATGGAAACGTTTTCGGCCTATTCGCGCCAGTTTATGGGCGGTATGGAACGGCCTGATGTGGACAAAATATCGGGATTAAGCCCCGTAATCGCCATCGAGCAAAAAACAACCAGTAAAAACCCGCGTTCAACCGTTGGTACCATTACCGAGATATATGACTTTATGCGTTTGCTTTTTGCCCGTACCGGCGAGGCATTCTCATACGTGAGCGGCGAAAAAATGGAACGCATGTCCGAAGAGCAGATCCAGCGGACGATATCCGAAAAATTCAGCGGACAGCCGGTGAATATAATGGCGCCGGTTGTAAAAGCCAGGAAGGGCCATTACCGTGAGCTTTTTGAACAGATTCGCAAGCAGGGCTATTTAAAAGTTTGGATTGATGGCGCTATCGCGGATGTTGAACCCAAAATGCAGGTTGACCGTTACAAAATCCACGATATTGATATTGTTGTTGACCGGTTAATCGTAAACGAAACAGACAGCAAGCGTTTATACACCTCTATACAAACTGCTTTGAAAATCGCTAAAGGCATTATCAGGGTGGCCGATAGGGATAATAATGTTGCCTATTACAGCAAATACCTGATGGACCCGGTTTCGGGCATATCCTACGATGAACCGCAGCCAAATACATTTTCCTTCAATTCGCCTTATGGCGCATGTGAAAAATGTAACGGACTGGGTTATATTTTTGAGGTGGATGAAGCCTCGGTGATCCCTAACCCCAAACTAAGTATTCTCAACGGCGGCCTTGCCCCGATTGGCGAATACCGCGAAACATGGATATTCCAGGTGCTGAAGGCATTGGCAAAAAAATATGAATTTGCCTTGTCAACCCCCATCGAAAAACTGTCAAGGGACCATTTGGATATTATACTGAACGGTTCAACCGAAATGATCACCGTGGCGGTGGAGTATAATAAATGGAATGTGCAAAGCTACCAGGTAAGTTTTGATGGTATTATCCGCATGCTGGAGGAACAGCAGGAACGCCGTGGTGAAGAAGGTATGGACGACATGGAAAACTACCGGGTTTTAAGGACCTGCCCGGTTTGCGATGGGGCGCGATTGAAAAAAGAGTCGCTGCACTTTAAGGTTGATAATAAAAATATTTTCGATCTCGCCTGTATGGACATCCGCACCCTGCAGGAATGGTTTACCGGGCTTGAAGCCCGCCTGACCGAACGCCAGAATGTTATTGCAAAAGAGATATTAAAAGAAATAAGGGCGCGGATAGTTTTTTTGCTGGATGTTGGCCTGAGTTATTTAACGCTCGACCGCACAGCCAAAACCTTATCAGGCGGCGAGGCGCAGCGCATCAGGCTGGCAACGCAGATTGGTTCGCAATTGATGAATGTGATGTACATTCTGGATGAACCAAGTATCGGCCTGCACCAGCGTGATAACGAACGCCTGATAAACGCGTTGAAAAACCTGCGCGACCTGGGCAATACGGTATTGGTGGTTGAGCATGATAAAGATATGATACTGCATGCCGATCATGTAATTGACATGGGCCCGGCAGCCGGCGTACACGGCGGCGAAATTGTCGCCCAGGGTACCCCTGCCGAATTGATGAAGTGCCATACGCTCACCACTTCCTATATCAATGGTGAACGTGAAATTGCCATCCCGGAAAAAAGACGTGAAGGGAACGGTAAAACTTTGTCCCTGAAAAAAGCGGAGGGCCACAACTTAAAAAAGGTTTCGGTGGATTTTCCATTGGGTAAGCTTATCGGGATCACGGGCGTATCGGGCAGTGGTAAATCAAGTTTAATAACCGAAACTTTGTATCCTATTTTAAACCACCATTTTTTCAGGGCCAAAAAACACCCGCTGCCTTATGAAAAAATTGAAGGTTTGGAGCATATTGATAAGGTAATTGAAATAGACCAGGCCCCAATAGGCCGTACCCCGCGTTCAAACCCGGCAACTTATACCGGCGTATTTTCGGATATACGTAACCTGTATGTGCAATTGCCGGAATCAAGGATCAGGGGATACAAACCCGGTCGTTTCTCGTTTAACGTAAAGGGCGGGCGCTGCGAAACCTGCCAGGGCGCGGGTTTAAAGGTGATAGAAATGAATTTTTTACCCGATGTACAGGTGCCCTGCGAAGAATGCGGCGGCAGGCGCTATAACCGCGAAACACTGGAGGTGCGCTATCGCGGGAAATCCATCAGCGATGTACTGGATATGAGTATTGAGGATGCCACCCCATTTTTTGAACATATCCCCGCCATCTACCGCAAGGTTAAAACATTGTTTGATGTAGGATTGGGGTACATCACGCTGGGGCAGTCATCAACCACGCTATCCGGCGGTGAGGCGCAGCGGGTCAAACTGGCCACAGAACTTTCCAAAAAGGATACCGGCAATACTTTTTATATCCTGGATGAACCCACAACCGGCTTGCATTTTGAAGATATTAATGTGCTGCTGGGGGTGCTGAAACAGCTTGTTGATAAAGGCAATACCGTACTGGTAATTGAGCACAACCTTGATGTAATAAAAGTAGTTGACCATGTAATTGACCTCGGCCCGGAAGGCGGGACTGGCGGCGGTAAAATATTATTTTCGGGCACACCCGAAGGCTTATGCAAGGTTAAAGATAGTTTTACGGGGCAGTTTTTGAAAAAGGAGATGAAATAAAAAATTGCCTGTACAACTTCTTGTACATATAATTTAATGCTGTAACAACTTCCGCTATTGACATTTCTGATGCATTTTCGCAGTCATCCAAAATTTTAAATGAGGGTTGTTTTAACCCTCCTGAACGCCGTTAAAAATAAACCACGTGTGAAAAATCACAATTCAGGCCAATAATTTAGTATTTCAATATAATATACCCCGTTTTATGTTTTGTTACCCCATTTACGCTATAATCCGGCGCATAAAAATAAGTGCCCGGTACCTGCATAGGGCCGGTTTTATTACTATGCCCGTCAAATACCTTTGAAGGATTGTCAAAGCTCTTGTTTTATTCTTATCATTACATGTTTACTAACTAAATCACCTTGTTTAAATTTGGCGCATAAATATGGCGTTCCCCTATTTAAAAAAACCCTTTTCAATTCTCATATTTATCCTTACATTTGCGGGCTAATTGATGCTCATTGAAATCGCTTAAAGAATATTCGATTCCCTTTACCGGCTTAAAACTGGGTAAGCACCAGTTTGAATACACCGTTAATGATGCTTTTTTCAACGGGTTTGAATATTCGCTGGTAAAAAAAGCAAATTTAGTTTGCCAGGTTGAACTGGAAAGACAGGAGACTATGCTCATCCTTAATTTCCATATCAGCGGCACAATTGACACAAACTGCGACCGTTGTTTGGCGCAATATCCCCAGCCGGTGGATATACACGAACGGCAGGTGGCCAGGTTCAGCGAAGAAGAACCCGGTGAAGATGAAGAGATCATCACCCTTACTAAAAATGATCACGAGATCAATATAGCAGGACTGATATACGAATACATAAACGTTGCATTACCTTTTATAACGGTTTGCGATAACGAGGGGGAAACTCCTTATTGTGATAAAGAAATGCTGGATAGCCTGAATAAGCTTACAGCAAATACCGAACAAAATGAGGCAGCAGACCCAAGGTGGGATGCACTCAAAAAAATTAAATAATAAATAACCAGGATTATGCCACATCCAAAACGTAAAATATCCAAGTCGAGAAGAGACAAACGCAGAACGCATGATAAAGCGCCATTGCCTACTTTAACTACCTGTAAAACTACAGGCGCCATTCATTTACCGCACAGAGCTTATACTGTTGATGGTAATGTTTACTACAACGGCAAGTTACTGATTGAGAAAGCAGCGGTAGCTTAAGTTTAATTTTCTGAAATGAAGATTGGCTTAGATATTATGGGCGGTGATTTCGCTCCGGAGGCAACCGTCTCGGGGGCAATTGCGGCTTATAAACATTTATCCTCCGATCAAAAACTGGTACTTATCGGCGATCAGGAGATCGCTGCAGGTATCCTTCGTGAAAATGATTTTGACCCGGGAAATTTTGAATTTGTTCATACCACCGAAGTGATCGGCATGGGCGAGCATCCTACAAAAGCCATTGTTCAAAAACCCGCATCAAGTATCGCTGTCGGCTTTAAAATGCTTAAAGAAGGTGAAATTGATGCTTTTTCATCCGCAGGCAACAGCGGGGCTATGCTGGTTGGTTCTATGTTCAGCATAAAAACCATTCCCGGTGTTTTACGTCCTGCAATCACCAGTATTATTCCCCAATTAAAAGGTGCTTTAAGTATTCTGCTTGATGTTGGGGCCAACGCCGATTGCAAACCCGAATATTTCCCGCAGTTTGGCCTGTTGGGCAGTTTATTTGCCCAATATGTTTATAACATCCAAAACCCCCGTGTTGCCTTAATGAACATAGGCGAGGAGGAAGAAAAAGGCAATATTCTTTGCCAGGCGGCCTATCCCCTCATGAAAGAAAGTAAATTATTTAATTTTGTCGGCAATGTGGAAGGCCGTAATGCCTTTTATGATGACGCCGATGTAATTGTTTGCGATGGCTTTACAGGTAATATTATCTTAAAGCTGGCGGAATCTTTTTACGACGTTTTGGTACAAAGAAATATAAAGGACAACTTCATTGACATGTTTAATTATGAGCAATATGGCGGCAGCCCTATACTTGGCGTAAATGCGCCGGTGGTGGTAGGGCACGGCATATCAAGCCCCGAAGCTATTAAAAACATGGTCCTTTTATCAAGAAACATGGTTGAGAGCGGTCTGGTAGATAAGATAAAAGCCGCTTTCGAGTAAAAGATATATAAATGAGCAAAATTCATGCTGCTATTACAGCGGTGCACGGTTACGTACCTGATTATGTACTAACCAATCACGAGCTTGAAACAATGGTAGATACCAATGACGAGTGGATCACCACACGTACCGGTATAAAGGAGCGGCGCATACTAAAAGGCGAAGGCCTTGGCACATCAGACATGGCGGTGCCGGCGGTTGAAGGACTGCTAAAAAAGCGTGGTATTGGCGCTGACGAAATTGAACTGATCATTTTCTGCACTTCGACACCCGATTATGTATTCCCTGCTACTGCAAACATTTTAGCCGATAAAATCGGCGCCAAAAATGCCTGGGGTTACGACCTGCAGGCCACCTGTTCAGGTTTTCTGTTTGGCCTGGCAACCGGGGCTCAATTTATTGAAAGCGGTAAACACAAAAAGGTACTGGTAGTTGGCGGCGATAAAATGTCGTCGATAATTAACTATAAAGACCGTGCAACCTGCATTATTTTTGGTGATGGCTGCGGCGCTGTTTTGCTGGAGCCCAATGACGAAGGTAATGGCATTATCGATTCTATTTTAAGGAGCGATGGTTCAGGCCTTCCTTTCCTTAACCAGCAGGCTGGCGGTTCGGTAAAACCTGCAACTCACGAAACTATAGATGCCAATGAACACTATGTCTATCAGGAAGGCAAATCGGTATTCAAATTTGCAGTGACCAATATGGCCGAAGTTGCGGCCGAAATTATGGAACGGAATAACCTGGGACCCGATGATATTGCGTGGCTGGTACCCCACCAGGCAAACAAAAGAATTATTGATGCAACTGCCATCCGTACCGGCGTCAGCGCTGATAAAGTTATTATAAACATCGAACGTTACGGTAATACCACAAACGGAACATTGCCCCTGTGTTTGTGGGAATGGGAAGATAAATTTAAAAAAGGCGATAATTTGATATTGGCCGCTTTCGGGGGAGGGTTTACCTGGGGGTCGATTTATTTAAAATGGGCTTATTAGATGTGCAAATGCGTGGATGTGCAGATGTGCGGATGCTTTAAATTCTATAATTTGCACATTTGAAATCTGCACATCCGCACATCGAAAATCTGCACATTAAAATTAAATGATTAAACCCGCTTTTCAATATAAAACACAAAAATGAGTAAAATTCATGCTGCTATTACAGCGGTACATGGTTATGTGCCTGATTATGTACTAACCAACCACGAGCTGGAAACAATGGTAGATACCAATGACGAGTGGATTGTTTCCCGTACAGGTATTAAAGAGCGCCGTATTTTAAAAGGCGAGGGACTTGGCGTATCAGATATGGCAGTTCCGGCGGTTGAGGCTTTGTTAAAAAAACGGGGTATCGGCGCTGATGAAATCGATCTGATTATTTTTTGCACTACAACCCCTGATTATGTGTTCCCCGCTACCGCAAATATTCTGGCTGATAAAATTGGCGCCAAAAATGCCTGGGGATACGACCTGGCAGCCGCCTGTTCGGGCTTTTTATTTGGCCTTGCAACGGGTTCACAATTTATTGAGAGCGGGAAACATAAAAAAGTATTAATTGTTGGCGGCGATAAAATGTCGGCAATAACCAATTATAAAGACCGCGCCACCTGCATTATTTTTGGCGATGGCGCCGGTGCGGTATTACTGGAACCCAATGACGAAGGCAATGGCATTATTGATTCCATTTTAAAAAGTGATGGATCGGGCGTGGCTTACCTGCACCAAAAAGCAGGTGGTTCGGTAAAACCGGCTTCACATGAAACAATAGACGCCCTCGAACATTATGCTTACCAGGAAGGCCAGGCCGTATTCAAATTTGCCGTAACCAATATGGCCGATGTTGCCGCCGAAGTGATGGAACGCAACAACCTTAAATCCGATGATATTGCATGGCTTGTGCCCCACCAGGCCAACAAACGCATTATTGACGCTACGGCCAGCCGTACCGGCGTGAGCCCCGATAAAGTAATTATAAATATTGAGCGTTACGGCAATACAACAAGCGGAACAATACCCTTATGTTTGTGGGAGTGGGAAGATAAATTCAAAAAAGGTGACAATTTAATACTTGCCGCTTTTGGTGGCGGGTTTACCTGGGGCTCCATTTATTTAAAATGGGCTTATTGATGTGCAAATTTGCTTATCAATAATCCGAACATTATCAAATATGTTTTGTTAATTTGCTTACAGTAAAAATCATAATTAAAAAATAAATCTGCACATCTGCATATTTGCATATCTGCACATTGTATTAAACCAATTAACCGCCGGCATGGATATTAAACAAATTCAGGATCTAATACGCTTTGTTTCCAAATCAGGAGTAAACGAAGTTTCAATAGAACAGCAAGACTTTAAGATCACTATAAAAACCAACCAGGTTGCAACTATCGTTAATGCGACTATACCAGTGGCACACCCTGTTGCCGCAGCGCCTGCACAAGTTGCTGCCGCGCCTTTGGCAGTAGCCGAACCGGTTGCTGACACTTCAAAATATGTTATCATAAAATCGCCGATGATCGGTACTTTTTATAGATCGGCAAGCCCGGAAAAGCCGCTTTTTGTGAATGTGGGCGATGATATTGAGCCAGGAACAGTGCTTTGCATTATTGAGGCGATGAAACTTTTCAATGAAATTGAAGCCGAAATTTCGGGCCGGATTGTAAAAATACTGGTTGATAACGCATCGCCGGTTGAATACGACCAGCCTTTGTTTTTAGTTGAACCTTTTTAAATGTGCAAATATGCAGATGCGTGGATGTGCAGATGATTTGCACATCCAAAACAGCATCTGCACATCCGCACATTTATAATTTGCACATTTAAAACTATGTTTAAAAAAATACTGATAGCTAATCGTGGTGAAATTGCCTTGCGGATTATCCGCACCTGTAAGGAAATGGGTATTAAAACGGTTGCTGTATATTCAACCGCCGACCGCGACAGCCTCCATGTGCGTTTTGCTGATGAAGCTGTTTGTATCGGTCCGCCGCCAAGCCGTGATTCCTATCTCAATATTCCGAATATAATCTCAGCTGCCGAACTAACCAATGCGGATGCTATTCATCCCGGGTATGGCTTTTTATCCGAAAATGCAAAGTTTTCGGCTATATGTGCCGAATACGGTATAAAATTTATCGGCGCAACTGCCGCCCAGATCAACTCCATGGGCGATAAGGCTTCGGCCAAAGAAACCATGAAAAAGGCAGGCGTGCCTACTATTCCGGGCTCGGAAGGTTTGCTGCAAAGTGTGAAGGAAGGCATCGCGATCTCCAAAAAAATTGGCTATCCCGTAATATTAAAAGCTACTGCCGGCGGTGGCGGCCGCGGAATGCGCGTTGTTTGGAAAGACGAAGATTTTGAAGCTGCCTGGGATTCGGCGCGTGCAGAATCGGGTGCTGCATTTGGTAATGACGGCATGTACCTTGAGAAATATGTTGAAGATCCCCGCCATATTGAAATACAGATAGTAGGCGACCAATACGGTAAAGTTTGTCATCTTTCAGAACGTGATTGTTCTATACAACGCAGGCACCAGAAACTGGTGGAAGAATCCCCGTCGCCTTTTATGACGGAAAAGCTGCGCAAAAAAATGGGTGACGCCGCTATAAAGGGAGCAAAAGCTGTAAAATATGAAGGCGCCGGAACTGTAGAGTTTTTGGTTGATAAAGACCGGAATTTTTATTTCATGGAGATGAACACCCGTATCCAGGTGGAACACCCGGTTACTGAAGAGGTGATTAACTTCGACCTGATTAAAGAGCAGATAAAGGTGGCTGCCGGTATCCCGATTTCGGGTAAAAATTACGAACCGATATTGCATGCCATTGAATGCCGCATTAATGCCGAAGACCCGGCCAATAATTTCCGCCCCTCACCGGGCAAGATAACCAACTTCCATTCGCCGGGTGGCCATGGCGTGCGCATTGATACACATGTTTATACAGGTTATGTAATACCGCCGAATTACGATTCAATGATCGCTAAAGTGATCTGTATGGCGCAAACCCGCGACGAGGCTTTGTGTACTATGGAACGCGCATTGAGCGAATTTGTGATTGAAGGTGTAAAAACAACCATACCCTTCCATTTAAAATTACTGCAGGACCCTAATTTCCGCGCCGGTAATTTCACAACCAAGTTTATGGAAACTTTTGAATACTGAGCATAAATGAACCCGCGTTTTAATAATTAAACGTTTACACCATCCCGGGCTTTACGGTCCGGAAATTTGTTTTAATAATGAGCATATTTAGCAATTTCACCAAAACGATTAAGGAAAAGGGAGAGCAAATGGGCGCTGAAATGTCGTTTTTTCAGCACCTCGAAGCTTTAAGGTGGCACCTTATCAGGGCTGCTGCTGTGATTTTGCTAATTACTGCCTTTGCATTTGGTTTCTTCGACCGTATTTTCTACAGCATCATCATGGCCCCAACACGCACCGATTTCTGGACATACCGGATGATGTGCAAAATGGGCGATGTATTTCATAGCATGTTCTCCTTCCTTGACCCAAAGGGCTTTTGCGTCAAGGAACTAAAATTTGACTTAATAAATACCGAACTGGCCGGACAGTTTAACCTACAGCTCAATACATCCATTATGATCGGCCTTATTTTAGGCGTTCCATACCTTTTATACGAGATCTGGAAGTTTATACGGCCGGCGCTGCACGAAAAAGAGCGTAAGGCGGCAAGCGGTTTTGTATTTTATTCTTCATCGTTGTTTATGCTGGGTGTACTTTTTGGCTATTATGTGGTTACCCCTTTATCCGTCAGGTTTTTTGCCAGTTATACAGTGAGCGAAAGTATAAAAAACTATTTTGCCGTTGATTCATTTATCTCGTCGGAGACGATGCTGACCCTGCTTGCCGGGCTCGTTTTTCAATTACCCATTATTGTTTATATATTGGCGAGCCTGGGCATACTTACCCCTAAATTTATGCGCGACAAGCGCCGTTATGCAGTTATAATTATCTTAATATTAGCAGCCATAATAACACCGTCGCCCGATGCACTTACGATGCTTGTTGTTGCACTGCCTTTATACTTGTTGTTTGAGTTCAGCATAACCGTAGCGGCAGTAGTACAGCGCCGGAAAAAAAAGAGTGAAGAACTAATGATACCATAAATAATAATTTGAAAATTTGAAGATGCGGCAATTTGAAAATGCGCCGATCTTCAAATTTTCAAATTGATTAATTCTCAAATTAAAATACGATGAAAGAGGGATTAAAGATCGCCATCGGTAGCGACCATGCCGGGTTTGAATACAAGCAGGCCATTGCTGAATTTTTAAGTGCTTATGAAGTTAAAGATTTTGGAACTTACTCGCCGGCATCGGTAGATTATCCTGATTTTGCGCATCCGGTAGCTTTGGCTGTGGAAAGCGGCAGTTCTGATTTTGGCATCCTGATCTGCGGAAGCGGCAACGGGGTGGCAATGACTGCCAATAAACACCAGGGCATACGTGCGGCAATTTGCTGGAATGAAGAATTAGCCGCACTCGCCCGTAGTCATAATGATGCTAATATCGTTTGTATCCCTGCCCGGTTTATCTCTATAGAAGAAGCAAAAAATATAGTTGAACTATTTTTGAGCACTGAATTTGAAGGCGGAAGACATGCGAACAGGGTAAATAAGATGGCTTGTTAGGGAGAGATTGGCGATTGGAGGTTAGAGATTAGTCCAAAAAAAATGACCAATGACTAATGACATAATGACCAAAAAAATGGGAAACACAGCAGAAGAATTCCTGGTTGCCTCGGAAAAAAAGGCGTTTGACATGGGTCACAGGCGAATTATCAATTATAATATTGGTAAGTACGATGCGGCTGTTGAACGTGGTTTATCAAAAATCATCAACCTCGAAAACACCAAGCGCAAGCAACATGCCATCAAGTGGCGGGTGATGGAAAACCTGGACAAGTTTTTACCTGAGTTTGAGGCCAATTTCCAGAAACGCGGCGGCAAAGTGATATGGGCCAATGATGCGCATGAAGCTAACCGCGAGATCCTGAATATCCTGAAAAAAGCAGGCGTTAAAACTGTTGTCAAGTCAAAGTCAATGGTTACCGAGGAGATTGAACTGAACGAATTTCTGGAGCACCATCATATCGAATCGTTAGAAACCGACCTTGGCGAATATATTGTACAATTGCTGGGACAAAAACCCTATCATATAGTTACACCGGCTATGCACCTCTCCAAAGAAGACATTGCCAAACTATTTAACGAACGCTTTGGTACCCCTATTGACGCTACTCCCGAACAACTGACCCAAAAAGCACGCGAATTGCTCCGCGAAAAATATGTACATGCCGATGCAGGCATAACCGGCGCCAACTTTTTAATTGCCGATACCGGCAGTATCGCCATCAGCGAAAATGAGGGCAACGCACGATTAACCACATCTTTCCCCAAAATACATATCACCGTAGTAGGGATCGAAAAGATCATTCCTTCAATGGCTGATCTCGACATTTTCTGGCCTATGCTGGCTACGCATGGCACCGGGCAAAACCTTACGGTTTACAATACAATTTTAAGCGGTCCAAGGCAGCCAAATGAAACCGACGGCCCCGAAGAAATGTATGTGGTACTGCTGGACAATGGCCGCACCAACCTGCTGGCTCAAAAAGAGCAGCGCCAGGCATTATACTGCATCCGCTGCGGCGCCTGTTTAAATGCTTGCCCGGTTTACAAAAACATCGGCGGCCATACTTACGAAACCACTTACAGCGGCCCCATAGGCTCCATTATTACCCCGCATACCAACGGCATGGAGGAGTTTAAGCACCTCAGTTACGCATCAAGCCTCTGTGGAAAATGCACCGAAGTGTGCCCGGTAAAAATAGATATACACAAAATGCTGTTGCTAAACCGCCGGGATGCTGTAAACGAACATTTGGTAACCTCAATTGAAAAATGGGGATGGGCCGCATGGAGAACCGGGATGCTTAAACGGAAATACATGGACTTTTTCAGCGGCAAGGCAAAAAACTTTTTTCTCAAAACATTCTTCAAAAAAACATGGGGGCATTTCAGGGAAATGCCAACAGTTGCAGGTAAATCTTTCAGTAAGCTTTGGGAGGAAAAGAACAAAGGGTTATAAAGTTTGCGGTTTCCAGCCGGCAGTTTGCAGAATTCTTTAAAACTGCTTACTGCGCACTGAAAACCGCAAACTACGTGCCTTTTAAATTATAGTTCCATTGGGTATTACCGCCCGTTTTTTAATGATCACAATACCATCCTGAACAGTATAGGTACCGTAATCACCATTTTCGAGCTTTTCGCCACAATTTATTTGTACATCGTCACCTATATAGGTGTTTTTATCAATGATCGCATTTTTGATATGGCACCTGTCGCCGATACCCATAACAGGTGATTGACTTAGATGGGACTCTTCAATTTGCTGCAGGGTTTGATAATTATCACTTCCCATCACATAACAGTTCTCAATCACGGTATCAAATCCAATGCGTGTACGTATTCCGATGATTGAATGCACAATCTCCCTGGCATTAATAATACAGCCATCGGCAATAATTACCTTATCAACATGCGTCCCCGACATTTTTGAAGGCGGCAGCATGCGCGCACGGGTATAGATCTGGTGCTGATCAAAAAGATTAAACTGCGGGATATCATCTGTCAGGCCCAGATTAGCCTCGAAAAATGAAGGAATGGTACCGATATCTGTCCAGTAGCCTTCATATTGGAAACTGACTACACGATGTTCGCTGATAGATTGCGGTATTATTTCCTTACCAAAATCGGTACGCTCATTACCCTGTAAAAGCTCATAGAGAAGCTTGCGGTTAAACAGATAAATACCCATCGAAGCCAGGTAGATACGGCCCTCAGCCTCCATTTGGGGACTAACTTCCGATACCCAGTTCTCAAATCCGCTTTTCGGTTTTTCAACAAATGCGGTAATAAAGTTATCCGCATCGGTTTTGAGTATCCCGAAGCCCGGCACGTCATTTACATGCACAGGAATGGTGGCAATTGATATTTCCGCATTCTTTTCAATATGCTGCTCTATCATTTCGGCAAAATCCATCTGGTACAACTGATCGCCCGAAAGGATAAGCACGTAGTCAAATTCATGAACAGCAAGGTGGTGCAAACTTTGCCTCACCGCATCAGCGGTGCCCTGAAACCAAGCCACACTTGACGGCGTTTGCTCGGCCGCAAGTATATCCACAAAAGCTTCACTGAAACTGCTGAAATGATAGGTATTTTTGATGTGCTTATTTAAGGACGCCGAATTAAATTGCGTTAATACATAGATCCGGTGGATACCTGAATGCAGGCAGTTTGAAATTGGTATATCAACCAACCGGTATTTACCGGCGATAGGTACTGCCGGTTTCGAGCGGGTTGCAGTCAACGGCGACAACCGGCTCCCCTGGCCACCGCCAAGTACAATGCAAATTACTTTTGATGTCATATTGTCGGATTTAAGCTTTTGTATAGTTCATAATATTCTTTTGCCGAACGGTCCCAGGAGAAATCAAGGGCCATCATTAATTTTTGTAAAAATTGCAGGTGCTTCGTGTTCTGAAACAGGTTTAAGGCGCGGGTTACTGACGTGCAAATGTCCTCGACGCTGGCGTTGTGGAACCTGATACCATAGCCGCCTTCCTCACCGAAGTCGATCACCGAATCCCTTAAACCACCGGTACTTCTGACAATTGGTAATGTGCCGTACCGCAAAGCATACAACTGGTTAAGGCCGCAGGGTTCAACCCGCGAAGGCATTAACAGAAAATCGGAACCTGCATAGATCAGGTGGGCTAACGATTCATCATACCCTATAAAAACGTTGCATTGTTCCGAATAAAAGTCCCTAAGTTCCAGTAATTCCTGTTCTGTTTCTTTTTCGCCGGCCCCTAATATTAAAAAATTAAACTGGCCGGGGTGCTCATTAAAGCTTTCCTCCATGGCGGCAGCCAGCAAATCAGCCCCTTTTTCCAATACCAAACGACCAATGAACGAAATAAGAGGTTTGTCGGGCGAAAACCCGAACCTGGCGCACAAAGCTTCTTTATCGGCCTGTTTCCCCTTGGTTATCTGTTTTATCGAAAATTTGTGCGGGATCATCGGGTCCTTTTTCGGGTCCCATATCTCTGTGTCAATACCGTTGATAATCCCAACACCCTTTGCCCTTTCCATATAAAACAAATATTCGAGCCCGTTTGAACTGATGGAAAGCTCTGTCAAATAACTGGGCGACACCGTAGTATAGCGCCAGCAGCATTTTACAGCAGAAGCCAGCGGGTTTATCGCTCCGCCCCAATCGAGCAAACCGGTTTTTGTAAGGTCGATCTCCGGCAGGTACGATAGCTTATCCCAGCCAAAAGAACCATGATACTGCCCGTTATGGATGGTAAGCACAGTAGGTATATGGGACAGGCGGGTATATAATTTGGAATGATACAATAAAAACGGCACCAGGCCGGAATGATGATCGTGACAATGTATCAGGTCCGGCGATTGCTGCGAATAGCTGATCCAGTCTAAAAAAGCGATCTGGAAAGCTATGAACTGCTCTGTTTCATCCGGGTACTGGTAAACCTCCTCACGGTCAAGTAAACCGGGGATCTTAACCAGGTAGAGTTCAAAACCCAGCTTGTCGGTTTTTTCCTTCAGGATCTCAAAATAAAGACGGCGTGTGCCAAGCAATGTGGATGCCTGGAACACGGTATCAAATTCGTTTTCCTGTACAAATTTGCGGTTATAGTAAGGCATTACCACAGCGGCCTGCAAACCTGCCAGGTTTTGATATTTGGGCAGTGCCCCAACAACATCAGCAAGCCCGCCAACTTTTGCGATGGGATAACATTCGGCACTCAGGTGAAATATTCTCATTTGTAGTAGATAATTGGCTCAATTTAAGCAAAGAATTACTCAAATAAACAAAAACTGACCATAATAGATTAAAAAAAATAATTTTTATTATTTGTTCAGCAGCCGGGGCGGTTCATTTGCAGAATGCAATTATATTGGTGCTTTTTTTGAAATATCATTATTAAACCACACTTTTTAGCATCTAATATTATCGAAATGTTAATGGAGCATTGAGATTTTGGCTGATTATTGAAAAATAAAACTCATTTAAACCCTAACTCTGAAGTTTTTACGTATTAGTTTTAAAAAATAGCCGCCGATATTTGTTTTGGCAGTTTTTTGTTATACATATAAATACATAAATACGTATTTATATGATTAGAAAACCTACCAGTCATCCGGCGATCAATTATACCTGCATCTTTTTTTAGATGAGCAGCTTAGGGTAAAAGAAGAGGCTGATTACCTGTCAAGGATCAGGACGCACCCTGAAAAATATTCCATCAAAGATTACCATCAAAGAAAAGACAGGTTTGGCACCATTGCCCTGTTTACCAACCTGACGGGCACCCAGGAGCAAATATATCAGACTTATAAAGGACGAATGGCCATAGAAGTAATGTTCGATGGAATGAAAAACGTTATGGATGCCGATCATACCTATATGCAGGACGATCATACCTTACAGGGATGGATGTTTGTAAACCACCTTGTATTACAATGGTACCAGCACCTTTACATCGAACTCAAAGAGAAAGAACTGCTCAAAAAAATATCAGTGAACGATTATATACAACTGCTCACTGATGTCAGGAAAGTTAAAATCAATGACGCATGGCACCTGAACGAATTTACAAACCAAACAAAAAAACTTGTAGGCAAATTGAATATCAACCTGACATAATACGTAAATTAAAAAAAGTTACGGATCAAATAACATTCGGGATTGTTGCAAACAAAAAAAACCGGTATCCATTAAAGAATACCGGTTTTTGCAACTCAATTATTAATAAAATAAGGTGGCTTGCTTATCTTATTTTTAATTTAACTGGTAGTTGACATGTTGTTCGGCAATCTGGGTTAGTAAGGCGTCGGCTGCCTTGTCCTCGGCCAGTGTTTGTTTTAAAACTTCTGCCGCGTTATTATACCCAATTGTTTTAGCCAGGCTGGCCAATCCCCTATAGGCGGCTATTTTATAGTGTTCGGCTTTCTGGCCCGCAAATATGAGGCCTGTATCCCTTTGTGCGGTACCTTTAGCGGTTTCGTCAATAAGGTCTTCACCCTCACCCACAATGCCGGCCATAGCATGGCATTTGCTGGCATCTACTTTTTCGTGAACCATGCCAAACACCTGTTCCAGCCGTTCAACGTGGTTTTGTGTTTGCCGGCGGTGTTGGCCAAAGGCATCCTTCAGCTCGGGTGTTGTGGCTGCTTCCTGTAGTTTGGGCATTGTTTTAAATAATTCTTTTTCAGCCCAATAAATATCCTTTAACTGGTGAACAAAAAACTCCTTGAGCTTTAAATTTGTTGCTTTCATTGTTTGTGTTTCCATTGTTGTTTGATTTTTAAAAGTTTATATTAAAATTTATAGTACTGCATATTCAGGGCATATAACAAAATAGCTTATATGCGTTTGGGCTTACAAATAAAAAAGCATAGTTGTAACTTATAATTAATATTCGCTATGCTGTTTTTTTGAGCAGTTTAAATTGGTTAAAATTCTTTTGGTAGCTTTTATATCTTCTAAGACGCTATAATTTGATAGTTATTGCCCGTGGTTTTTATAAAACAAATAAATTAACACGGGTAAAAGAAAATCACAAGCCTTAATTAGTTAACTGTTAGTTAAGTAAAGAAGTGATAATTCGTAAAAAAATTTATTTAATTTCATCCATGCGTCCCATCCGGGCTGAAGATGGCGCTTCGCTTTTAGCGCATGGGCAATGTTATTAAGTTAAGGAAATTTAATTCTCCGCCAAAGCTTTTTAGCCCCACCTAAACGGCAAAGCCCTCATGAACACCTTTAAAAAACAATAATTACATGAATAATCCTCCCCGGTAGGGAGGACTTAAAAAAAATCAACACGAGCGCAGCTAAAGTCTCCCCAACCGGGGGAGATTATTCACATGGTGTTTGTTCTCATTGGTGTTCATGAGGGCTACGCCGTTTAGAGGGGGCTAAATCATAAGGTTTTCCTTAACTTAATGACATTGAGCGCATGGGACGCCGCGGCAGCATTGGGGGGCTGTGGCGACGAAACATGAATAACCTGATTGCCAACAGCAATTCGTTTACGGCCTATTTACCTAAAACCATCCCCTCCAGCGCATCAATCCACATAGGCGAATCATTCAGGCTTTCTACCAGCTGGATATGTTCGCCGCCAAGGGCTTTAAATTCTGCGCCGTATTCTTCGGTTACTTCATAAACGGTTTCCAGGCAATCGGCAACAAAGGCCGGACAAAATACCAGCAACCGTTTTTTGCCTTCATTAGCCAGTTTGGCAACAATTTCGCTGGTGTACGGCTTCACCCAGGGGTCCTTGCCCAGCCGTGATTGAAAACAAATGGTATATTTTTCTTTTGGGATATTTAATTTTTCAGCAATCAGTTGGGCGGTATGGTGCGATTGTGCCGAGTAGCAAAGTTTATTGGTATCGTTCAAAGTATCGCAGCAGCCATCAACCTTTAAACAATACTTGCCGGTATGGTCGCATTTTACCAGTTGCCGTTGCGGCAGGCCATGAAAGCTGAAAAGGATATGATCGTAAGTTTCGGGTTTGTATTTTTTACCGTTAGCCGCAAAGGTTGCTATCATAAGTTCATTGTCGTGAAATGAATTTATAAACGAAATAGCGGGTATGGTTTGCCAGTCCTTAATCACGTCCATCACCTTATCATGAACCGATCCTGTACTTGCCGATGCATATTGCGGAAAAAGGGGGATCACTTGTATAGAATCAACCAAAGATGTTTTTAACCTGCTCAATGCCGATTCGATAGACGGGCTTTGGTAGCGCATGGCCAGTTCAACCTGGTATCCGTCGCCTAATCGCTGCTGAAGTAAAAGGTGCTGCAGTTTGCTGTAGTGCAGCAGGGGCGATCCGGTTTCTTCGCTCCATATTTTTTTATATAATTTAGCCGATTTTGGGCTCCTGAAAGGAACAATAACGCCCTTCACCAAAAAGGTGCGCAATACCGGGTTTACATCAATCACCCGCGGGTCCATTAAAAATTCATCAAGGTACTTGCGTACATCTTTAGTTTCGGGGCTGTCAGGCGTACCCAGGTTTACCAGTAAAATTCCTTTTTTCGACATAGTTTCTTGCTGCGCAAAAATAGCGATTAGCGGTGAGAATTCAGAGGTTAGCGGCCGGAGATTAGAGATTAGTTGTTTTAAGAGAATAAAAAAGAGCTAACGATTGTTTGACCAACCTCTAACCTCCAATCTCTGACCTCTTCCCTCAAAATTTCTCCAGTTCCGCCTTAACTTCCTGCATCAGCCACATGGGGGTAGAGGTTGCGCCGGCTATGCCAACTTTGTCGCCGGGGGCAAACATGGTGTTTTGGAGTTCGGAAGCTGATGAAATGAAATAGGTATTGGGGTTATGTTTCCGGCAAACTTCAAATAAAACCTTGCCGTTGGATGATTTACGTCCCGAAACAAATACGATCTTATCAAATTTGCTGACAAACTCAGGTAGGTCCTTGTCGCGGTTTGAAACCTGGCGGCAAATGGTATCATTGGCTTTAAGGGCGTAGCCGCGTTCTAAAAGCTGGTCTTTTACCTGGTAAAACTTTTCCATGCTTTTGGTGGTCTGACTGTAAAGGGTAATGTTATGCGGTAATTCAACATTATCCAGTTCGGCGATGTCCTGGAAAACAAGGGCTTCGTTATTTGTTTGACCCTGTAGGCCTACTACTTCCGCATGTCCATGTTTTCCGAAGATCAGGATCTTTTCATCCGCATCGAATGATGTTTTTATCCGGTTTTGCAATTTTAATACAACCGGGCACGAGGCGTCAATCAGGGTAATATTGTTTTCTAATGCAATGCGGTAGGTTTCGGGCGCTTCCCCGTGGGCGCGGATCAGCACTTTTTCGTTCGGGATGTTTACCAGGTCGGCATGTTCAATAATCTTTAAGCCTTTCGCTTTCAGTCGTTCCACCTCTTCATCGTTGTGCACAATATCGCCCAGGCAATAAAGGTAGCCGTCTTCAGCCAGTATCTCTTCGGCCATATCAATGGCATACACCACGCCAAAGCAAAAGCCCGAATCCTGGTCGATAGTAACTTTTAACTGATAGTCTCCCATTGCGCCACAAAATTACACGATTTTCATGATTTTAAGAATTTTCAGGATGATAACGGTTAAACCGGACCATTTACATTGAAATTAATCCCAATGCTTCAACTCTTTTATATAAAAACCATTCATTAAAATTTAACACAAAGATGCGGAGAAGTGGCAGAGGCCGCGGAGTCTGTCTGTTTTCCTCTCCAACCTCAAGGATTTCATCTTATTTCTCTGTGTTCTCAGTGGCTTTCTGGTGTCCTCAGTGTTAAAAAAATCAACGATGCTTTCTTTTCAATATTTATTTTTACCGAAATATCAGACGTTATTTTAGACTAACCTCTAAGTAAACGCCCCTTCCACACAACGGTTTTGGTGAGGTGTTTTTGTATAGATAAAAATGCAATGATCACCAGGTTTACCATTTGTAAAGGGTGCAGTATAACATTATAAAATACATTTTGCCCGGCAGATAAAGAGATCATTACGCGGGTAAGGATGATCAGCCCGGCCATAAAAAACATGAGCTGAAAGTTAAGCGTCATAATCACCAGCATTGGCCCGGCTATCAGCAGCAAAATGTAAACCAGTAAGCCAATGATGTTGTAGTTAAAAGCGGCGAGGGCATTTTTGCTGAACCCGCTGATAGCTGCACCGTAACCTTTGTATATCCTGCAGCTGATCATTCCGTTTGCCAGTAAAACCTCCCCGTTATAGCCCGCCAGTTTTATTTGCCGCATAATAGCAGCATCTTCCACAATTTGGTCCCTGACCAGTTTATGCCAGTGGTTTTCCCTGTAAATAGCCGCATCGAACAGCATAAACTGTCCGCAGGCGGTGGCAAAGGCAGCATTTTTTGTAAGGAATACCAGTCGTAATGGTAATAAATTCAGCAACAGGTAATGCAATAGCGGCACGGTTGTTTTTTCGCCAATGGTAAGCATCTGCTGGTCGGCAAACAAGCTTAACAAACCCAGGTTATATAATTGCATACGATGAACGGCACTATTGATAAGGCCATTGCTTATATTTTCATCCGCATCTAAAAATAAAAAAAACTTCCCGTTTGCTTTTTTTGCCAGTTGGTGGCAGGCATGATTTTTACCAAGCCAGCCTTCGGGAAGTTTACCTCCCTTTATTGCTGTGAAACGTGGATGGCTTTGTGCAAATGCCGAACATATCGCATAAGTACCATCAGATGAATCATCGTCATAAACTATTACCTCATAGTTTTCATAATCCTGTTGATGAATTGAGGTGAGCAGCGTTAATATATTATCTTCTTCATTGCGCGCCGGTATCAGTATGGACACCAGATTATCATAAGCCCTGTTTACCCTTGTGAGCTTTGGGTTGGATATAAAATTAAAAACCGTTACCGTAAAGCGCAGTATGATGAAAAATAAGGTAATGGAAATGGCGATGATCAATTTGTATTTTATTAAGGGTTCAACAGGTTATCAATATTTTCAAAGATATAACTCCGGTCTGCATTTTTTAAATAAACATGCGCTTTGCAAACATTCTCTTTACACCCCGATGAATTAATATTGCCTTAAAATGCGTATTTTTGTGCGATTTTTTGCATAGCCGGAATTTACTTTTAGTCAAAGCTTTAATTTTTATCGAATCCGGGCTATACATTAATTTTCAAAAAATAATATGTTAGAGAAATTAGAAGCTATATTCCAGCGCTGGAAAAATGTTGAAACCGAATTAAGCAGCCCCGACGCCATGGCTGACATGAAACGTTTTGCCCGGTTGAATAAAGAATATAAAGACCTTGCCAAGGTTGTGGATGAGTATAACATCTACCGCAACATTATGAGCAATATTGATAGCAACAAAGAAATATTAGCCACCGAAAAAGACGAAGAATTCCGCGAAATGGCCAAGGCCGAATTGGACGAATTACTGGTTAAGCAGGATGAAATGGAAGAGGCTATCCGTTTAATGCTGATACCAAAAGATCCGGAAGACTCAAAAAATGCGATTATTGAGATCCGTGGCGGCACCGGCGGCGATGAAGCTGCCCTGTTTGCCGGCGACCTTTACCGTATGTACATGCGTTATTGCGAAAAACGCGGCTGGAAAACCGAACTGGTTGATTATACCGAAGGCACATCAGGCGGGTACAAGGAAATTGTATTTAATGTAAACGCCGAAGATGCTTACGGCAATTTAAAATACGAATCGGGCGTACACAGGGTTCAGCGCGTGCCTGATACCGAAACCCAGGGTCGCGTGCATACTTCTGCAGCTACCGTTGTAGTATTGCCCGAAGTTGATGAGTTCGACATTGACCTGCAGGTAAGCGATATCCGCAAAGATTTATTTTGCGCATCCGGACCGGGCGGCCAGTCGGTTAACACCACTTACTCCGCAGTAAGGTTAACACACATCCCGTCAGGAATAGTGGCCCAATGCCAGGACCAGAAATCGCAGTTGAAAAACTATGATAAGGCTTTGCAGGTGTTGCGTTCGAGGGTTTATGAGATGGAACTGCAAAAGCACCTCGAAATAACCTCCAAAAAACGCAAAACGATGGTCTCTACCGGTGACCGTTCTGCTAAAGTGCGTACCTATAATTATCCACAGGGCCGACTTACTGAACACCGTATCGGCTTAACCATTTATAACCTGCCCGGCGTATTGAACGGCGATCTGCAGGAGATTATGGAAGCATTGCAATTTGCTGAAAATGCAGAGAAGCTGAAAGAAGGTACCGTTGCGTAAATAGGAAAACGCCCCGCTATATCGGGGCGTCTCTGCAAGTTTATTTAAGCCAGCGAATCCGAACTAAGCAAATAAGTTATCATCAAACGTTCGGAACGTAAGTATATACTAATCAATCAACAATGTCAGCCAAAAAAATCTTTGCTCCACACGTTGGAATCCGTTGTTTTCTGCGCTGTATTTTTTTGTTATTTATTTTACAGCTGCAAACAAGCTTTTGGGCAGATGCCCAGCCTTCCGTAAACTTTCCCCTCAGGTTAAGCGCGAATAGAAAATATCTGTCCGATCATAAAAAGAAACCTTTCCTCATTAAAGAAATATCTGCATGGGGATTGATCCAGGCTTTATCGGAAACTGATGAGTCAGCATTTATTGACAGTGTGAAGCGCAAAGGCTTTAATACCCTTTTGGTAAGTATTATTTCTTTCGATACCCGGTTTGCCGGTAACCCGCCCAACTGGCAGGGGATTTCGCCCTTTAAAACGCAATGGGATTTCTCAACATACAATTCCGCCTATTTTGATCATGCCGGCAGGTTTTTGCGCATGGCTAAAGCAAAAGGTATGCTCGTATTACTGGTACCCTGCTACCTGGGCTATAAAGGCGACGGCAATCAGGGGTGGTGGGACGAATTGCTGAGCCCCAATAACAGCGTTGCTAAAAGCCGGGCCTACGGGCAATTTCTCGGGAAACGCTATAAGGATTTTACCAATATTATTTGGGTGGCCGGTGGCGATAACAAAGGAGACAGTGCGCTTTACGGTCACATGAACAATATTATAAAGGGAATCAAAGAATGGGACAAGCATCATTTGTGGACTGGTCATTTTGAGCCGGCGCAAGGGACAAACTGGTCATCGGGAAACAAGCTATATTCAAAATATATAGATATTGATGGCCTGTATGATTTTACCGAGTCGGCACTTGGAGCGGATGCGCCCCAGTATAAAACGGAACTCAGTCATTATGGAAAAGGCAAAATGATTTTCCAGCTGGACCAAAGCTATGAACACGACATACCGCATGGCGAGGACAACGAAAATCCGCAATGGATCCGCCGAAAAAATTATGATGGCCTGCTCAGCGGATGCTCCGGGACCAGTTTTTGTCCGGGGCAAAAGGATAACCGGGGATATGTGTTTACCAATTGGCAGCCATTGATGAATACCGCAGGCATGGCACAAATGCTGAACTGTTTTAAGGTATTCGGGTCACGCCGATGGCAAGGCCTTATACCTGATACAAGTAATAAGATAGTAACTGATGGCCGCGGCAAATTCGGAACAATAAATTATGTATGTGCCGCGCAAACGGCCAGCCACAGCACTTTTATGGCTTATCTTCCTGTTGGCGGTGTGTTAACGCTTAATTTGAAAGCTTTTAATACAAAGAAGATAAAGGCATGGTGGTATGATCCGCGCAATGGCAAAGCCTGGTTGGTCGGCAAATTTGCAGCAGATGGTATAAAAAAGTTTTCGCCGCAAACCAGTGAAGACTGGCTGCTGGTAATTGATAACGCAGCATTGAACCTGCATCCTCCGGGGATGTAGGAACTAAGCAATAGCTGAAATTAAGTTCGATAACGTTTAGTATGGGTAAGTATAGTTTTTTCTCCAAAATATCCTGATATCAATAGCAAAGTGCCTTTGTGATATGCTGATTTTATGTTATTACCGACCCGCCTTTGGCGGGTCAAATATCGGTAGCCCAATAACAGAAACGTTTTGCGTGCTGCACGAAACAACCCCATTTTAAATAACCGGAATAATTGGAAGGCGGATAGATTTCGTGCCTACAGCACACAAATATTTTTATTCATTTTCTACCAATATTTGGCACCTAATGGTGCCGCAAATTGCCAAAGAATCGATCCCAAAATTGATAGAATGAAGAAGATCTTACATGCCGTAGGCTAATTTGAGATCAGATACCCGGCGAAAATAGCCATTCAAAAACCTGGCACCTTTTTTCTTTAGTACCAATCTCTCACAGTTCTGCTATACCCATTCTGTAGGTCAATATCCATTTATTACCGTGCTGTCATAATAAAAATCCGGCAAGAAATCCCGCACTAACAATATAGGACAAATGTCCCATTGAATATTTTATGCATTTTTTGTTATTTTATGAAGAACCCTTCACAGTTTAAGCGTCGGCACTTTTTCATTAAAAAGCCGGAATATTTGAAGTGACCATAGGTTACAGACAAGGTTTTATTGTATAAAATTTAAAAAATATGCCGCAATTCTTACAAAAACAAAAATCTCACCGCATTTTGCTGTTGGTTACCTTTTTGGGCGTGCTGTTATTAGGTATAATGGTATTCATGGTGCCGCCAGGCGCAGACCCCGACCCATGTTGGGGCTTTTTGGTGATGCACAACATGGAACAAGGGCATCATTTTAATTTATTAATAAGCCCCGACCCTTCAAATATTGCAAAAAATCAGGTTCGGTTTTTATCCTGATGCCCGGCGAATATTTGGCAAATGATATAGAGCCTGCGATAATTTTAACGCGAATCAAGAGTCAAGAGCCAAGAACCAAGAGAATAGCTTGAAATATGTATAAATCCGCCAAAAAAAAATATTTAACCAGATATTTCAGCACATTATTGTAAATGAACAACTTTCTATTTTTTTCTTGATTCTTGGCTCTTGCTTCTTGACTCTTGATTCGCATATATAAATCAAATAACTATTTCCCACCCCTTTTATATTCTGTAAATTGCGCCTCTATAATTTACAAGCTTATGCAATATGATGTTATCGTAATCGGTTCGGGTCCCGGCGGCTATGTTGCCGCTATACGTTGTGCCCAGCTGGGTTTAAAAACTGCTATCATTGAAAAATATAATACATTAGGAGGTACCTGCCTTAATGTGGGCTGTATCCCTTCAAAAGCATTGCTCGATTCGTCGGAGCATTACCATAATGCCGCACATACATTTAAAACACACGGCATTAACCTTGAAAATTTAAAGGTTGATTTCGGTCAGATGATAAAACGGAAGCAGGAAGTAGTTGCAGCCAACACGGGCGGCATTGTCTATCTGATGAAAAAGAATAAGATCGACACCTATTATGGTATCGGTTCATTTAAGGATAAAAATACCATCAATATCAAAAAGGCTGATGGCGCTGACCAGGAGATCACGGGTAAAAACATCATAATAGCCACCGGTTCAAAGCCTTCAAGCCTGCCGTTTTTAAAGGTTGATAAAAAACGCATTATAACTTCTACCGAAGCTTTGAATCTTACCGAAATACCAAAACATCTGGTGCTGATCGGCGGTGGGGTTATCGGGTTGGAGCTGGGTTCGGTTTATGCACGTTTGGGTTCAAAAGTTTCGGTAATTGAGTTTATGGATTCCATTATCCCAACTATGGATAAAGGCTTAGGAAAAGAACTGCAGAAAGTGTTGCAAAAAATAGGGATCGAATTTTACCTTGGTCATAAAGTTACCGGCGCTGCTGTAAAAGGCAAGGAAGTAACCGTAACTTTTGATGACCCTAAAGGCGAAAAGAAAGAACTGAAAGGCGATTACTGCCTTGTTGCAGTAGGCCGGATTGCTTATACCGATGGTTTGGGCCTGGATAAAATTGGCATAACCGTTGAAGAACGCGGACGGAAGATCACAGTTAACGACCATTTGGAAACCAGCGTGAAAGGTGTTTATGCTATTGGCGATGTGATAAGGGGCGCCATGCTGGCCCATAAGGCCGAAGACGAAGGGACATTGGTTGCGGAAATTATTGCAGGCCAAAAACCGCATATTGATTATAACCTGATCCCCGGCGTAGTTTATACCTGGCCCGAGGTTGCCGCTACAGGACAAACCGAAGAACAATTAAAAGAAAAAGGCATAAAATACAAAACAGGCTCATTCCCGTTCAAAGCCAGCGGACGCGCCCGTGCCAGCGGCGACCTTGACGGTTTTGTAAAAGTACTCGCCGATGCCGCAACGGATGAAATATTGGGCGTACACATGATTGGGCCGCGTGCCGCGGATATGATTGCGGAAGCGGTGGTTGCCATGGAATACCGGGCATCAGCAGAGGATATTTCCCGTATAAGCCATGCGCACCCCACTTATACCGAAGCCATGCGCGAAGCCTGCTTAGCCGCAACAGGAAACAGGGCTATACATATTTGATTGCCGATTTAGGAAATTCGATTTCGGAATTTTTGTGCGAAGATTGAAGCTTTGGTAACTTTTTAAATTTGCCAAAGTTTAACGGATAAGGTATCCTTATGGTGTAAACTCCATATAAATTCATTAATATTGATAGAAAACTATTAACAGTATGGAGCAAAAAGTTGGCCGTTTCATCGACCCTTTAAGTGATTTTGGATTTAAGCATTTGTTTGGAAATGAGCCAAACAAGGATATACTGATTGATTTCCTGAACCAGTTGTTTAAAGGTCGGAAAGAAATTGCCGATTTGGTGTACAGTCCTACTGAACATACAGGGGATAAGGAAGAATCGAAAAAAGTGTTCTTTGACCTGCTATGTACCGGAACGAACGGCGAGCAGTTTATTATTGAGATGCAAAGGGCTGAACAGCGAAACTTTAGGGATAGGGCGGTTTTTTATACTTCGCGCCTCATAAACGAACAATTATCCAAAGGTGAAAACCACTGGAATATTGAGCTTAAAGAAGTTTACCTGATAGCCATACTGGAGTTTAATTTTAAAGATAGCCAGCCGGGACGTTATTTGCATAATGTGGCGCTTACCAATACAGATACCAATGAAATTTTTTACAATAAATTGGGTTATAAGTTTTTAGAATTACCTAAATTTGTAAAAACAGAGGCAGAACTTGAAACAGATTTAGACCGTTGGTTCTATCTGTTAAAGCACATGAGTACCTTAGATAAGGTACCTGCTGTTTTAAATAAACGTATTTTTCAAAAGGTATTTAAGATAGCCGAAATAAGCAAGCTAACCAGGGAGGAAAAGGAAATGTATGATTCAAATTTAAAAGCCAGATGGGATTATGAAAATTCCATAGCTTTTGCTAAAGAAGAAGCCGAGAAAAAAGGCATTGAAAAAGGCATTGAAAAAGGCATTGAAAAAGGCAGATATGAAGAAGCTTTGGATATTGCCAGCGAACTAAAAAAAGAAGGCCTGTCTGTTGAATTTATTGCTAAAACAACCAAACTTTCTGTTGTTGAAATAGAAAAACTTTAATCGTTCTGTCAACCCCGTTTGCTACAGCAACCCCGGCTTAATTTTTTCTGCAAACTCCTTTGCAAATTTATGCAGCTTGGGTTGAATAACGGCTGCGCAATAGGAATTACGCGGGTTGCTATTAAAATAGCCCTGGTGATAATCCTCAGCTTTATAAAAGGCAGATGCCGGCGTAATTTCGGTTACTATCGGCTTGTCGAAAACCTTTTCGGCTGTCAGTCTTTTGATCATTGCTTCAGCCTGTTGTTTTTGCGTATCATTATAATAAAATATAACCGACCGGTACTGTGTGCCAACATCATTTCCCTGGCGGTTTAAGGTTGTGGGATTATGTGTTTTAAAAAATATCAGCAATAGTTCGTCAAATGACAGCTCATCCGCATCGTACTCCAGGTCAATCACTTCGGCATATCCCGTATTGCCTGTACACACTTCTTTATACGCAGGGTTTTGGGTGTGCCCGCCCATATAGCCCGATGTTACTCTTTTAACGCCTTTTACCGTTTCGAAGATGGCTTCGGTACACCAAAAACAGCCATTACCAAATGTTATCTTTTGAGTGCGTGAGGGCACTTTTTCTATTTTGTTTTCGTCCATTTTGACAACTATTCTGACAACCGTTTTTTTATTTTACTCTACAAATTTAATTGGTTTTAAATATTAAAAGATCGTCAAATCTGAGTTTTATTAAATTGTAGTGGGGACGGTAAAAAACTATGTCCTTGCGAACGGGGAACGAGTGAAGCAATGTCATCAATAACAGGTTCCTGGATGACATTTTGCTGCGCAGGGCTCCCTGCGGGACGGGTAAATAACCGGATTCCCACTTTAAAATCAGTTTTTTTTAATATTTATGTAACCATCCTTTTAATAACTGCGTAAAAGAACGTGCGCGCCTGATTATTATTGCGCTATTTTATACTTAAAAACTACGAATTAGGAGGTAATCTATGGGATTTTTTCTACGAAATGTCTTAATACTTAATTTCTTGGTTTTTTGCGGAACCCAAGTATCTGCCCAGACAACAAGATATGACTGGACAGGGGCAGCCGGCACAGATTGGAGCAACCATGCCAACTGGGAATCAACAAAGTCAGGAGTAAACACTAATCCCGCAGCCACCTATCCGGGGCCAATCGATACCGCAAGGATTGGAGTGATACCCTTTACCAATACTTCAAACTTTCCAATAATTTCCCCGGGGGGCGCTACTTCTGTTGGAACTATTATATGGGGAACAGAGAACTATCTTATAGTTTCATTAGTAGTTAATACAGCCTTTACCGTTAACGGCAATATAGCGAATACATCCACTGCTAGCGCCAACGGTAATATAAGCGCATACGTATTTAACTTATCAGGAACAGGTTCACTGACGGTAACAGGAGTTTTAAATGTTGGATACGACGATGGCCTTGGTTCTTCGGGTAATAACAACACTTTTACATTTAACAGTTCAATAACGCAATTCACCGTAACCGGGGATATAAACTTAAACGGTTTTCAGGGCGATACCCATCACCGGGGTTTTCTTCCCACGTTTAATGTGCTGGCCGGTACGGTAACAACGCCGGCGATAACATCACAATTGTACAATTCCGCTATTTTCAACAAACTTATCATTGCAAGTCTTTCGGTCGGTAACTCCTCGGGCAGTCCGGCAGCTACGCTTCAGCTCACCGGGGCTACTGCTTTATCAAATTTTTCATCATTGGTAACTAATACAGTTACTTTTAATAACCCCGGTGCTACGGTTGAATATTCCGGCGCATCACAAACCGTTTATACCGATGCGTCTGTTCCCAACTTAAGCAATCCACTCCTCAGTTATTACAGCATTAAATTTTCTGGCACAGGCGCAAAAACAGCGCTGTCGGGAAACTTATTGGTTGCCGGCGATTTCACCAATACAATGGCTAATGATGCAAGCAATTATGTTTCATTAAGTGCGCCTACTGTTAATTTTAATGGTACAACGCAAAATTTATACGGGGGTATTGGTAACGGAACGACATTTTACAACGTCGACTGCAGCAATTCGGGCACCAAAACTATGCAAAGCGGAACTTTCAGCCTTGCCGATATCGGCATTTTGACAATGAGCGGCAGTAGTACTAAACTTGCCGCCGGCAGCGGGATTTTTACATTAATTTCAGACGCCGTCGGTACGGCTTCAGTGGCGGCTATACCGTCGGGCTGCAGTATTACCGGTACCGTAAACGCTCAAAGATATTTCCAGGGAAGTTCTATTTACGATAATGTTAAAAAGCGCTGGCTTGCGCGTAATTACCGGATTATATCATCGCCGGTTAATAATGGGGTGCAGGTTAATGGCAATTATACATTTGGATTAAACTATATTGCAGGCAGCACAGCGAACAATACCGGCGCAACCAGCACTACAAATGCATATATTACCGGCTGCCTTGGGGGCACAACAACTGCCGGTAACCCATCCAGCTATTTATACCAGGAAAGCAGGACGCCATATAACAGTGATTTTATCAGCGGGAATTTTTATGGTATCACCAATATCACAAATTCAACATCAGCAGGCACATTAACCGCAAGTGACGGAGGCACGTACAGCCTGCCCATCGGTACGGGTGTTTTCTTTTTCTTCAGGGGCGCCGCAACTAATTTTTATTCAAGAACTCACTATCCCTTTGTCGCACCCGAAAATGTGACCTTTACATCAACCGGCAATGTTAACCAGGGCAGCTACACCTATAAAGACTGGTACACGCCCACTTCTCCAAATTTGGCGTATACAGTCACATCAGGCAATAGCGCCGTGCGGGGATTTAATATGGTTGGAAACCCATATCCTTGCTCAATAGACTGGAATGCTGCTTATGCGGCAACCGGGATTGCCCGCACTAACATAAATCCAACCATTTGGGTATTTAACCCGGTAACTAACCAGTATGATACTTATTTAAGTAACTCTTCAACCACGGGTACCGCAACCGGCAATGCAACCAATATTATAGCAAGCGGACAGGGATTTTTTGTGCAGGCTAATGCCACTGGCGCATCGCTGGTAATTAACGAAACGGCTAAATCAGCTACAGTTCAGCCAACAGGAGGTAATTTATTAATGGCCACAGCGCCGATACAGAACACCGTTCCGCAATCGCTTCGTTTAAAACTGGTGGTGGACTCAATAAATTACGATGAAACGTATATCGGATTTAACGCCGCCGCTTCACTCAATTATAATGGTAATGAGGACGCCGAATATGTAGCCGGAAGCAGCCCGCCCGAAAGTTTGTCAAGTTTTTCTTCGGATAATGTTAAATTGGCGATCAATAATTTACCATTACCTAAACAAACTGCACAGGTAATCAGGTTGCATGTGGGAGGAACGGCTAACGGCACATATACGCTTCGGAGAACCGCATTCGAGGCCATCCCACGGATATATGAAATATGGCTGATGGACAATTACAAAAAGGATTCATTGGATATCAGGAATAATTCCACATATACGTTCAATATAAATTTATCGGATACAGCAAGTTATGGCAATAGCCGTTTTCAATTAATTATACGCCAAAACCCGGCGCTGGGGGTGCATTTATTAAATTTTACCGCAGCCAAAGTTATAAGCGGGGCGCAAATTGTTTGGGTAACAGAAAATGAACAGAACTACACAAATTTCACCGTTGAAAGAAGTAGTGATGGAGGGGCCACTTTTAGTGTTTTAGGTGGTTACCCTTCGGGCGCATTGGGCACCTACAGCCTTTTGGACCAAAATCCGGTTATTGGAGCAAACCAGTACCGGTTAAAACTTGAAGATTTAAACGGGACGGTTACTTATTCGGCTATAGTTACGCTGATGTACGGCAACGGATCAAACAGCCTGGTTAAAAACAGTGTTGCTATTTACCCTAACCCGGCAAAAAGTACACTCAATTTAACCATAACACCGCCATTCGCTCCGGGCGCAACGCAAACCGGCGGACCTGTTAACCGTCCGTCAACTACCGTTTACGGTATAAGGATAGTAAACACTTTGGGTTCAGTGGTTCAATCAGCCAATACGGCGCAGGTAACCTGGCAAACTGACGTCAGCAGCCTCACGACCGGAACCTATATTCTGCAGGTGGTAAACAACTATGATAACAGCGTTATAGGAAAAGGGACATTTGTAAAATTGTAGGGTGGAGGAGAGCAAAAAGCGGAAAGCAGATAAAACATTATGTCTGATTGTGGAGATATTTTCGCATAATGCGGGGGGAAGCCACGCCCCATGTTAATTATCAGGCAATCCAATCCGCTAAGAACAATGTATTTTACTGCGTATGGACTTAATTGAAATAATAATGATAAAAGTTTGGCAGGAAAAAGTAAATTTGTAAAATTGTAGTACCAAAACTTGTGATTTATGCGGGTTAAGATATTTTGCGGGGCGTTGCTGTTATTAATGCTCAATGTTGTTGTGCTATATGCCCAACCCGGCACACCATGCGATGGAACTGACCCGGACCTTCCCTGCCCTCTGGATACCTGGGTAATTGTTTTCGCCATTGCAGCAACTGCATTCGCCGCGATCCGCTTGTACCGTAAACAGCTGCGTTTAAACGGGAACAAAGTCATAAACACTTCTAAATAATAAACCTGAAAGCGATTTTTCCCATTCTATATTGAATAGGGTCAGGTTTGTTTTTCTGTTTAAAAAAATTGCGGAAGAATAGAAAATCGTCGCAGAAATATTACTGTTGATAAATTCAATACTCACTTTTCCAGTAACTTATCTATCTTTTCCAGTAACTCACCGATGTCAAACGGCTTATTAATAAAGGCGTCGAAGCCAAAATTCCCGAATGAGCTGGCCAATTCAGGGTAGGCTGAAATTAACATCACGGGCAAATGGCAGGTATCTTTATTGCTTTTAACAAGCTGGCAAATTTTACCCCCGTTTAAACCGGTCAGTAAGTAATCGGTGATAATTAAATCAGGCTTATATTGTTCAATAGTTGCAAATATATCCTCCGTTCCGTCGATGCCGGTTACTTCGAATTCGTTATAGGTAAGTACAGTTTCCATTACCTGCAAAATGTCCTTGTCATCTTCAATGATCAAAATCAGCTTCGACTTAGCTCCTGCTTTATTTAAACTCATGGGTAATGATTAATAAATTTGATAATGTTATTGCTTAACATCCATTCCCTGTAAAAGTTTTCGGGACATGGCTAACGCTAATGTATTAAGATAGTTAACGTTTTAATCAGGGGAAAATTTTTACCGTTTTAATAATTCAATTAACAGATAAAAGTAAATTAAGTTTTTCTATCTGTTAATACACGGAAACCTTTATAAGTAAACAGGTATTCATATTGTTGCGCTTTTCACTGCAAAGGATTGATTTTTTTGCGACGTGCAGGAATTGCAGGTTTGGAGTGATGTTTTCCAATAGAAGTGACAGGCCGCCGCCGGGAAAACCTTATCTTTAAAAATAAAAAACAAAATTGATCGCAATAACATGAATACAAAATTAATAATGACCCTGAGCGCTATATTCCTTGCCTTAATAGGGGTTTGCCTGACTTTTCTTCCGGTTGAAATAGCCGGTTTAACAGGCATTGGCACTTCAAAGGCATTGCTGCTGCTCCTTCAAATATTGGGCGCCCTGTATTTTTCATTTGCCATGCTCAACTGGATGGCAAAGGGGAGCATTATCGGCGGTATATACAACCGGCCGGTAGCCCTGGCAAATTTCACTCATTTTTTTATTGTTGCCATTTACCTGGTGAAAGCCCTGATGAATAACCATGCCCTCCCTATTGAGGTTTGGCTGTCAGGCGGGGTTTATGCTGTTTTTGCCGTATTGTTTTGGATGATATTTTCGAGGCACCCTGTCGGGGATAAGAATGTTTAAAAGGGTAGTGGATTGTGCTGCGGCGGGCGGGCAAAAAATTACGAATGGGCTTTGATATTTCTGTTTTGCAAACTACAGGCGTAATGCATCCGAAGTCAGAGACTGCGGATATTGGGGCTATATAAATGTAAACTAATTAACCTAATCCAACCCAATCAACCACTCACCTCCCAATCAATGCGCCTCCAGCCAATTCAGCCCGCTCCCAATCTCCACCATAATAGGCACCGTAGTTTTTATAGCATTTTTCATATTATCCAAAATTATGGGTTTCACAATTTCCACTTCATGGTGCGGCACGTCAAACACCAGCTCATCATGCACCTGCATGGTCATGCGGGCATCGAGGTTAAGGGTTTTAAACTCCCGGTGGATATTGATCATGGCTATTTTTATCATGTCCGCCGCGGAGCCTTGTATGGGCGCGTTGATGGCGTTTCGTTCGGCAAAGCCGCGTACTGTTGCATTAGCCGAATTTATATCGCGCAAATACCTGCGCCGGCCCATTAAGGTGCATACATAACCATTTTCGCGGGCGAAGTTCATGGTATCAGCCATATACTGTTTTATGCCGGGGTATTGGGCGAAATAGTTGTCAATAATATCGGCGGCTTCCTTGCGGGGAATACCCAGGCTTTGCGATAAACCGAAAGCCGACTGCCCGTAAATAATGCCAAAGTTTACCGCTTTTGCATTGCGGCGCTGGGTGCTGGTCACTTCTTCTAAACTAATACCATAAACATTGGCGGCGGTTGCTGTATGAATGTCAAGGTTGTTAACAAATGCTTCCATCATGTTTGCGTCCTTGCTGATCTCGGCGATGATGCGCAGTTCTATCTGCGAATAATCCGCCGAAACCAGGGTATGGCCGCTGTCGCGCGGAATAAATGCCTTCCTTACTTCCCTGCCGCGTTCGGTACGGATAGGGATATTTTGCAGGTTGGGGTTATTGGAACTTAAACGCCCGGTTGCAGCCACGGCCTGGTTATAGGAGGTATGCACCCGGCCTGTTTTGCGGTTTACCATCAGCGGCAGGGCGTCAACGTATGTCGATTTCAGCTTTTGCAGCTGACGGAAATCCAGAATGTCCCTTACGATATCGCTTTTGGCAGCCAATGCCAGCAAAACATCTTCGCCGGTTTGGTACTGCCCGGTTTTTGTTTTTTTCGCCTTGGGATCGAGCATTAATTTTTCAAATAAAACTTCGCCCAGCTGTTTTGGCGATGCGATATTGAACCGTACGCCTGCTTTTTCATAAACTATTTTTTCGAGTTTCCCGATGTCCGTTTCCAATACTTTCGAAAATTCTTTCAGCGTTTCATGATCAATAAGCACGCCTTCGTACTCCATATCAGCCAGCACGTAGATCAGGGGATTTTCAATTTCGTGGATCAGTTTTTCGCTGTCAACTTCTTTTATTTTTGGTTCAAAAACGGTTTTTAACTGCAGGGTGATGTCCGCATCTTCGGCGGCGTATTCCTTTATTTTTTCAATCTCCACATCGCGCATATTGCCCTGGTTTTTGCCTTTGGCGCCTATAAGTTCGGTGATGGATACCGGTTTATAGCCCAGATAGTTTTCCGAAAGCACATCCATACCGTGACGCGTATCAGGGTCAATAACATAATGGGCCATCATAGTATCAAACAAGTCGCCTTTTACTTGAACGCCGTACCATTTCAGTATTAAAATATCAAACTTTATGTTCTGACCGATTTTACCTATCCCGGCATTTTCCAAAACCGGCTTAAACTCATTAACAATACTTTGCGCTGCAACCTGGTCTGCCGGGACCGGAATATACCAGGCCTCGCCGGGTTTTACCGCGAAGGATAAACCCACCAGTTCGCAATCATTGGCATCTGTACCGGTTGTTTCGGAGTCAAAACAAAAGCTTTTTTGCTGTTCAAGCAGGGTTATCAGTTCTTTCCGTTTTTCAGGCGTATCGGTTAAATGATAGTTATGCGGAACTGTGTTTATGTTTTTCGATGGCGTTGTAAATTCCGGCTCGGCAATATCCTCAACCTCAACGGTCATGGTGGTGCGCCCGCTTGCTATAGGGCTGCCAAATAAATCGGTTTGAATGCCGACAGACCTTGTTTCGGTGATACTGAAATCATCGCCAAAAACGCGTTTCCCCAATGTACGGAACTCCAGTTCCGCAAATAATGGTTCCAGCAGGTCGCGGCTTGGGCTGCCTATGGCTAAACCTTCTTCGTCCAGTTCAACAGGGACATTTAACAGGATGGTAGCCAGTTTTTTGGATAATAAGCCCTGTTCAGCAAATTTCTCTACATTTTCACGCTGTTTACCCTTTAGTTCATGACTATGATTGATGATCTCTTCAACCGACCCGTATTGTTTTATCAGCAGTTTGGCGGTTTTCTCACCTATACCCGGTATCCCGGGTATGCCATCAACAGCATCGCCCCATAAACCTAAAATATCTATAACCTGCTCCACCCGTTCCACTTCCCATTTCTCCAATATTTCTTTCACACCCAATATCTCCATATCATTACCCATGCGGGCAGGTTTATACATGAAAATATTTTCGGAAACCAATTGCCCGAAATCCTTATCAGGCGTCATGCAATATACCTGGTAGCCTTTCTTTTCGGCTTTTTTGGCAAGGGTGCCGATGATATCGTCAGCCTCGTAACCATCCGAAGTAATAACAGGAATGTTAAAACCGAGGATCAATTTAAAGATATAGGGTAGGGCTGCGGACAGGTCTTCGGGCATGCTTTCGCGATGCGCCTTGTATCCGGCGAAATCAGTATGGCGCTCGGTGGGGGCCTGTGTATCAAACACTACGGCAATATGCGTTGGCTTTTCTTTTTTTAATACATCAAGCAACGTATTGGTGAAAACCATAATTGCGGAGGTATTTAAACCGCCCGATGTAAAACGCGGGTTTTTACTTAAAGCAAAATGCGCCCGGTAAATAAGGGCCATGCCATCCAGGAGAAATAGTTTTTTCATGATTTTTTTGATTGCACCGATTTGAAAATGATTTCACCGATTACCGATCTATGATTTCACCGATTGAGGACTGATTTCGCAGATGATGGCAGCTTTATTTCAAATACTGTGCTTTCAAAAATACAATTTATGTTGGTCACTAAACTAATCAGTGGTATCGTTTTTAAAAATCAGTGTAATCCTATTTAAAAGAGCAATCCGGCAGATGATCATTCACCATACCGGTAGCCTGCATGTGGGCGTAACAAATGGTGGTGCCAAAAAACTTGAAACCACGTTTTTTCATGTCCTTGCTGATGGCATCGGAAATGGGTGTGCTTGCCGGTATTTTTTCATGCCGGTTAACAATAGGTTTCCCATCCGGCATAAAGCTGTACAAATACTTATCAAATGACCCAAACTCCTTTTGAACTTCAATAAAAAGCTTTGCATTGTTAATGGCTGCCAGCACTTTCAGGCGGTTGCGGATAATGTCTGTATCATTTAATAAGCGCTCCACATCCTCATCAGTAAACAGGGCTACTTTTTCCACGTCAAAATCAGCAAAAGCTTTTCGGTAACCTTCGCGGCGCCGCAATATAGTGATCCAGCTTAAACCCGCCTGGGCGGATTCGAGCACAAGGAATTCGAAAAGCTTTTTATCGTCGTGGGTTTCTTTGCCCCATTCGTTGTCATGGTAGTCCATGTAAAGAAGGTCATTGCCGGGCCATGAGCAGCGTTTTATTTCCTGAGTTTGCAGTTCTGAATTTGCAGTTTGCATAGCGCTTATTTATTTGGCTAATTTAAAATTATTAAAGCAAACCGCTACTGCCCACTGCCAACTGAATTTAACTCATCCCAATATTCCACCGCTCTTCTGTAATGCGGGATTACAATAGAGCCGCCCACCAGATTGGCAATCATGAATACCTCGTTCATCTCATCATGGTTAACGCCTGCTTCATGGCATTTCCCTAAATGGTATTTAATGCAATCGTCGCAGCGCAATACCATGGATGCTACCAGGCCAAGCATTTCCTTGGTTTTTACATCCAGTGCGCCATCAGCGTAAGTGGTTGTGTCCAAAGCAAAAAAACGCTTGATATTGGTATTGGCTGTTTCCATAATCCTGTCGTTCATTTTGGTACGATAGGATTCAAAGTCTTCTATAAGTGGCATATTTTAATTATTGAATTATTGATTTAGTGATTGACCATTTTTTTTAATTTAAAACCGTAATTTAGTTACTTGCTAACAGCCATCTAAAAATATAAAATATGAAGTTCATTTCTCCTGAAAACCACGGAATTATTGACCTGCTGTTTGTTGCACTCCTGTTTACAGCGCCAGCCTATTTTGGTTTTACAGGTGTGCTTGCCACTTTCACTTACGCGCTTGCAGGGGTACATTTGCTGCTTACTTTGTTAACTAAATATGCTGCAGGCCCTATAAAGATAATCCCCTTACCCATACACGGCACCATTGAATTTGTTGTTGGCATAGCCCTTATTGTACTGGCTTATACGCTGTTTAACAATAATGCAGAGGGAAAGCTATTCTACGTAATTTTCGGGACGGTGATTCTTTTAACCTGGTTGGTAACTGATTATAAAGGAATATTCCATCAAACCGCTGAGGAAAGGACATTATAATTCTTAAATCGCAAGTTCAACAGCCGGGTCCCAAAACAGGTTTTTAAAATCCTGCACCTTGTCATCGATAACTTTAATCCCTTCGCTTTCTAATAATTCCGCCATCAGGTTGCCGCCGAAATGAAATTTAGCAGTTAATAAACCCTGCCTGTTTACTACCCTGTGCGCCGGGACCGGCGGTATAGCCTTGCCCGATGCCTGCATAGCATAACCCACCATCCGCGAGGAGCCTTTGGTGCCTAGGTAAGCGGCAATTGCACCATAAGAAGTCACCCTGCCGGGCGGTATCAGCCGCGCAACTTCGTAAACCCTTTCGAAAAAGTTATCGTCTTTCATCGTTTACTCAAATGAGAACTTAAGGTAGTTAATGTTCTTATTTTCTTTCAGGTATTTTTTCTCGTAATAGGTTTTTATCGAAAGCATCTCATCCGCGTGTTCCGAATGGTACAGGTCTTCGGTTTTTATATGGAGATTGAGCGAATGCTCTGCAATTTTTTCAACGGTATAAGCGTGCAGCCCGTCATTATCCGTTTTTAAATTGACAAAGCCACCCGGTTTTAAAAGCGGTTTATACTTAGCCAGGAAACGGGGCGAAGTAAGTCTTTTCTTTTCACGGCTTACCTGGGGCTGCGGGTCGGGGAAGGTTATCCATATTTCATCCACCTCGCCCGGCGCGAAATAATCCAAAAGGGTTTCAATTTGTATGCGCAAAAAACCAACGTTGTTTACACCGTCTTCCAGCGCTGTTTTGGCGCCCCGCCATATCCGGTTCCCTTTGTAATCAATCCCAATAAAATTTTTATCCGGGAACAGCCTGGCCAGGTTAACGGTGTATTCGCCTTTACCGCAGGCAAGTTCCAATACCACCGGATTATTGTTTTTAAAAAAGCCGTTATTCCATTGGCCTTTAAACGGCTGGCCGGCATCCAATTGCAAAACGTTACTGAACGTGCTTACTTCGGCAAAACGTTTTAATTTATCTTTTCCCACTTAAAAAATTTAAAGCGCAAAAATAGGGTTTTTCCTATTACCTCCTATCAGGCTGAAATTTAGGCGCAACTTTAAAGGTTTGTAACAAATGCATAATGAAACACCCTTAGTGTATTGAATATATGAATGTTTAATAACTTAGGGCATGTAAGGAAATAAAGGTTGCTTTAATCCGGTGCTTGTTTTTATTGCGCCTATCAATTGGACAATTGTTTCATAATCTACCAGCGGGTGCCCTTTCCAATTCATTGACTGCCGAAACATCAAAGCTTTAATATAGACTGCTATCCCGGTTCACACAAAATACCCTAAATTTGCCCCGTGAATATTATCGTCCAAACACCCCGCCTCATCATCCGTGAATTTGTTCCTGAAGAAGAAATATTGCTGCTTGAACTGTACCGGGATGAAAGGGTAACTCAATACGTTAACAAACGAAGCGATGAAGATGTGAAGAAACAATTCGCCGAAGCCCTTAGCCAATGGCAGGACGGTACCGGCTTTGGGCGTTGGGGCGTTTTTAACCCGGATGACAATGATTTTATAGGGGTTTGCATCCTGAAACCTGCCGACTCAGACCCAACCCGCATTGAGTTGGGTTATGTGCTGACTGCAAAATACTGGGGAAAGGGGCTTGCAACCGAACTTTCGCGGGCATTAATTTTTTATGGTTTTGAGGACAAGGGGGTCACTGAAATATGCGCCTGTACAAACCCTGAAAACATCGCTTCGCAAAATGTGCTGCTAAAAGCAGGTTTGCAAAGGAATGGAAATATTTTTTGGCACGGGGCGGATTTAACATTTTTCAGGATAGAAAATGCCTCACCTAAATCCTCTCCAAAGGAGAGGACTTGAAGAAATCAAGCTTAGATGAGACTTTTAATTATCTCCCTGCAGCCCTCCTCAATCATTTTAAACACCGGTTCAAACTGTGCATCGTCAAAGTAAGGGTCGGGAACAATTTTGTCGCCCAATAATAGTTTCACTTTCCCGGTATCAGCTTCATGACGCGCCATAGCCAGTATATCGCTGAGATTGTTTCTGTCCATCACAAAAATGACGTCAAATACATCAAAATCGCTGATCCTGAACAGGCGGCACACCTGACCGCTGATATCAATGCCATGTTTACGGGCAGTATTTGTTGAGCGTCTGTCGGGGCCCTGGCCAACATGCCAGTCGCCGGTGCCCGCGGAGTCAACCTGCCAGTTGAGGTTGTTTTCTTTTGCCAGGTGCTGCATAACACCCTCCGCCAGCGGCGAACGGCAGATATTGCCCAGGCATACCATTAGGATTTTCATTTAGGTTGTAATATGTTGTAAATGTTGTAAGGGTTGTAATAGGTTATAAATATTTTGATAAGTTGAAAAAACAAGGTGGGTTGTCCTTGTTACAAATTCCATAGTGGTAAAAACAATTCCAACCACTACAACCCTTACAACCACTATCCAAACAATTGATTCAGCACCCCTGCCAGCCGTACCCCGGCTTTCAGCAGTTGCTGGTTAACAATATCAATATGGGTGAAATTATATTTAAAATTCAGGGTGTCGCCGGGTTTTATTTCGGTGTACAGTTTTTCTGCGATCTGGTTCGATTCAAACAGCCACTGACTGATGGGGGCTTTTTGCCATTGGCTGCGTTGCGCCCAGGTGCTATGGTTTATTGCTGTCGCATACTCGGTATAGCTTAATTGCTGAAAATCTATCAGCTGTGTGTCCCAAACCGAGTGCAGGTTGGTTGGATTGCTAAACCAGTTTACCTTAAAATCGTTGCCGCCTTTGTCATCTGCATGTGCGGTATGCATAGGCTGGTGTACATCTTCAATAATATGGATCAGCATGCGTAGGTAAAGCAGCTTGTTTTCCTTGCTCAAATCTTTCTTTTTTAACCCGCTGATCAGGAATTGGAGTTTGGTATAAGCATCCACATTGTTGTCGTGGTTTAAGTATTCTACCATTTCGGGATAGGTATAAACCTTATCAAAATCGATATAATGCCATGGCGATAAATAATTATACGCAGGATCTGATTTTATAAAATCGGCCCAGTTGCTGGCCCTGGCCAGCGATTCGTTACCTAAAATGGCAGCAATTGCCTGGCGTGCTTTTGGGGTTAAGTAACTGTAAGCAATTTGCCCGGCAATACGGTGCCCCTGGGTGCCCCAGGCGATAGATTGCAAGGGCACATAAATTACCGCAATGACCAGGAACAGTTTTTTTAAGAAAATGTGCTTCATACTACAATGGTTTTGGATGACAGGAATTTCTTTTTATAAGATGGGCGTTTATTGGGATTACATTTGTTGTGCCGGTAAATTGTACCAAAGAATCTGATTTTTTGCCGACCTTGAAAAATTCTTCATAATCGCCGGAGCGGAAACAGCCTTTATCATCTTTTACCGTGAAATCGGGATTGCAAAACTGGCCTTTCAGATGCAGGGTATCATGCTTTTGCTGATAGGTGCCCCTGCAATATTCTGTCCAGTGACCTGATTTCATACAAGTGTCGGCCCCGGCATTCACTTTGCTGAAGGAATTGATCGAAACATAAAAAGAATCACAGCTAAATTTAAGATGATATAGCGAATAGGTCAGCAATAGCTTTTGATTTTGAATGGAATCCTGCTGCCATTCGCCCTGCAGATAACCTTCGCCGGGTGTTTGCATATTTGGGTTGAATTTGCAGCCAAAGCAGAAAGCAAAAAGGTAAAAGGCGAAAGCAGAAAGGTAAATGGTAAAAGGTAAAAGGCGAAAGCCGGGAGAAAGGTTGAAAGCTGAAAAGCGAAAGCTGAAAGGTTTTTGCATGATGTTTTAAAAGCCCCACTCCTTTGGAGAGTAATGTCACTAAATTAAGTTATTTAAACGTGTTTAGCGATTGAAATTTCCAACAATTAAAATTACAATCAACTGAAAATATGCGGGTTGCGTCAACTCCCCTCTTGAGAGGGGGTGCGCCCGGATGTGTTGTGGCGGGGGTGTGTTAGCCGATATGGTCATTAACACACCCCTCCACCCCTCTCAAGAGGGGAACCGCACAGGCCTGGCTATAAATCGCACCTCGTTCATTATTTTTCAATCGCTAAACACGTTTATTTAATGTCGAATATAGAATACTGAATACTGAATATCGAATGATGAAGTGAAAAATTCGATATTGGACATTCGAAATTCATTATTCGATATTAATTCGCCGGGTATTTTTGTTTTAAGTTAGCCCCCTCTCCTTTGGTCCGAAGGACTCCGGACTCCTTCGGAGAGAGGGGTTGGCGAAAGCCTTATTTTAAACTTCCGATCATATCTTCGGGGCGTACCCATTGGTCAAACTGCTCGTTGGTAAGCAAGCCTAAACCTAATGCCGCTTCGCGTAATGAAAGGTTTTCTTTCAATGCTTTTTTGGCGATTTTGGCAGCATTTTCGTACCCGATATGCGGGTTTAACGCGGTAACAAGCATGAGAGAGTTTTCCAGGTGCTTTTTAATGCCGGCATAGTTTGGCTCGATACCCACGGCGCAATGATCATTAAACGAGCTACAGGCATCGCCGATTAAACGGGCCGACTGCAAAAAGTTGGCCGCCATCACCGGTTTAAAGACGTTCAGCTCGTAATGACCGTTGGAGCCGCCGATAGAAATGGCCACATCATTACCCATTACCTGGGCTGCTACCATGGTAACGGCTTCGTTTTGGGTAGGGTTTACCTTGCCCGGCATAATGGATGATCCCGGTTCATTATCGGGGAGATGGATCTCGCCAATCCCCGAACGCGGCCCGGAAGCCAGCATGCGGATATCGTTTGCTATTTTCATTAAGGATACCGCAATTTGTTTTAATGCGCCATGGGTTTCAACAATAGCATCGTGCGCGGCAAGAGCTTCAAACTTATTATCAGCGGTGCGGAAAGGCAGGCCGGTAAATTGAGCAATATATCCGGCTACTTTCACATCATAACCTTTTGGGGTATTGATGCCGGTGCCAACAGCGGTACCGCCAAGTGCAAGCTCCGAAAGATGATCTAATGTGTTTTTTAATGCTTTTAAACCATGATCAAGCTGCGATACATAGCCCGAAAATTCCTGGCCCAAAGTAAGCGGTGTGGCATCCATCAGGTGGGTACGACCGATTTTTACGACATCCTTAAATGCTTCAACTTTTGCTTTTAGCGTATCACGCAATTTCTCGACACCCGGTATGGTCACATCATTTACCATTTTATAGGCGGCAATGTGCATAGCAGTAGGGTAGGTGTCGTTAGATGATTGTGATTTATTTACATCATCATTAGGGTGGATAAAAGTTTTACCCTCGCCCAGTTTGTTTCCCTGTAATACATGGGCGCGGTTAGCCACCACCTCGTTCACATTCATGTTTGATTGCGTGCCCGAGCCTGTTTGCCATATCACCAGCGGGAACTCGCTTGATAATTTGCCTTCAAGAATCTCGTCGCAAACCTGTGCAATCTGGTCGCGTTTTTCGGCAGGCAGAGCGCCACAATCCGTATTGGTATAAGCAGCGGCTTTTTTAAGGTAAGCAAATGCGGCAATAATTTCCTTTGGCATTGAAGCCGCGGGGCCAATTTTAAAGTTATTGCGTGAACGTTCTGTTTGGGCTCCCCAGTATTTATCGGCTGGTACCTGTACCTCGCCCATGGTATCGTGTTCGGTTCTGAAACTCATGGTATTTGTGTTTTTTTGACGGCGCAATTTAGGGTTTTAGTGCGAAGACGGAAAGTAGGAAAGACGGAAAGATTGTTGTTTGGAATGATACTTAACAAAAGGCTACATACAGGTATAGATGTCCTATCGGTACGGTTCGTTACCTGTCACGGGAGCACGAGTGCAACACCTCTTTTGGCCTGCGCGGCACACTCGCGCTTGAGGCGCCGATGGGCTATAACCAGCATGTGTACCGATGGGCTATACCCATCGTTGACATATTACGCCCTTTCAGGGCTGTAAATTGGCATTTTGCCAGCCCTGAAAGGGCGTAATATGTCTGCACAGGGCAAAAGCCCTGTGAAAAAAATAACAATCCTATCTATAGCCCTGAAAGGGTGTAATATCGAATAGCCAGCATGATTTGATCATCGCGCGTTCAGGCCAAAGGTAGCAACATCGGAGAATTCGCTGATATAGACCACCTGAATCCCATGGATACCCTAATTTACCCAAGCTGGAATTGAGTCATTGATTTGTTGAAACCAAATTACCTCATCATCAACGGATTGATTGTTCGTTATCATCAAATCCAAATACGTTTTCAAAATTCCGGGATGATTGAATCTGCTATTTTTTGCAATGGTGATAAAAGCAATGAATTGATCTAAGCTCATGGGAACTATTCTTGTTTTTCCACCGTAAGCCTTTGTATTAAATCTGTTTAGATTGAAAAAGTGCGCTAACGCCCCTTCACTAATTCGAGGTGCTACAAATAGACAGTATACAGGAACTGTAGACCCATGTTGTATTTTTCCGAAATGGCGGGCAACAGGTTCGCCTTCCATTTCATATTGTTTGTTGCCGCTTGACATTGTAACTTCGACAATAACCTTAAATCCTTCATATTCTATTTCAATATCGGGGATATTTCCAAGCGCTGTATTTAATGGAACACCATCTAAATCTATTGAAAAATTTCCTTTAACCTCCTTGGCATAATTCATCATAACCAACGCTCTCCATATATTCCATTCTAAATAAAGCGGAGGGTCCGGAACTTCTTTCTTCTTAATTTTATCAAAAATATTAATTACATCGTCATACTCTTTGTAGTTTTTCAAGGAGACTTCTGTTTCATGAATAGCAACAGAAATCATTTTCTTTTCCGTTGTTTCTAACAAATCTTTGAGAAAATCAATAGTCGCACTTGGGTCAAACTTTACAGATAACTTCGTAAGTTCACTTTCAAGATATTTTCTATCATCGGTAAGTAACAACAAAGATGATGGACTAAAAAGATATTTTTTAAAATCTTCTTCAGACCTATAATCCGTTGCACTTCTTTCAACGTTTTTAAGGATATAATCCACTTCGGTAATTCGTGAAGGTGCTACTATCATCCTGAAAGTTTTCTTATCAAATGTGACAAGTTGCGTTGCTCTTAAGTAGCGGATAAAAGCATCTGCGTAATCAACATGATTGCTTCTTTTAGTCTTGATAAATTTTGCAAGAGAAGCCTCTCCACTTTCGCGAGTTTTTATATTATTAGCTTCAATTTCTTTGGCGTAGATTTTTAGAATTTCATCTGTGAATCTCTCTTCAATGAATACTTTTCTATTTCCCTTATTTGCTTTCGCAGCTTCACGAAATTTTTTAATAGCTACAACAACGGAATCAAATTTATTGAAATGGGTCGTTTGCACAAAGAATATAGCAATTTCCGTTTTTGACAAACTACCTAATTCCTTCGTGAGTCTTAATAATTCGAGATATGGTCGCACATTAAAACCTCTATCGGGCGCAATTTTATGATATGGAGACGGTAATTGAAATTTAAAAAGCTGCTTAGCAATAACGTCGTGCGTCCTTATTTGACTCAATAATTTTTCGCCTACTTCAGTAAGTTTTATATGAGGTTTTAAATCTACAAACCCCAAAGCCTTAGGTGCTCTTGTAATCCTGTCTCTGGCAGCAAGAGCTACATTTTCAGGCATTTTGTCCCCTTCGTAGAATTCGGACTTATACAACTCATGAAAGAAAGCAATTTGAGTTTCCGTATCCCAATCGTGGCCAGAAAAAGAATTTACAAGAACATAAATTTCTGGAATAATTTTTTCTATCGTCCGTGGTGAAGTAAATGCAAATACGGTTCTGGTTTTGCTAAGATTTGCCATTCGAAAATAATTTTATCATTGCATCGTCCTCACTGACAAGGGAAGTTTTTTGATACCTATCCGATTTTGTTATTAAAAATTGTTCAATTCTCTCTTTTGAAAAGGACATTGCCTTTTCCGAAATATCACAACCTAAAAATTTACAATTAGCTTTTATGGCTGCGATAGCTGAAGAACCACTGCCAAGAAATGGATCGCATACAACAAAGTCATTTTCAGCGCTTCCTTTTAACATTAACTCAAATACCTCCGTTGGTTTTTGAGTAGGATATTGTGAACCTGTCACTCTTTTAATTCTCCAAACATCGGGTATACTCTTAGAATTCAAGGGTCGTTTTCCTTTACTTGCAAACATTATAAACTCATGTCTCCTTCTGAAATAATGGCCAAGCCCTATGTTTATCTTATCCCAACATAAAAGATTTTTTACTTCAAAAACGTCCCGGACAACAGGAGCTAGTGTTAAAAGAGAGTAAGAATCAAACATTATATATATGTGTCTGTTATTTTTTAAAACACGATAGCATTCTTTCAAAAAAGCTTTATAGTTTTCTTCAGTATCATGAAATTCTTCAAACCACTTTGCATGGCTTTGTCCTGCATCGCTGTATTTTCCTATAATCTTACCGCTACCCAATTTCAATTTTTGATTCATTCCGGAATAAGCAGGATCAGTAATAATTATATCAACACTTGCCGGGGGTAATTTTTTTAAAAAGTTAATAGCATCATCATGAAATATTGAAACTCTTTGATTGTCACTTTCAAAAAAAGGCTTTGTTTTAACATTAATTTTATTTCCATTTAATACATAAACTGGTTTTTCGTTTATGATATTCTTTTCGGCGGAATAAAAATCAAGTAAAGTTTGATATGCTTTGGTGGAAAGTGTCCCGCCCTTACCTACTTTTATCTTATTTTCACGGACATATTCTTCGATATCTTCTGAAACAATCGATAATTGTTCCTGAACATCCTGCATTGTGTAGACCATATTATTTTTATACCATTTATCTTATCGACAAATTTAACAATAAAACCCTCAAATTAGCCTTGACTTTATAAACACTTGGTAGATAATAGGAGATCACAAACTGTGGATGAACTATCGCTATTATTAATAGATCTAATAGAAAAATGTGCTTAGGGACCGATAAACAATAAAACAGACAGAAAAAATCCATCAAAGCTATTCAGCTTATATAGTCCATTTCTAAAGCCCTGCAAAGAGTTTTTCCGAAATTGTCGAACTTGTATCAAACAATCCGGGAGCTCTTTTGAAGCAGAAATTGCCCGACACCATGCACATTGTAAACATGCGATAAAAAAACACAGAACTGGTGAATAACAGGCCTCCAAAGGCAGAAAAACGCTAAACCAGCGGTACTGAAAGCAAGAAAAGATTGAACTGCTCCCCTTGCTAATCCCCCTCATTTTTGGTATATTTGAATCAATCCCCAGGCATTCCGAAAATTAATTCCATCAACATAAAAAATATTTTTACGATTTTTTTCTGTCGATTTTCGGGTATTTCTTTGAAATATTTCTGTATTTATTGGATATTCAACACATTAACAAAAACAAGCTGATTTTTACGGTGCCCTAAACGTATTTAGCTCCTCAAACGAAAAAAATTAGCATTTTATGTAAACCCACCATTTTTATAAACTCATGATTATCAATTGAATAGTATGTAAATTTTTGAAATTGTGTAAACCCTGTGTAAACCCTTTGTTTATTTACTTTGCTAATCTAAAGGTAAGTTTGATCTTCGTCAAAACCCCCTTTCCGTCGCCTTCACCCACGCATACAAATCATTCATATACTGCGGATGATCAGCAATCCATTTGGCATTTTCAGGGTTAGCCTGGTTGAGCATCCTCGCAAAAGCGGGCATATTTGGCGATTGCGCTAACTTATAAAAGTAAACGGCTAAATACGTTTTAAAAAAATCATTGCCGCTTTGTTTATCGGCTAAAGGGCCTGTTGCATTAAATATGGCGCTTAGCTGCGCGGTTAACTGGTCGGCGGGTGTTGGGTATTTGTTTTTGGCGGTTGTGGCTACAGCAAGCTTTATGGCCTGGTTAAGCGCATTGGTATTGGCGTCAATTACCGGGGCGGCGGTTCCGGGTTCAATTTTTAACGTTCCGCCCTGCAATATATGCTGCATATTCCCGAAAGCCTCGGCGCTGCGGGCAGTATTTGGCTCGGCTAAAATAAAGCTGCAAAAACCAAGTAAAGCCACCGCCCTTTTGTTCTGGTGAAAGGTTACCAACGCATACATCCGCTGACTATTGGCATTTTTGGGATCAAGCTTTATCGCTTCAATCGCCTGTTTTTCGGCCTCTGCATAATTTTTATCCCTAAAGTAAACCAATCCTAAATTGTAATAGGCATGCTGGTATTTCGGGTCGGCTTTTATCCCGGCCTTATAGGCTTCAATTGCTTTTGCCGGTTCATGGTACTTGTCGTAAATATTCCCTAAAAGGTCCTCAACTTCGGCGGTTAACGATGTATTTGCTTTAATGGCTTTTTCAAGGTAGGGTATGCCCTCCTTCCCTCTGTCCGATTGCAGCAGCGAAAAAGCAATTCCGTAGTTAGCATAAAAATTATTGGAATCGATTTTTAATGCCTGTTTATAGGCCACAATAGCATCGGCATATTTGCCGTCCTTATTCATTTGTACCCCCTGCTGAACAAGCAATTGGACATCATCAGTGCTTTGCGCCAGTGCAGCGCTGCAGGTGATGTTAACGAGAAAACTGAACAGGAAATAAGGCAGAAATTTCATCCCTAAATTTAACAATTGATTAACCAAAAGAAAATATATTTAAAACATTACTTTATAACTGATGTATAATTCCTGATTTTCGCGTTTGTTTACCGTGAGAGATTATTTATTTATGAGATTTGTGTATAAAACTTTTTTAACATTTACCGCACCCCTGCTGCTGATAGCTTCCTGCTCGTCGAACCCAAAAAATAACAATAATAGTGATACTACTGTAACGTTGCCAGGCCCTACTAAGGTTCCATTTGATACCAAAGCTTTATTAGCCTATAACCCTAAAAACGAGAATAAAGCGATAGACAATGTGATGCAGGTACTGCATAAAACACGGGGTTTTAACGGCAATGTGCTGGTTGCCAAACATGGAAAAATAATTTACGAAAAAGCCATTGGCTGGGCCGATTACCTGCACCGCGACAGTTTAAAAATAAGGTCGCAATTTGAGCTGGCATCGGTTACAAAAACCATGACCTCCACCGCGATACTATTGCTGATAGAGCGCGGGAAACTGAAACTGGATGATAATGTGAAGCAGTTTTTTCCTGATTTTCCTTATGATGGCGTAACCATCAGGCTGTTGCTTACCCATCGCTCGGGTATGATGAATTATGTTTATTTTACCGATGACCTTTACCGGGCAAATCATTGGGATGAACGGAAAGGGATTAGCAATGCCGATGAAATGGCTTTAATAGCTAAATATAAGCCCCGGCCGTTTAACAAACCTGATAAACGGTTTTTGTATAATAACTCTAACTTTATGGTATTGGGGTCGATTATAGAAAAGGTAACAGGCCAGTCCTATGCTGATTTTATGAAGGAGAACGTGTTTATACCTGCCGGCATGGAACACACGGCGGTTTATTCAAAAGCGGTTTATAGTAAGATTCCTGTGGATGTGGTGGGGCACGACAGGGGGCAATGGCGCTATTCTGTAGCACAGAATTTTTTAGACGGCCCGGTTGGCGACAAAGGGATTTACAGCACGGTTGGCGATCTTTACCTGTTCGACAGGGCTTTGCGCGATGGCCGCCTGTTAAAGCAGGCCAGTATGGATTCGGCCTATGTGCCACGTAACCCAATGTTGCATGGTCATTTTAGCTATGGCTATGGCTGGCGTATTTTTGAAGCGCCGGGGCAGCAGGTGATCTATCATACCGGCTGGTGGCACGGTTTTCGTCATATTTTTTTGAGGGATATTAAAGCTGATATTACTATTGTACTTTTAACAAATTTATCAAATGGCAGCCTGTTGAAATTAGATGATCTGTTTAAAGTAACCGGCATGCCCATCGTACGAAAAAGCGCCTATAAAGGTAATGGCGATACGAGTGATGATTAATTGGATGTGCGGATGTGCGGATTTGCAGATGTGCAGATGTTTTTAAATTCTATAATTTGCACATTTGAAATCCGCACATCTGCACATTTGAAATCTGCACATAATCCTAAGAAAATGTTCGACAAACTAATGCAGGCCCAGCAAAAAGCGGGCGAAGTAAAAAAAAGGCTGGACGGAATTACCGTTACAGGTATTGCCGAAGGCGGCAAAATTACTGTGAGCGCCAATGGCAATAAGGTGATACAGTCAATAGTAATTGATGAGGCTCTTATTAAAGATGGCGACAAGGAACAATTAGAGGAGCTGTTGGTAATTGCAGTAAACAAGGCAATGGAACAGGCTGATAACGTAAGCCAAAGCGAAATGGCCGCCATGACCAAAGAAATGTTTGGCGGTCTTGGCGGTTTGTTTTAAGGCCTTGAATTTGCATTGGGAAACTTATTATTAACATCTTTAGCGATTGAAAAATAGTGAACAAGGTGTGATTTATAGCCTGGCCCGTGCGGTTCCCCTCTTGAGAGGGGTGGAGGGGTGTGTTAATGAGCATATCGGCTAACACACCCCCGCCACAACACATCCGGGCGCGCCCCCTCTCAAGAGGGGAGTCGTCATAACCTGCATATTTTCAATTGATTGTAATTTTAATCATTAGAATTTTCAGTCGCTAAACACATTATTATTATTTTTTGCCTATTGGCGATAGAATACCGAATTTTGAATGGTGTTGAAGTTGATCATCCCGGTGTTCAATGTCGTTTAGTTAAAGACCTGCCGGGTAATTGGCCTCACCTAAATCCTCTCCAAAGGAGAGGACTTAAACTGCGCTCCTTTTTAGAACCCTCTCCTTTGGAGAGGGCAGGGTGAGGCACCAGCTATTAAAGAATTTTAATCGTTGACTTTTACTTAACTAAACAAAATTGATCCGTTACCCGATATTCAAAACATTAAAAATCTATAACCTATGAAAACTACCTATTACGGACATGCCTCTTTTGAACTGGAAGCAGGCGGTAAAAAATTATTGTTCGACCCATTTATTTCGCACAACCCACTTGCAAAGGCTATTGATGTGAATAGCCTGAAACCTGATTATATCCTCGTTTCCCACGGGCATGGCGATCATGTCGCTGATCTCGAAACCATCCAGAAAAACAGCGGCGCCACAGTGATATGCATTGCCGAGATTGCCGGCTGGCTTGGCAACAAAGGGATTGAAAATGCACATGGTATGAATATTGGCGGCGGGTACGATTTTGATTTCGGACGGGTGAAAATGGTATATGCGCTGCATTCCAGTTCGATGCCTGATGGCGCCTACGGCGGCAGCCCCGCCGGGTTCGTGATCTATGCAGACGGCAAGAAAATATATTATTCGGGAGATACGGCGTTAACGATGGACATGAAATTACTGGCCGATGAAAACCTCGACTGGGCATACCTCCCGCTTGGCGATAACTATACTATGGGTGCGGATGATGCCATAAAAGCAGCCGGTTTTATCAACTGCAAAAATATTATCGGTATGCATTATGATACCTTCCCTGTTATTAAAATTGATAAAAGCGAAGTCAGGAAAAAATTTGAATCTGCCGGCCTTAATTTGAAATTATTGGCGATCGGTGAAAGTTTAACGTTATAAATCAAGAAAAAGCGACCTTGGTTGGGTGCAAGTCAACAACTGTCTGATACCAAACGTTCCTATGGAACGTGAAAATCGTCTTTATATGTTTTTCTACTAACCAGCCGTCCTTATGGATGTTTGGTCGGTAGAAAATGAAAAATAGAAGCTTCATGTTCCATCGGAACATTTCGTGATTCGCGACATTTTGATTTAGCCTTCCCCTTGCAATTCTCCCCAAAATTCACCATATTTGACTAAACCCCACACCCTTTTATTTTACCAGGCAGATCAGCAAAATAAACCGCTGCAAGCTCTTTTTTTCAACCATTTTTGGGATATTCTTTGACATTTTAACCGTATTTTATTGATATGCAGTTATTTATGCAATATTGACCCTTAAAAATTACGAGGAGCTAAACGCGTTTAGCTCCTCAAACGGTGAAAATTACGGGGAGCTAAACGCATTTAGCTTCTCAAACGGCAAAATTTACGGGGAGCTAAACGCATTTAGCTCCTCAAACCGAAAAAATCACGAGGGGCTAAACCCATTTAGCCCCTCGTAATTTGGGAAATCATTAAGTTTTTGAGGGGGATACGGCGTAAAAGACGCGGGGAGTTAGTCTGAAGTCCTGAGTTAAGGAGAATGCTTTTTTTTAGTGCGTTTACCCTCTTTCTGCCGTAGGCAAAGAGAGGGTAAAATAGTATTTATTTAAAATATTTTTCCTTAACTTAATGACACCGGGAATCAGCCTGATGTCTTGGTTTAAAAACAGCTACAGACTTCCGACTCAAGACTTAAAACAACTGTTCAATAATATCATCTGTTGACAACCCTTCAGCTTCGGCGTGGTAGCTGCGCACAAGGCGGTGCCTTAATATGGGCTTGGCTATGGCCTGTACATCTTCAATATCGGGAGAGTATTTTCCGTTGATAACGGCATGGCATTTGGCGCCCAATACCAGGAATTGCGATGCACGGGGACCTGCACCCCAGTTAAGCAGACGTTTAACCTGCGGCGCGGCATGTTCGCCGCCCGGACGGGTTTTTGCTACCAGCTTTACTGCGTATTCAAGCACATTATCGGCAACCGGTATATTCCTTACCAGGTGCTGAAAATATATGATCTGTTCGGCATTTAAAAGCTTGTTAACGTCGGCATGTTTGCTGCTTGTTGTATTTTTAACTACCTGTAATTCTTCTTTGAAGCTCGGGTAATTTAAAGCCACATTAAACATAAAACGATCAAGCTGTGCTTCGGGTAAAGGGTAGGTACCCTCCTGCTCAATCGGGTTTTGGGTGGCTAAAACAAAAAATGGTTGCGCCAGTTTGTGGGTAATGCCCGCAGTCGTAACCGCTTTTTCCTGCATGGCTTCCAGCAGGGCGGCCTGCGTTTTTGGCGGTGTACGGTTAATTTCATCGGCAAGGATGATATTTGCAAAAACCGGGCCTGGTATAAATTTAAAATTCCTGTCTTCACCTAATATTTCGGAGCCGATAATATCTGATGGCATCAGGTCGGGGGTAAACTGTATGCGTTTAAAATCGAGATCAAGCACCTGCGCCACCGTTTGTACCAGCAAGGTTTTTGCCAATCCCGGAACACCCACCAGCAAACAATGCCCGTTGCTGAAAATAGAGATCAGCACAAATTTAACCACCTCTTCCTGACCGATAATAACTTTACCTATTTCGGCGGTAATTTGCTGATAGGCCTGCCTTAAAGCGTCAGCGGCTTCCACGTCCGGGCTGTGTTGCATGTTTTAAGGTTTAACTTCTGCAGTAGTTTCAGGGGTCGACCATCCTTTTAAAGTAGGGCACGACAGATACTGAGGGTCAATTCTGATATATGTTTTTTTTCTCTTTTTCTGGAACCACTCGCTTATTGTACGGTTGATCTTATCGCTAGTGGCATATTCTTTTATTTTCGGATAGTCCTGCTCCAGGTTAGCTTTGTGCGGGCTGGCAGTGGATTTCAGGTATAATATTTTATAACTCTTTTTCCCGTCCTGTCCGGTAAATAATTGTGGTTTCGAGATGCTGCCTACTTTCATGGTATCGGTAGTAAGCGCCACCTGCGGGTCGAGCCTGTCAGTAGGGATATGGGTGGTCCGGGTTTCAACATTATCAGCGTTTAAAAGCATCCCGCCATTATATTTAGTGTCTTTATTGTCAGAGTAATAGGCCGCCGCAGTCGAAAAATCTATCCTCTTGCTATTTATCATATTAGTTATCAACAGGTCATAAACGCTGTCGGCTTTCGCTTTCGCCCTGTCTAAGCTGCCGGGGGTAGTTGCCGGTGCAATTAAAATATGGCGCACGTGTACCTGCTCACCTCTCCGCTCAATTACCTGCAAAAAGTGAAAGCCAAAATCAGATTCAAATACCGGCGAATATTCGCCCGCTTTTAACTTAAAGGCCCATGCCGAAAATTCTTTCACAAATGTACTCCGGTCATTAAAACCAAGATCGCCACCCTGCGGGGCCGAACCCGGGTCCTGTGAATAAAGGCGCGCCAATGCGCCAAAATCCTCACCGCCTTTAACCCTCTTCAGCAAATCTTCTGCTTTTTGCTTGTAGGCTTCTTTTTCGGCAGGGTTAAGTTTGGGGTTAAATACTATCTCTCCAACTTCTACTTCTTTATTAAAAGTAGGTAAGCTATCCTTTGATATTTTGTTAAAAAACTTTTTAACGTCTTCGGGCGTTGTATTTACGTTAGTTGTGATTTTTTGCTGCATTTTCTGGGCCACCAGTTCTTCCTTAAGATCCGGGCGAATCTCGTCCTTATACTGTATAACCGACCGGCCTAAAAACTGTTCAAGCTTATCTTCTCCGCCTGCCCTTTGTATCATTCCCCGCATACGGCGTTCAACGTCGGCGTCAACCTCATCTTCTTTCACATCAATACTGTCAATAATTGCCTGTGCCGCTAATAGTTTTTGCGTTAGCAAGCCCTGTAGTATCTGGCATTTAATATCCGGGTTTGGCTGATTGCCCTGTGCAAGGTACGATGCATATTTTAATTCAATATCTGATTGCAGTATAATGCTGCTGCCCACCACGCCGGCAATTTTATCCAGTGTATGGGTACGCGTTTGTGCCTTTACTACAGATATAAATAAAATAATACTTAAAATGGCTGTCCCAAACTTTCTCATGTACATTGTATGTGTTAATTACGCTCTCCCGAAACATCGGGGTTAAAAGTCACGAATTTCGGTAAAATTTATGAATTATAGCCGCATAAATCGCCTGATTTAATTTATACCAGCTATAATTGTGCGAATATGCCGATAATGCTTCAAACTGTTTAAGTACTTTTGGTTAAAATTTGTTAAATACTGCTTCTTCCTTCCGGGAGGCTTACAATTTATATATGAAAGTTGAAAACCCCATTGCGTTTAGTTTGATAATGAATGAAGGTCTTTACCTGCTTGATAAAGACAAAACCCTGCCTGCTCCTGATACAGCCCCCCCGCCGGTTGAGGAAAAACAACCGGATAATTTTAATTTCATGGGGGGCAACAAAAAAAACTTCCTTGTTATTGGGTATTATCCTGAACTGGAGACTATTGAGGACAAGCATTTTATAGCCCTGGATAGTATCATAAGACGTTTGGGTTATAGTTTGGACGACACGGCGATTTTTAACATTGCAAAATACACGGGTGCAACCATTCAGCAATTGACGGATTTTTTTAAACCGCAAAAATTACTATTGCTCGGCCGGCAGGCGCTGCCTGTGGGCATCGGGCAGCTTACACTTAACAAACCGCAGAAATTAAATAATTGCCAAACCTTGTTAAGTTTCAGTTTTGATGAGATGATGGAAAACAATGAAAATAAAAAAGCATTTTGGGAACAAATGAAACAACTGTAATGCAGCAATTGGTTTTTGCGAGCAATAACAGGCACAAAATACAGGAGGTTGCCGCTAAAATTGACGGAGGTATAAAATTATTAAGCCTGGATGATATTGGCTGCTTTGATGATATTGCCGAAACCGGGTTAACTTTCAGTGAAAATGCCTCTGTAAAAAGCAATTATATCTATAATAAGTACCATCTGAATTGTATTGGGGACGACAGCGGCCTGGAGGTTGATGCTTTGAACATGGAACCGGGCGTTTTTTCAGCGCGGTATGCCGGGAAACATGGCGACCATGAGGCCAATATGGATAAAGTGCTCGAAAAATTAGTGCAATCGGCCAACCGCAAGGCGCGTTTCCGTACCGTGATCTCATTGATATGGAATGGCGCGGAGCATTTTTTTGAAGGAACAGTTGAAGGCCTTATCCGCTATGAACGTGCCGGCGCCCGGGGTTTTGGTTACGACCCTATCTTTCAGCCAGATGGCTATGATATAACTTTTGCTGAAATGAGCTTGGACGAAAAAAACAGGGTTAGCCACCGGGCAAAGGCGGTAGAAAAGCTGGTAGCTTTTTTAAAATCGGTTGAAGTCGGTCGGCAGTTGTAGTTTTAGGATGGTTTTTTCACTCACGGGGCAAAGATAAGGGGAATTTAGGTGAAAGCTAAAAGCAGAAAGACCAAAGCAAATTAAAAAAGCTTTAAGCTTTGTGCTTTCGGCTTTTACCTGTACAAATGCTTACTCTCAATAAATTCCAAAACCACATCGGGCACAAAATATTGCACATTCTTTTTCTGTGCGATAGACTGGCGGATAAATGAGGCCGACAGTTCCATCAGGGGCGTCATGGTGATTGTTACGGAGGGGTGTGTCGCCAGGTCGGTATTTTCATAGCCCGGACGCGGGTAAACATAGATCCTGTAATCGCGCAATATTAGCTTATAGTTTTTCCATTTTGGTAAAGATACCAGGTTATCCGACCCCATAATGAGCGCAAATTCATGCTGCGGGTACTTTTCTTTTAAATGGGTAAGGGTGTCAATGGTATAAGATGGCTGAGGCAGCTTTAGTTCCACATCGCTCACCTCCAGTTTAACCGAGTTATCGGTAGCCAGTTTGGCCATTTCCAGGCGGTCGTAGGTATTTACCAGGTCATTATACTTTTTTAAGGGGTTTTGGGGCGACACCACCAGCCAAACTTTATCGAGCGTGGTATAGTTGGCCATATAATTTGCAATAATTAAATGGCCGATATGGATAGGGTTAAATGAACCGAATAGTAGTCCTATTTTCATCAGTTGGCAGTTTTTAGTTGGCAGTTGGCAATCGGATTTAAAGCCTTATCCGGCACCAAACTTTCCGGGGTTATCAATCATGTATTGAACAATTCGTCCGATCTCGTCAGACAGTGCATGTAGTCTATCAAAAACTTCTTTGGAAATATAATTACACTCTTTTGCAAATTCCAGCCACCCCTGGGTTTCGCTGTTTTCCATATCTGCATCTGTTAGTTTACTCACAAAATGATTAGGATATCTACGCTTGCGGTATGCTTCGATGGTGCAAATATTGGTGGAACGCGAGGAACGGCGAATCTGGTCTGTCAGGGAATATATTTCTTCTTTAGGGAACTGCTTGGTAACTATGAAGATTTCCATAGCAAGAACAAAGCTTTTTTTATATAAAACTAAATCCTTATAGGTACCCATTTTAAAACTTTGCTAACTGCAAACTAAAAACTGCAAACTAATCCTGTGCGATAAAGTTCCTAACCAACGCCTCAGCTTCATCACATGCGGTTTGAAGATCGTGATTTTTTAGGATAATATCAAATTGCGGGGCATAATTCAATTCTTTTTCTGCTTTTATAAACCGTTCCTTCAGTTTTTCGGCAGAATCGGTACCCCTGCCGGTCAAGCGTTCGATGAGTACTTCCAATGATGGTGGCTGCACAAATATTGCCAGCGCATCGCCATCGTATTTGCGTTTAAGGTGCAGGCCGCCTTCCACATCAATGTCAAATATCACGGTTTTTCCTTTTTGCCAGATCCGTTCAATTTCGGTACGCAGCGTGCCGTAAAATGTCCCTGTGTAAACCTCTTCAAATTCAACAAATTGCTTTCTTGCAATTCTGTGTAAAAACTCCTGTTTACTTATAAAATAGTAGTCTTTTCCGTTTTGTTCATCGCCGCGGGGTTTCCTTGTGGTTGCCGAAATTGAAAACTCAAGTTCGGGTATTTTTGTAAGCAGATGCTGTACAATGGTAGTTTTACCCGCCCCTGATGGCGCTGAAAATATGATGAGTTTCCCGTTAGTGTTCATAGTTCATGGTTCATAGTTCATAGTATTGGGTTATAGTTTAGACTTGCATTTTTTCAGCCATGAACTATGAACCATCAACTATGAACTATAGTACATTCAGCAATTGTTCTTTTATTTTTTCCAGTTCTTCTTTCATGCCTACAACCAGTTTCTGGATAGTGGCATCATTTGCTTTTGAGCCGAGTGTATTTACTTCACGGCCAATTTCCTGCGAAATGAAACCCAGCTTTTTACCGTTGGCGTCTGCATTTTTCAGGGTTTCAATAAAATATTCACAATGTGTTCTTAAACGGATCTTTTCTTCTGTAATATCCAGTTTATCGATAAAATAGATCAGCTCCTGCTCAAAGCGGTTCTGGTCAATTGCCTCACGGCCAACGGCGTCACTTAAAAATTGGTTAAGGCGTTCCCTTATCAACGGGACGCGCTTAGGTTCTTCAATTTCAACAAGCTCAAGGTTTTTTAATATAATGCCGATGCGGTATTTTACATCCTGCTCAAGTACATTGCCTTCATCAGACCTGAATTGCTGAAAAGCTGCTAATGCCTGTTGAAATGTTTTTTCGGCAATTTTCCATTCTTCTTCCGATACGGTTTCCTCATCGTATTTTACAACTTCGGGCAAACCAAGGGCAAGTTCAAGCAGATTACCCGTTGTTTCATCAAGATCAAAACTAACGGATTTTAATTGTTCATAATAGTGTTTAAGCAGGTCTTTATCAATGCCGGCGGCATTTGCGGTTGTATTTGCTTTTTCGACAGTGATAGAAAGGCTTACTTTGCCCCTTTCAATTTGTTTATTGCATTCTGTACGCAGCTGGAACTCTTTTTCTGTAAAAGATTTTGGCAGACGAAGCGACAGTTCAAGAAATTTACTGTTAAGGGATTTTATCTCAACGGTGTATTTTGTATTGCCCGAGTCAAAACTGGCAATTCCATAACCGGTCATGGATTTTATCATGCGCAAAGATAATGTTTTAGTGATTAGAGGTTAGAGGTCAGAGATCAGTTTTTTGCTATATCTTAGTTTTATAGTACATTTTTATTACAAATGATCGAAAAACCTACTAAACGTCAGATTCAAGTTTAACTAATCTCTAACCTCCAATCACTAACCTCTCCACTTTAACATTTTTTTACACTTGCTTTCAAATACAATATTTAAGTTTACACGCTAAATTATGTTAATGCGATCCCGGTATTTTTTTCTATTGATCTTCTTTTTCTGCCTTTCATTAAAGGTATCCGGGCAAAAAGCACTCGTAATACACGGGGTAGTCTCAAAAAAACTCAGCGGTGAGCGAATTTCACAGGTACTGATCAGAAATTTAAGGTCCAAAGACCTGATGATGAGTGACGAACTGGGTTGGTTTACCGTTAATGCTGCCATTGGCGATACCCTTCTTTTTACTAAAACCGAATATACAGACCAGAAAATCGTAATCATCAATGGAAGCGACATGCCTGTTTATATGCAGCCTGTGATACAGCTGGCAACGGTTACAATAAAAGGGGAAACAAAGAAACAGGAAATAAACGATGTAATGGCCGACTATAGGAAACAAGGCACCTTTTATGATGGCAAACCCCCTGTTTTATCATTTCTATCGTCCCCTTTGACCGGTTTATATGAACTTTTTGGGACAACACCAGGTCAGGCCAAACGGTTTAAAGCCTATTCAAAAAATGAACTTGAATACGCCGAGGTGAAAAGAAGATATACTGTAACACTGGTTAAAAGGGTAACCAGTGCCCCCGATACCGTTGCGAAAAAATTTATGGAGTATTACACACCAACATACGAGGATCTGAAAGCGATGAGCGACTATGATCTGATTAAAGAGATTAAAAAGTCATATCAATATTATGATGAGAATAAAAACTCGCTTGATCTGGAGCACTTAAACGCACCGGTGCTTGAAAAAAAGGAAGAAAAACAAAAACCTTAGCTCATTTATCCACTATTGTGGCTCTATACCGCTTTGTATGGGTAAGCGTTTAATTATAGAGCCTTCGGCTCGAAATATTTTGTAGCAACGGGTTTTAACCCGTTGTTACATGAATTCAACATTTGGAGTGCTGGTAGGCACGATCCATATTAGCTTTCTATTTATATGGGTCGAACCTACGGTTCTTAATGTTTTTCTTCTTACCTTTTCAACGGATTAAAATCCGTTGCTATAATATTTATCGAGGC
>DHXR01000046.1:117149-198210 GCA_002413785.1 Mucilaginibacter sp. UBA5151
CTATAATATTTATCGAGGCTACGTCTCTTCGGTGCCTTAGAAAACCATATTTTATCATCATAATAACAATTTTTTTAAGTTTCCCGATAGCTATCGGGATGAAATGATTACCCATACAAAGCGTTATAGAGCCACTATTGTTAAGTCAACAGTCTTTAGTCGGAAGTCATAAGTTGTATTTTGTCCTTTTCTTTACTTATGGCTTAAGACTTTCAACTTGAGACTAAGCGTCAATGTTTGAGTGACACGACAATAGAGGGAACAATTTACAATTCCCCCCCTTCACTAAGGGCACTAACGTTTGAATAAAAATGGTCGGCGAGTTAATATCGAATAATGAATTTCGAATGTCCAATTTCGAACTTTCACTTCATTCAATATTCGGAATTCATTATTCGACATTAAATAACTTGAGATAGTGACATCAATTCAGGTGGGGGTAGGCGGCTATATCCCTAAAGATTCGCAGGCTTTTTCGGCAGCAAGTTTTTCAGCATTCTTTTTGCTGAACTCTTTGCCTATGCCCATTACTTCGCCGTCAATAACAGCCTGAACTGTAAACAGTTTAACATTCTCGCCCTCATCATTACCAACAAGGTCAAATGCCACATCTTTACTATGGCGCTGGCACCACTCAATTAATTTACTTTTAAAATTGGTTTCGGTTTGTTCGAGGGTATGGATGTCGATATGTGATTTGATGATATGGTTCACCAAAAAGCTGCGCGTAAAATCGTAGCCTTTGTCTAAATAAACGGCGCCTATCAAAGCTTCAAACGCATCGCCAAGCAATGATCCCTGCCTTGATGAATTGAGCATGCGGTTATCATATTCAATCAGTTTATCAAAGCCAAGCTTACGGGCAAGCTGGTTTAAATTTACCCTGCTGACTATTTTTGAACGCAACTCCGTTAAAAAACCTTCGTCCTCATAAGGATATAATTTAAAAAGGACTTCGGCTACTACACTTCCCAATACAGCATCACCCAAAAATTCGAGGCGCTCGTTGCTGTTTTTAACCCCTTTTTTGACGTTTTGAGCAACAGATTTATGCCGGAATGCCATCCGGTATAAGGATATATTACCCGGTACAAAACCGAGTAAATTCTTTAATATCTTAACCTGCGCTCTGTTTGGGGATATGTAAAGTTTGTAAAAACGACTTATAGGCATCCAATATAATTAATCTTCGTACTTTTTAAATATCACAGATGCATTGTGGCCCCCAAAACCGAAACCATTGCTCTGCGCTACCCTTACTACCCTTTTTTGTGCCTTATTAAATGTAAAATTTATTTTAGGGTCAAAAGCCGGATCGTCAGTAAAGTGATTAATTGTTGGTGGTACAATGTCATTTTTTAAAGCTAAAATAGCTGCAATTGCCTCAACAGCGCCGGCAGCACCCAATAAATGGCCTGTCATTGATTTGGTAGAACTGATATTTATACGATAAATATGATCGCCGTAAGCATCCTTTATGGCCTTAACTTCCTGCGGATCGCCAATTGGTGTTGATGTTCCGTGAACATTCACATAATCAATATCCGCCGGGGTCATACCGGCATCTTCAAGGGCAGCCTTCATTACCAGGGCAGCCCCAAGCCCTTCGGGATGCGGCGCAGTCATGTGATAAGCATCGGCGCTCATACCTCCGCCCATCATTTCGGCATAAATCTTGGCTCCGCGTGCTTTAGCATGTTCAAGTTCTTCCAAAATGATCGTACCCGCGCCTTCACCTGCCACAAAGCCGTCACGGTCCAGGTCAAACGGGCGTGATGCTGTCGCCGGATCATCGTTTCGGGTCGATAAGGCATGCATGGCATTAAATCCGCCAATACCTGCCTCGTTTATGATCGCTTCGGAACCGCCGCTGATAAACATATTAGCTTTACCCAAACGGATATAGTTAAATGCATCAATAAGCGCATTGTTTGATGAAGCACAGGCTGAAACGGTTGAAAAATTAGGCCCCCGCAAACCATACCTGATAGAGATATGCCCGGGAGCAATATCAGCTATCATTTTTGGGATAAAAAACGGGTTAAAACGCGGTGTGCCGTCGCCTTTTGCGAAATTCGTTACCTCATCTAAAAATGTTTTTAAGCCGCCGATACCTGACCCCCAGATAACGCCTATGCGGCTGGTATCCAATTTATCAAAGTTTAATTCTGCATCTTTTACGGCCTCTTCGGTCGAAAATAAAGCATATTGAACAAAGGGGTCCAGTTTCCTGGCATCTTTTCTGCCTAAATAGGCGTCCGCATCAAAGTTTTTTACTTCACAAGCGAATTTGGTTTTGAACTTTTCGGTATCAAAACTTTTGATCAAGGCGGCGCCACTCACCCCATTAAGCAAAGCCTCCCAATATTCAGGAACGCTGTTGCCAATTGGAGTAAGTGCTCCAAGCCCGGTTACTACAACTCTTTTAAACTCCATTTAATAATGTTGAGGAGCCCTATTTAACGTTTTTTTCAAGGTAAGCAACAGCCTGGCCAACAGTACCGATAGTTTCGGCCTGATCATCAGGAATAGCCACGTTAAATTCTTTTTCAAACTCCATGATTAATTCCACGGTGTCCAACGAGTCAGCACCAAGATCATTGGTGAAGCTAGCTTCGGGTGTTACTTCACTTTCGTCAACACCTAATTTTTCTACGATAATAGCTTTTACTCTTGAAGCGATATCAGACATAGTCTTATAGTTTAATGATTAATAAAAATTTTGTGCAAAGAAAAATAAATTTCGTCAAATATCAAATCTAAATACTCTTGTATTATTTGCAACAAAATTTTATTGCAAGAGTTTCGATTTGTATTTTTACCGGTGCAAAAGTAATGATTTTGAACAGGAAATTTTTAAAGTTTGAGATCGATCTTGATTTTGTTTTGATCGCCGTTACAACTTCCCTTAAAGATTACAGGATTTGTTACTTAATTAACAAGTTTTTAAACTTTAATTTTACGAAAATAAATGATTTACGGGTCGATATTCAACCCGCAAACGGCCCTGTGTTGTTCTCAAGATACCATTATAACTGGGAAACCACCGAAACAGACTTCTATTTTATTGCCAATAAAGGCTCCGAAGGCTATCTGATCCCCGAGATGAAAAAGGCCGATTATTTTTTATTAATAAAAAATTATATCGATGAAAACGACCTCGACAGCCTTGTTTCGTCACTAAATAAGATACAAGAAATCGTCGCGGCAGTAAAGATTGATCCTAAAAAAATAAAATCACGTGAAAATCTCTTATTTTAGCGCAAATTTTTGGGGTGTCATCAATACACCATAGCAGCCAAAATAAGCCTGTTTTAATAAAATAAATATGAAATCAAATTATAACCGCACTAAAATTGTTGCCACAATGGGGCCTGCATCGGCAAAAAAAGATGTTTTGTTAGCCATGATAAAGGCCGGCGTTAACATTTGCCGTCTTAATTTTTCGCATGGAAAAGCGCAGGACCATAAGGCGGTGATAGATACTATCCGCGAAATTAATGAACAATATAAAACCAATGTCGGCATTTTAGCCGACCTTCAGGGGCCTAAAATTCGTATCGGTTTGGTAAAAGACGGCGGGATCCACCTTATAAATGGCACCCGTATAAATATTACCACAAACGAATTAATTGGCGACGATAACCAGATATACATTACCTACGATACTTTTCCGCAGGATGTGCAGCCGGATGAAATTATTTTGCTGGATGACGGAAAAATACAAATGCGTGTTATTGAAACCAACAGGCGGGATACTGTAGTTTGCGAAGTGGTGCATGGCGGTATTTTAACATCGCGCAAGGGCGTTAACCTGCCTAATACCAAAGTTTCTATCCCGAGTTTAACCGAAGAGGACCTTGTAAACCTGAAATATGCCCTGGAATGGGATGTTGACTGGATAGGCCTTTCGTTTGTGCGTACCGGCGAAGACATTATGGAACTAAAAAAGATAATTGCTGAAAGCGGTAAAGCAGCCAAAGTAATTGCCAAGGTTGAAAAGCCCGAAGCCATTGATAATATTGATGATATAATTGCTGCCAGTGATGGCGTAATGGTTGCCCGCGGCGACCTTGGCGTTGAAATGCCGCTGGAAGAAGTGCCTTTATTGCAAAAAATGATTGCCCGTAAATGCCGTGAGGCGTCAAAACCGGTAATTGTTGCTACCCAGATGCTGGAATCAATGATAACCACCCCGCGCCCTACTCGTGCCGAGGTAAACGACGTAGCCAACTCGGTGCTTGACGGCGCCGATGCTGTTATGCTGAGCGGCGAAACGTCCGTTGGCGAGTTCCCTGTAATTGTTATTGAAACCATGGCGAAAATTATACGCAATGTGGAAGACCTTGGCTACCCTTTTAATGCCAGTAAAGAACCCAACACGGATACCGCCTCCCCTAATTATCTGCGTGATGCCGTATGCGGTTCGGCAGTTTATTTAGCTGAACACACCAACGCCGTAGGTATAGTATCCATGACCATATCAGGCTATACCGCCTTCGAAATATCAAGCTACAGGCCAAAAGCAGGCACTTTTATTTTTACATCAAACAAGCACCTTTTAAATGCCCTTAGCCTGGTTTGGGGCGTACGTACCTTTTATTACGACCAGCTGGAAAGCACTGATAAAACCATCAGCGAAGTAAACAACATCCTTAAAGAAGCAAATCTGGTACAAGAAGGCGAAGTGGTGATCAACACCGCTGCAATACCTATCTTTAAACACGGGAAAACCAATATGCTGAAGGTGACAGTTATAGAGTAAATTGGTTGATTGGGTTGATTAAGTGAGTTGTTGATTAAGTTAGACTATCTAAAACTACTCACTTAATCACCCCAATCAACTATTCACCAACACTAATACACCCCTGCTTCACAGGCCTTTATAAATAAATTATCGAAGTCGGCAAAGTAATAATCCCAGTATATCCTTATCGTTTTCATAGCCGTAATTTTTAATCTTACCTTTAGGACTATTAAAACGGGGCGATAGTTTAATTATTATTTTGCCTCTTCGTACGTTTTTGGATCTATAGCTGCCGGCGACCAGTCTTTTAAAAATCCCGATTTTATTTGTTCTATCCAAAAAACAACCAATCTTCGCGCCGTCACCAAATGTTCCTAAAGGAATGTATAGGTGTTTTTTTGCTCCTATTTTTCAAAAAAATATATAATCCCGGAATACCCGCAATAACGCTAAATAACTTAGCTTTGTGTTTGCCTATATTACCTATTGCGTTACATGAGATTAATACAACAGGAAAACGATGTAATTGCCATTGCGAAGAGAAATGTAAAGGAGAAATAAATGCGGCAGCAAAATGAATGAAAAGAAGTAAAGCATTACCAGGCTAAATTTCGCCCCGGTTTTCCTTACACTATATAATGCGATTTTTGATAAAGCAGCAAGGGATTTTGAAGATTTAAAATAAAAAGAGGTTGTTTTTGCAAACCCAGTAACTTATTTAACCTGTTGATTGTCAGGCAATAACGTCATTATATTTAAAATTTATGTAAACCTTTGTAAACCCTTTTTTCATTTGGTTTACACATACGAAATTCCGGATTGTGAAGGGCGCCCGAATTTTTTACCCCATTAATTTAATCCGCACAATACGTCATAGAGCCTAATATTGCAATTCAAATACCCCGTAGGGGTAACCCGTTTGTAGAAAATAAATAACAAGACATTCTTGCCACGTTAGTGGCTACCCTTCGCGAATGGGTAACCCCTGACGGGGTAATATTTTGGTGTGATTTCTTTTTCTACAAACGGGTAGCCCCTAATGGGGCATGAATAGCTGGTGAATTTCCCGTCAGCATATCGCACCTTAAGCTTTAATTGATTATTAAAAAGCGATTTCCCTGGTGAAGGGAGTGAAGTGTACGAAAAAATCGTACGGTTGAAATTGGAAGCTGAAGATGGTAAAATGAGGGAAATCTTCGGCTTTGTCAACTTTTGAAAAGTTGACAAAGCTAACTCCGTTTTGCAGGAAATCCGCGTGAAGCAACAATAAAAACAATCATCAAATCCTGCTAATTCTCCCCTGATAAACAGCCCCAACCCCGTCTTTTAAACATTAGCTGAATAATTACAAATTTCCTTAAAAAAAGTTTAATTTTTAGTTTTCAACATGGTTAAATAATTGTATATTACATAATTAACTATTTTTAAATAATAGCAGGGCATATTCCTCACAGGGTGTTGAAAACTCTGCATTGAATACTCCTTTTGATAGTAATAGATTTGGGATAAAAACCCCCTAAAGGTTTTTTTAACACGCAGATAATATTAAAAACACATAACGATGGGAAACAGCAATAAACAAAAAGCTACCGGGTTCAACGGCAAAGGGTTGAAGGTCGACCGGTATTTCAGCAAAGAAGGCGTCAACGTATTTGACCTTTTTAAATTTGAAAGCCGATCGTCGGTTATACGCAACCCATCAGGTGATGCTGTTTTTGAAATGAATGATGTAGAAGTGCCCGTGACCTGGTCGCAGGTGGCGACAGATATACTTGCCCAAAAATATTTCCGTAAAGCCGGGGTGCCCCTGGCCGATGGCTCAACCGGGTCCGAAAAAAGCATAAAACAGGTTGCCCACCGTATGGCTAATTGCTGGAAAGAATGGGGCGTACGTTACGGCTATTTCGCTTCGCAGCAGGATGCCGGTATATTTTATGACGAACTGGTTTATACCATTACCGGGCAGCTGGCCGCGCCGAACTCGCCGCAGTGGTTCAATACAGGCTTGTACAGTTCTTACGGCATCTCCGGAAATCCGCAGGGGCATTATTTTATTGATCCTGCAACAAAAGAGCTCAGCAAATCAACTTCGGCTTATGAGCGCCCGCAACCGCATGCCTGCTTTATCCTTTCAGTTGAAGACGATTTGGTGAACGAAGGCGGCGTAATGGACCTTTGGGTACGTGAAGCAAGGATATTCAAATACGGATCGGGCGTTGGCACCAATTTTTCGAAGATCAGGGGCGAGAGTGAAAAACTTTCGGGCGGGGGTTATTCTTCCGGCCTGATGTCGTTTTTAAAGATAGGCGACCGCGCGGCAGGCGCAATAAAATCAGGCGGCACTACCCGCCGCGCGGCAAAAATGGTTTGTTTGGACCTTGACCACCCAGAAATTGAACATTTCATCAACTGGAAAGTTGAAGAAGAGAAAAAAGTAGCCGCATTAATAGCCGCCGGTTATTCGTCAGATTACGAAGGCGAAGCATACCAGACAGTATCCGGGCAAAATTCAAACAACTCGGTGCGCATACCAAACAGCTTTTTTAAGGCGCTGAATGATGGCAAGGCCTGGGAATTGACCAGCCGCATGACGGGCAAAACCATCAAATCGGTACCTGCTCAAAAACTGTGGGACGATATAGCTTTTGCTGCCTGGGCATGCGCCGATCCCGGCGTGCAGTTCGACAGCACTATTAACGAGTGGCATACCTGCCCGGAAGGCGGGCGCATCAATGCATCGAACCCGTGTTCAGAGTATATGTTCCTTGATAATACTGCCTGCAACCTGGCCTCTATTAACCTGGCGCATTTCTTCGACCCTAAAACCCGCGTGTTTGATGTAAAAGGATTTGAACATACCTGCCGCGTATGGACCATCGTACTTGAAATATCGGTATTGATGGCGCAGTTCCCGTCAAAAGAAGTGGCGCAGTTATCTTACGACTACCGCACTTTAGGCCTGGGCTATGCAAACCTTGGCTCGGCGCTGATGGTTAACGGTATCCCTTACGACAGCAATAAGGCCCGCGCCATAGGCGGGGCTATTACCGCTATAATGACAGGTACGGCTTATGCCACCTCTGCCGAAATGGCCCGCGAACTGGGGACTTTCAGCCGGTACGAAGAAAATAAACAGCACATGCTGCGCGTAATGCGCAACCACCGCTATGCAGCCTATAACTCTCCCGAAAACTATGAAGGCCTGGAGATTAGACCTCCCGGAATTGACCAGGGACAATGCCCGGATTATTTACTCTCCGCCGCCTGCAACGCATGGGACAAGGCCGTTGAAATGGGCGAAAAATATGGTTACCGCAATGCCCAAACCACCGTTATAGCCCCAACAGGTACCATCGGCTTGGTGATGGATTGCGATACCACCGGTATAGAGCCTGATTTTGCATTGGTTAAATTCAAAAAATTATCAGGCGGCGGTTATTTTAAAATCATTAACCAGGCCGTGCCCGAAGCTTTGAGCAATTTAGGCTATGCTGAGCATGAGGTTACCGCGATAATAAATTACGCAAAAGGCGCGGCAACGTTAAAAGGCGCCCCGCATGTTAATCTCAAAACGCTGAAAGCAAAAGGCTTAACTGATGATGAGCTGGAAAAACTGGATAAAGGTTTGGTTGCAGCCTTCGAGATCAGCTTTGCTTTTAATATATGGACATTAGGCGAAGATTGCCTGAAACGCCTTGGTTTAACCGCCGAACAATACAATGCGCCTGATTTTAATGTGCTGAGGGCATTGGGTTTCAGCCGTAAAGAAATTGCCGAAGCCAACGAATACATTTGCGGCACCATGACCATTGAGGGTGCGCCTTATCTTAAAAAGGAACATTACCCCATATTTGATTGCGCCAATAAATGCGGTGCAAAAGGCGAGCGTTTTATCCATGCACACGGTCACATCAAAATGATGGCGGCTGCGCAGCCTTTCTTATCGGGCGCTATTTCAAAAACCATTAACCTGCCAAATGAGGCTGTTGTTGATGAGATAAAAGATAGCTATATGCTTTCGTGGACCCTCGGCCTCAAGGCAAATGCCCTTTACCGCGATGGTTGTAAACTTTCGCAGCCGTTATCTACAAAATCCGATGTGAAAGAGGAAAAAGAAGCGGTTTCGGACGAAAAACTGGAAACCGTTGAAGAGGTTTTAGGCCAGGCAGCCAATGTAAAATTGAGCGACCTTTCTCCCGACCAGGTTATAGAGGCCGCCCTCGCCATCATGGAAAAATCAAAAGATACCAACTTTATGCGCCAGCTTTCGCGGGTAGTGCAAAAGAAGGTGCTGCCGTTTAAACGCCGCGGTTATACCCAAAAAGCGATTATCGACGGACAAACGGTTTATGTGCGCACCGGAGAATATGAGGACGGTACTTTGGGTGAGATATTTGTTGATATGCACAAAGAAGGCGCTACCTTCCGCTCGCTGATGAACTGTTTTGCTATAGCTGTTTCTGTTGGCCTGCAATATGGTGTTCCGCTGGAAGAATATGTGGAGAAATTTACATTTACCCGGTTTGAACCCGCCGGAATGGTAATTGGTCATGCCAATATAAAAAGCGCGACCTCTATTATCGACTATATTTTCAGGATGCTGGGCTACGAATATCAGAACCGCACAGATCTGGTACATGTAATCACCGAGCAAAAAGCAATCACCGGTAACCCGCAAATGATTGATAGTGATGTAAATCCCGATGAAAGCAATGTTTATGAGCCGGTTAAGCCGGTGGCAGGGGAAAGCAACAGTAGCAGTGGCAAAAAGGAGTATAGTGTTGACCTGAGCATGGGTGTGCAAAGTGATGCACCATCATGCAATACCTGCGGGCACACCACCATCAGGTCGGGTACCTGTTACAAATGTTTAAACTGCGGGAATTCGATGGGATGCTCCTGAAGAAGGTGAAAGGTGAAAGGTGAAAGGTGAAAGTGCGATTCTTTGACGCTGTAAGAGCAAGCAAAGTGTGAAGGCTAAAATTTGAGTTTTTAGTGTTCAGTTTTATAGTTTATCGTAGCCCCGGAGTAGTGCCCGGGGCTCTTTTTTTGAGCGTCAATTGTTTAAGTTTGTTTTATGAACCCCAGAGTGAGCCTTGTCATTGGCATTTTGTGTATTTCCTTTTCGCCAATTTTTGTAAAGATTGCAGGCGTATCGCCTATAAGCGCTACTTTTTACCGTATATTTATTGCTTGGCTTTGTCTTGCGCCCTATTGTATTGCAAATGGGAAGCTGAAAATAGGACGTAAAGAATTAATGATCGCCATTGCAGGCGGAATAGTTTTTGGCGCCGATATTGCCATCTGGAACATCTCCCTTGCCACTATATCAGCCACAGTTTCCACACTTTTAGGTAACCTGGCCCCGGTATGGGTTGGCTTTTTAAGCTTCCTGTTGTTTAAAAGGCGATCAGGCAGATTATTCTGGTTGGGCACTGCTTTGGCTATTGCCGGGATGGTGGTATTGGTTGGCTACAAAAATGTCATCGCGCTTAAATTCAGCACCGGAATAGTGATGGCAGTTTTGTCGAGCGTGCTTTATGCAGTTTACATACTCATCACCAAAGGGATACTGCGTAAAACAGATACCCTGACCTTTATGTTTTACAACATGCTTGCCGCCAGTGTTTTTATGCTGGCGATTTGCGGCCTGCAGCATGATAACATGGTAGCCTTTCCGGCAAAGGCATGGCTTTGTTTTTTGGGTATGGGGCTAATCTGCCAGTTAACGGGATGGATAACAATAAACCATGCCCTGCGCTTTTTAGAATCAACAAAGGTTTCCATTTCATTATTGTCGCAAACTGTTATTGCCGGTTTTTTGGCGATCATAATATTGGGGGAAAGGCTGGGAATGAATGAAATTACAGGCAGTGCAATTGTATTGGCCGGGATAGCCGTTACGTTTGTAAAACCAAAGAAGAATTTGAGTGCGGAATTTAGTTAGCAGTAAAATTATCAATAAAATAGTTTCCTGTTGGTAAACTTGCTATATTTGTTTGAATGAACATTATTTCTAAACCAACTTTAATTTATTATACAAATAAGTATCCGATTGCATCAACCGCACTATTGTCATGGTATAAGGATTTCTTAAGAACTGAGTTCGGTAATTTTAATGAATTAAAAGAAGTTTATAATAATGCAAGTATTGTTAATAACAAACGGGTTATCTTTAACATTAAAGGGAATTCATTTCGCTTAATAATTTCAGTGGATTTTAAACGACAATCTGCTTATGTAATTTGGTTTGGCACACATCAGGAATATGATAGGATCGATGCTGCAACGGTTGCCTATACAGAAATATAATTCCTTTTTAAACAAGCGGCGCCAGCTTGCAAAACTCTGGCAACGAATAATGAATAATGAATGGAAAGTTTTAAAAACAGAACCAGAATATAAAGCAGCGCTTAAACGAACTATTGAGATTTTTCATGCAGATGAAAATACGCCTGAAGGTGAAGAATTGGATTTATTATTATTATTGGTAAGAGACTACGAAGACCGTCATTACCATATTCCAGATCCTGATCCGATTGAAGTAATCAAATTAAAACTTGAAGAAAAAGGCTTAAAACAAAAAGATCTGGAACATATTATTGGTTCAAAGGGATATGTTTCACAGGTGCTATCAGGAAAAAAGGAGCTGACTTTGAAAATGGTTAAAGGCTTGCATCGTTACTTAGGAATATCAGCAGATATTTTATTGGCGGAAGGTAAATAATTATTCACCTGACTAAATTACATCCGGTCCGTTCAAGTGCCACCTGAATGCGAAACCTACCCCTCAAAATAATGCAGCGTCATCGTTTCGCCGTCAAATACGGCATAAGAATTTGCTATTACCCATTCGCCAAGGTTAATATAGCGGGTTTCGGGGGTTAACTGAATATCGAGCGGCAGATGGCGATGTCCGAATACCAGATAATCGTAAAAATGGGTTTGCAGTAGTTGCTTCGAATAAGTAACCAGCCATTCCTGCTGCCCTGGTTTATGGTACTCCTCCTTTTCGTTTGCTAAACGGCTATGCCCCGACCAATAGTTGGCAATCCCCACACCCAGATTGGGATGGATACGGGCAAACAGCCACCGGCAAAACTTGCTGCGGAATATTTTCTTCAGGATTTTATAAAAGTTATCCCCCGGCCCCAGGCCATCGCCATGATGCAGGTAAAACTTTTTGCCGCCGCGTTCTATCTCCAGTTCATCGCTGATGATGGTGGCGTTAAGTTCCTTTTCAAAATAATCAAACATCCACATGTCGTGGTTGCCTTTAAAAAAATAAAGTTTTACGCCGGCATCAGCCAGTTCAGCCAGTTTCCCTAAAAAACGGATATATCCCTTTGGCACTACCGTTTTATACTCGAACCAGAAGTCAAAAACATCGCCCATCAAAAAAACTTCGGCAGCATCGCCTTTTATGCTATCCAGCCAGCGCACCAAACGGGCTTCGCGTTCGCGGTATTTGGCATAAGTGCCGGTGCCTAAATGAAAATCGGAAGCAAAGTAAAGTTTGTTACGGATAGCCATAATTGCCGCAAAAATAAGCTATTAAGGGGCAGATGTGCAAATACAGATTTGCAGAAGGTGCAGATCAGCCGGGGATTGCTGACCTGCCTTCCTGAAAACGTCAAAAGGGAGGTTATAGAAAACCTCCCTTATTCATTGTATTGCTCAAAATAATTTTTAAATTTAAAATCAGGAGATATTCCGCTGCTGATTACGTAAAGGGGTTGCCTGCTGGCATACCTGGTTCACCATATCTTTAGATAAAGGTTTGGTCATAAATGAATTAACACAGGCATATTTTTTTGAATGAAAAACATCCGCGGAGCGTATAGACGAACTCATGATATGCACTTGTACATTTTTTTTGGCCCTTGCGTTAAAAGTTTCCAATTCGTCTAAAAATTCCCAGCCGGTTAACTCGGGCATGTCCAGGTCTAAAAATATTACATCGGGCAACATGGTTCCGGTTTCTTTATTTTCTTCCAGGTAATCTAAAACTAATCTGCCGTCAAATGTATAAGTAGCCTGTTCACAGTTAAAATTATTATGCAGTAACCTTTGCATAATATAATGATCTGTGGGGTTATCGTCAATTACTACAAGTTTGCACATGATTAATCAGGGTTAAATTTCTAATTTTTAAAATACCTATGCTTCCTAAAATTTAATCTATAAAAGTAGCAAAAATTTTACTTTGAACAATAATCTATTTGACCAATACGCTTGGTTTATTTCAACAAGCAATAATATGCAATTGATGTGCCAGGTATTATTTTGGCGGGCAAATAATACCCGGTTAAACGCAAAAAGGCATTGAATTTATTTTGGTTCGATAAAAAATAAATATCTCCGGGAATTTCCTGCTAAATAGCTGGGGAAAATGTGGCGCACACTGGGTAAAATAGTATACTGTGAGTAACAAGTAAATATCTTGACTCTTGATTCGTAATACGTTTAGTTACCCAACTTACTGTCGGCAAAGGCAAATACTTTTTGCATTAAAGGGGTTGGGCGCGCACCTATATTTTTCCGGATATTCAATTCTTCCAGAGCAATCTCAATAAACAGGCCGTCTATAGCTTTTTGTGTTGCATAATCGCTGATATCAGGGTTTATTTTTCTCACAAAAGGAACTTTATCATATTCCTTTGCGAAATCGCCATAATACTTTGTAGCGCCAACCTTATCTAAACTTTTTTGGATAACCGGCTTAAAGGCTAAAAGCAAAGCTGCCGAAGTATTCTTTTTAAAATATTGTGTTGCAGCATCCTGTGGCCCAAGCAAAATATTGGTTACATCCTGCAATGACATGTGTTTAATGGCATCAATAAATATTGGTTTCGCTTGTTTTGCCGCATCCTCGGCAGCACGGTTTAAGGAGAGGATCACATTATCGCATAAACTACCCAGGCCTATATCGCGTAAAGTATTTTCGGCGCTTTTTGCTTCGGGCGGGATGAGTATTTTTACAGCGGCGTTAGCAAAAAAACCATCAACAGCCGAAAGCTTGTCTGAACTTTTAGCGGTACCCTGCAACAAGGCTTGCTTTAAACCTTTTCCAATTTCCGATGCGGAGGGGATTATGGGCTGGGCTGTTTCCGAACCTTTATTTAAGGTACTAAAGCTGGATAAGGTAATAAATATAACCAGGGACGGGATCAGTAATAATATTTTTTTCATCTAAATAAGGGGTTTAGTATTTCGATTTTTTTAAGGCTAAAATTAATAATTTTCCGGCAGAAAGATGATTAAACAACAACTCTGAGCAAAGCAAAAATAAGGGCGGCTATTATGGCTGAAACCGGGATGGTAATTACCCATGCCCAGATAATATTGATGGTTAGCCCCCAGCGCACTGCCGATAAACGTTTTGTTAAACCTACGCCGATAATTGACCCCGTAATGGTATGCGTAGTGGAAACCGGGATCCCAAAATATTGTGTAAAAAGCAAAGTGATGGCGCCTGAGGTTTCGGCGCTGAAACCTTCAATAGGGGTGATCTTGGTGATCCTTGAACCCATGGTCCTCACAATTTTCCATCCGCCCGACATTGTGCCCAGGGCAATTGCCGAGTAACAGGCTAAAGGAATCCAGTTAGGCATAGGGGCGCCGGTTTTAATAACATGCGAGGTAACGATAGCCACGTAAAGTATGCCCATTACTTTTTGGGCGTCGTTGCCGCCATGTGCATAGCTTAATAATGCCGACGAAACCAATTGAAGACGCCTGAACCACCTATCGGCTACAGATGGCCTGGCCTTTTTACAAATGTGTAAAATAAGTATGGTAACCCCATAAGCAACCACTAAGCCAATAACGGGCGCTAATACAATAAAGGCCAAAATAGTTAGTATATAATGCATATTAACCGCGCTTAACGGGTTTGACCCCATATATAAAGCATTGGTAATCCCTGCCCCTGCAAAACCGCCTATCAGGGTATGTGATGAACTTGAGGGTATGCCAAACCACCATGTGATCAAATTCCAGGTAATAGCCGCGACGAGGCCGGCAACTATCACATTCATGGTAACAAAATGCGCCTCCACAATTTTTGACACCGTATTGGCCACTTTATGATCTTTTACAAAAAAATAAACCAGGAAATTGAAAAACGCCGCCCACATAACGGCCTGCAAAGGGGTCAAAACCTTAGTTGATACTATGGTTGCAATTGAGTTAGCAGCATCGTGAAAGCCGTTGGTATAATCAAATACCAGGGCAAGGCAAATAACAACAATAAGTAAAGGTGTGAACATTTAGTATTTAAGCGTTTTTAACTAAAATAGATTCCATAACGTTAGCTGCATCTTCGCACATATCGGTAGCTGTTTCCAGCGAAGATAAGATCTCTTTATATTTTATGAGCCGTATGGCATCTGTTTCATATAAAAACAAATCGGCTACTGCGCGGTCAAAAACGTTATCAGCCTGGTTTTCAATGCTGTTAATACGAATGCACGAATCGGCAATAGCTCTCACATTCTTCAAATTCCTTAGTTCCCTTACAGCCTTCTCCAACTCAGCGCTGCCCTGCAATATCAAATCCGATAGCTTTTTTATGTGATCATTAAAATCATCAATGCGGTAAAGGCTCATGCGGTTTGCCGCCCCCTGGATATTATCAGCAACGTCATCAATTGCCGATGCTAACAAGTGGATATCTTCGCGGTCAAATGGAGTGATAAAATTCTTTCCAAGTTCAAGATATATCTGGTGGGTTATTTCATCGCCTTTATTTTCCAATTTATCAATCTGCCTGATCAGCTCTTCGCGCATGGCCGGGTTGGTTGAATTTACTGTTTCTACCAGTATGGTAGCCATGGTAACTGCATTGCTGGCAGCCTGTTCAAATAGCGGGAAAAACACTTTTTTATCTTTCGGAACAAAATATTGAAATATACTGTTAAGTGACATTTTTGGGTGGTATTTGAGCAAAGGTAACTTTGCAATGTTAAGTTAATGTTAAGTTTTTAAAACGGGAATGTTAGGGAAAGGTAAAGCCTGCTTCGATTTTTGTAAAGTAAAGCCAAATGTTGAACCCAAGCCCTCGGTACTGCGTACGTTAATTGTTTGCTCATGGGCCTCAATAATATGCTTCACAATGGCAAGGCCCAAACCCGAACCACCTATCTGTCGTGACCGGCTGGAGTCTGTCCTGAAAAAGCGCTCAAATAAGCGTGGAAGGTATTTTTCTTCTATTCCGATGCCGTCATCGGTAACTTCTACCAGCACCTGATCATGCAATTCAAACAGGCTTACAGAGGTATTGCCTTCTTCTTTTCCGTATTTTAATGAGTTGTCTATAAGGTTAACCAGCACCTGTCTTATCTTCTCACGGTCGGCATTTACCAATATTGGCTCATCATATTTTTGTTTGAATATTAATTTAATGTTATGTTGGCGGGCTTTTGCTTCTATTGATTCAAAAACCTCCTTTATAAGGTCATTGATCTTAAACCTGGTGAGGTTAATGGGGATCTCGCCTGATTCAAGTTTTGATATTTCATCGAGGTCATTGATCAGGTAACTCAGCCGGTCAACATTTTTTGCGGCTTTTGCTAAAAAGTCTTCTGCCAGTTCCTTGTCTTCAAAATTGTCATCCTGTATGGCTTCTATATAGCCCTGAATAGCGAAGAGCGGGGTTTTAAACTCATGTGATATATTGGATAAAAAATCGCGGCGGAATTTTTCCTGTTTACGCAACTCATCAATTTCGCTTTTCTTTTCCCTGGCCCATTCTTTTACCTCCTGTTCCACGTCATTGATGGGATCGGCGCTGATATGCTCGCCTAATGCATCACGTAAATCGCGGCCGAGTTTTAAATTATGAATGAGTTTATAAATGAGTTTTACTTTCGAATAAACATATTTTTCTATCAGATAATAGAAAACTAAAAAACTGGTAACTATAGTAACCAGGAAAGTAATAGCTACATAATATAAGCTGTGCTGGAAATAATAATTTACAGCAGAAAGCGTGATGGCCACCGCAGCCGCGTTTATTAAAACAAGTATCCGTAATTTCATACCTGTAAAGGTACGGTTTGGAGATTAGAGGTTAGTTAATTAGAGATTAGTTTTAAATGAAAAGTTTGACATTGTTTTTTCCTTTCGGACTTTTCGAACCAAACAAAATATCTAATCTCTGATCCCTAACCTCTAACCTCTAACTTCTGTATCGATATTAACGGTTGCTTCGTCAGAAAGGATCAAACTACTATCGCCTACGCCGAAATCAAGGCGGTTTAATTTAAAGCTTGCTTTAAAGGCCTGGGTATTCCCTTTTTCAGTAAAAGTAAATGGAACATCTATCAATTTTGTTTTCCCTTTGATGGTGAGGTTAAACTGACCTGTATAATTATTGCCGCTTTTGTGTTTAAACGCTACCGACTTCAGGGTAATCTTCGGGTAATGGGCCACGTCAAAGAAATCTTCTCCTTTCAAATGGTCGTCGCGACTTGAATTATCGGAATTTATAGAACCGGCATCAACCGAAGCGCTGATGTTGCTCTCCGGCAAATCGGCAGGGTCAAATTTAACATCCACCTGTAAACCACCAAATGAGCCTTCAACACCGATGCCCATATTTTTTATTTTAAATGTAATAGCCGAACGGGTTACCGTGCTTGTTGCAAGGGTAAAGCCTGCTAAGGCAATCGTCAAGATAAGCAGGGGGACAATAATTTTCTTCATCACACTAAATAACGCAGTTTTTTTAAATATGGAAAGGTTCACAATTCATCTAATGTTTAAAAATAAACGGCGATGAAATGTGAACCAGTTAGGTAGATAACCTGCTAACGAAAACTTTTTGAATAATCGAGGATGTGGTGGATGGTTTGAAGTTTCGGGGTTTTCTCCAAAAGATTCAGATCAGCACGAAGCGAATAATAAAACATTAATTCGTCGCCTTCCAAATTCTCCTGTAATTCCTCGTTCACCTTAGCTTTGTTAGTAAGTAAATTTAAAGTTGTTGTAAAAGTTTCTTCCATACGCTTTTTTCTGTAATTGGTTTACAGATACTAACGACAGCATAATGAGAATATTTTATGAAGATGAAATTTTAATGAAATTTATTTTGAGGGTAGAGATTGGAGACTGGAGATTAGAGATTAGTTATTTTGCCTAACCTCTAATCTCCAGTCTCTAACCTCTAATTTTTAAGGCTCATTTCCTTGCTCTGCATCATTTTACGCAGGTTATTGAGGGCGTAACGCATACGGCCAAGGGCGGTATTGATGCTTACTTCGGTAATATCGGCAATTTCTTTAAAGCTCATATCCCCGAAATGGCGCATAATTAATACTTCCTTTTGTTCGGCAGGCAATAAATGGATCAATGTTTTAAGGTCTTTATATGTTTGTTCGCGCACCATGCGGTCTTCGGTGCTTTCGTCATAATTACCAATTACTTCAAAAATATCAAAGTCATCGCCGTTACTGATCATCGGGGCGCGTTTTTCACGGCGGAAATGGTCGATCACCAAATTATGGGCAATACGGGTTACCCAGGGCAAAAACTTGCCTTCTTCGTTATATTTACCTGCCTTTAAGGTATTGATCACCTTTATAAAAGTATCCTGGAAAATATCCTCAGCAAGATATTCGTCTTTTACAAGCAAATAAATAGAAGTATAAATTTTTGATTGATAACGGCGTATCAGTTCAACCAATCCGGCTTCATCACCTGAGATATAATGATGGATTAGATCCTGATCACTTTGCAATTGAAAATCCATAGAAAAACCACTAAGTTTAATTAAAAAAATCTTTTAAGTAGAGTTTTATCTATAGCGCGTTTGTTAGGGGTAAAGAAATTTGTTATTTCAAATAAAGCAAATTATCATGTAAAAAACAAATAAAATTGGCCAGGTATGCATGCTGAAGGCGCAATTTAACATTATTTAACATTATATTTTACAATACAAGCGACGCCAAATCGTTACAAATGCGTAATCGTAGGTGCTGTGCCGGTATATTTCCTGATCAGAATTCGGCATTCTTGGGAAACCTTGGGAATGGGATAACGTCCCTGATATTGCCCATTCCGGTAACAAAAAGCACCAAACGTTCAAAACCAAGGCCAAAACCGGCATGCGGGCAGGCCCCGAACCTCCGGGTATCTAAATACCACCACAATTCATCTTTGGGAATACCCATTTCATCCATGCGCTGTTCCAGTTTATCCAGGCGTTCTTCACGCTGCGATCCGCCAACAATTTCACCAATACCCGGGAATAGTATGTCCATGGCGCGCACCGTTTCATGCCCGTTGGTATCGGGTTCGTTCTGGCGCATATAAAAAGCTTTAATCTGTTTCGGGTAATCGGTTAATATCACCGGCTTTTTAAAGTGCTTTTCAACCAGGTAACGCTCATGCTCCGACTGTAAGTCGGTGCCCCAGCCTTCTATAGGGTATTGAAATTTCTTTTTCTTATTAGAGGTTGATTCTTTAAGAATATCAATAGCTTCGGTATAAGTTATGCGCTCAAAGTTGTTTCCAAGACAAAACTGTAGTTTTTCGAGCAGGCTCATTTCCGACCGTTCGTTTTGCGGCTTTTGCTTTTCTTCCTCTGTCAAACGCTGGGTTAAAAACTCAATGTCTTCAGCGTTTTTCTCCAGCGCATATTTAATAACATATTTCAGCAGGGCTTCCGCCAGGTCCATGTTATCGTTAAGGTCGTAAAAAGCCATTTCGGGCTCAATCATCCAGAACTCCGCCAGGTGACGGGTGGTATTGGAGTTTTCGGCACGGAAAGTTGGCCCGAAAGTATAAATATCGCTCAGGGCCATCGCGCCAAGCTCCCCTTCCAGCTGACCGGAAACAGTAAGGTTGGTTGGCCTGCCGAAAAAGTCTTCTTTAAAGTCTATCTCGCCGTTTTCTCCTTTTGGAGGATTAGCCAGGTCGAAATTAGTTACATGGAATGTTTCACCGGCACCTTCAGCATCAGATGCCGTGATGATGGGCGTATGTAAATAAACAAAGCCTTTTTCCTGGAAAAACTGGTGAACAGCAAATGCCAGGCTGTTACGCACGCGAAAAATTGCACCGAACAAATTGGTACGGAAACGCAAATGGGCTTTCTCGCGCAAAAACTCCAGGGTTTGCTTTTTAGGCTGTAAAGGATATTGTTCGGGATCGCAATCGCCCAGTATTTCAATTTCCTTTGCTATTATTTCAACCTTTTGTCCTTGTCCTAAAGAGGGTATCAACTCCCCGGTAACACTAATAGCAGCGCCAAAGGTTATCCGTTTAAGCAGGCCGGGGTCAGTATTCTCAAAATCTACGACAATTTGTATGTTGCCATTTGTGGAGCCATCATTCAAAGCAATAAAACGATTTTGACGAAATGCACGCACCCAACCTTTAACTGTTACCTCAATACCTGTTTGTTCGCTTTCCAGTAATGCTTTTATCTTTGTCCGCTGGCCCATATAAAATATTTTGAGGGGCAAAAATACGATTATTTGCCTGATTGTATAAACCGGAATTTATAGAATTAAAGTCCGGCATTGCAACGTTACAAATCTTCTATCTTTGCCTTTCATGGCAACACCTTTTTTGCAGGCAATTTCAGTAAGTAAAACCTATCCCGGAGCGCTGGTTTCCGGTATTCAAAAAACAGATATAACCATAAACAAGGGCGGTATCACCGCGATAATTGGTGAGAGCGGCAGCGGGAAAAGCACTTTGTTAAAATTGCTTTTCGGCCTGCTTTCGCCTGATACCGGCGAGGTACAATTCAAAGGAGAACGCATCCGGGGGCCGGCAGAAAAACTCATACCCGGTCATGAGGCCATGAAAATGGTTACCCAGCAAACCGACGACCTGAATTTATATGCCAAAGTGTGGGACAATATCGCCTCTATGCTGCCGCATAATGATCTAAAAGCCAAGCAGGAGAAAACCGAAAAAATGCTCAGGCAGCTTAAAATGACTCCGCTGGCAGATAAGCGCGTGGTTGATTTGAGCGGGGGCGAAAAACAACGGGTTGCTATTGCAAGGGCTTTAATTGTTAATCCTGAAATACTTTTATTGGATGAGCCTTTTAACCAGGTGGATACCTCTTTTCGTGAAGGGCTGCAGCATGATATCAGGCAAATTGTAAAAGAAACCGGTTTAACCGTGATCATTGTATCGCACGATCCGGCGGAAGTACTTTCGATGGCTGATGAATTGCTTGTGTTGAAAAATGGTGAAATTTTAGAATCTGGCGATCCGAAAACAATGTACCGGAAGCCTAAGCATTTATACACCGCAAAATTGCTCACCAATTGCACTGTATTAACCTGTGCAGAAGCCAAAATTTGCGGATTGAAAACCAAAACAGACCACATTGTGATATATCCCGAATGGGTAGAAACTGTAAAAACATGGACCAGAAACGACTGGGAAATAAAACAGGTGCTTTTTAAAGGCTGTTATGAAGACCTGATTGTTGAACGCAAAGGAATAACTATCCGCGTGCTGAACGACCAGTTTGGCAAATACGTTGAGGGCAACAAAGTAAACCTGAAGCTGAACAGGTGGCTGGAGTATTGATGCGTGAATGTGCCAGTTTCTGCCTCGTGCAAGCCCAAGCCCCCTCTAAACGGCGCAGCCCTCATGAACACCCATGAGAACAAACACCTCGTGAATAATCTCCCCCGGTAGTAATGCCACTAACTTAAGTTATTTAATGTCGAATAATGAATTTCGAATATTGAATAATGAAGGGTAAAAGTTCGAAATTGGACATTCGAAATTCATTATTCGATATTAACCCGCCACACATTTTTATTCTAAGTTAGTGACATTACCCCCGGTAGGGGAGACTTGAAAAAATGACCCAATGACCAATGCCTAATACCCCAAAAGCTTCTCCATCACTTCCTCTAATCGCGATTTTGCCAAAAACTGGTCCTCCAATGCTTTATCCATAGGGATAGCTGTATCCAGGCTGGCACAGCGCATAACGGGTGCGTCGAGTTTTTTGAAGCAATGTTCGGCAATATGGGCTGCTATTTCGCTGCCGAAGCCGCCGGTTAGGGTGTCTTCATGCAAAATAAGTGCACGGCCGGTTTTGTTGACACTTTGCTCTACTGCTTTTTTGTCCCAGGGCTGCAGGCTGCGCAGGTCGATGATCTCGATGGGCAGGTCGGGGTGTTTGGCGGCATATTGTATGGCCCAATGTACGCCAAGCCCGTAGGTAATAATGCTGGCAAGGGTGCCCTGTTGTATAACTTTGGCTTTGCCTATCTCAACATAATAATCGCCTTCGGGTACCTCGCCGCTGTTGCTGCGGTACAGGTATTTGTGCTCAAAATACATCACCGGGTTAGGATCGTCAATGGCGGCCATCAGCAGGCCCTTGGCGTCATCCGGGAATGCCGGATAAACCACCTTCAGTCCCGGCGTTTTGGTGAACCAGGCTTCGTTGCTTTGCGAATGGAATGGTCCCGCGCCGGTACCGGCGCCCGCAGGCATGCGGATCACCACATCAACCGGCTGTTCCCAGCGGTAATGTGTTTTTGCAAGGTTGTTTACCACCTGGTTAAAACCACTGCTAACAAAATCGGCGAACTGCATTTCCATTACCGCTTTGTAACCGTTAAGGGCAAGCCCCATCGCCGCACCAACAATCCCCGACTCGCAAACGGGCGTATTGCGTACCCTGGCCTTGCCAAATTCTTCCACAAAGCCCTGCGTTATTTTAAACGCCCCGCCATATTCGGCAATATCCTGCCCCATCAGCACCAGGTTATCAAACTTGCGCATGCTCTGCCACAGGGCATCGCTGATGGCGTCGATGTAACGTCTTGTTGTTGTAGTGTTGGAAGGTTGTAATGCTGGAATGTTGTGTACCCTGTACATATCCTGCATTTCCGTTTCCGGATTAGGGATAATGTCGGGTTCGCTGAAAGCTTTTTCAATTTCGGCTTCTATCTGCGCGTTAAATTCCTGGCGCATCTGTGGCAGCCATTCGGGGCGCAGCACCTTCTCCTCCAGTAAATAGCTTTCAAAATTGGTTAAGGGATCTTTTTCTTTCCAAAAATCAAACAGGTATTGCGGCACATATTTAGTGCCCGATGCTTCTTCGTGCCCCCGCATCCTGAACGTCATACATTCCACCAATACCGGGCGGGGCTTTTGACGCATGGCGGTGGCTATCCCGTTAATGGTATGATACACTTCCAGCAGGTTATTGCCATCGATGCGCCGGCCTTCCATACCATACCCAATAGCTTTATCTACTAAAAACCGCGCCTTATATTGTTCGGCAACGGGGGTTGACAGCCCGTAGCCGTTGTTTTCTATCAAAAATATCACAGGGAGGTTCCATACGGCGGCAATGTTTAAAGCCTCGTGGAAATCGCCCTCACTCGTACCGCCTTCGCCGGTAAATACCAGGGTGGCTTTATTCCGCCGGCTCAAAACATCAGCCAGAGCAATACCATCCGCTAAAGCGAGTTGTGGCCCCAGGTGTGAGATCATGCCAATGATCTTGTACTCCTGCGTACCGAAATGGAAGGACCTGTCGCGTCCCTTTGTAAAGCCGGATGCTTTACCCTGCCATTGTGCCATCAGCCTTGATAAAGGGATGTCACGGGCGGTAAAAACACCCAGGTTGCGGTGCATGGGCAGGATGTATTCGTCGCTGTTCATGGCCATGGTACTGCCTATGGCAATGGCTTCCTGACCGATCCCCGAAAACCATTTGCCTATGCGTCCCTGCCTTAAAAGGATCAGCATTTTCTCTTCAACCAGGCGCGGCCACAGTAACTTTTTGTAAAATTCAATAAGCTGGTTATTACTTAAGTTTTTCCGGTCGAAAATCATGCAGCAAAACTACATAAATTGTTTATTGGTTCACTATGGTTCATTGGTTCACTGGTTCATTTGTTCATTGGTAAATAGTTTGTGATAGGTTTCATTGCTATTAAACAAATTAATAAATTGCCGCCTTATAATTGTTGATTGAGCCATGCGTTTATAGGTGATGACACCCATGAACTAATGAGCCAGTGAACTAATGAACGTTGCTCCGATGAACAAAAAGAAAACACCCCTGATTTTATTGATCCTTGCCGCGGCAATTGGACTTGCGGCTACCACACATGATTATTTCCTGCTGCCCGAAAACTTTTTTATGCATAAGGGCAATAAGCTCAATTTGCATCTTTTAGGTGGCGATGTTTTTACTAAACAGGAAGAGATCGGCTACCAGGCCAGCAAAACATCCTCGTTTATGCTTTACCAGGGGAAAAAGAAAATCGACCTGATAAAAGTCGCCAAAGACAGTGCGGCACCCGTAATTACCTATACCATGGTTAATTCAGGTCAGGGTTTAATAGATATGACCAGGGCAACTGAGTTTGTGGATGCTTCGCGCGACAGCTATGCCGATTATTTATCGCAGGCGGGCCTTGACAAGCTGGCCGAAAAGGTGAAAAGCGGCAACCAGTTCAGGATAAAGGAAAAATATACCCGTTATATGAAAACCTTGTTTTCTGTTGATGACCACGATGGGGGTGTATATGATAAGGACCTGAATGATGTTTATGAAATCATTTTGAAGGACAACCCTTACAATAAAAAGTATGGTGAAGACATGTCGGCCATTATAAAGTTTAAGGGCAAACCTGAAAGCGGCGCATCGGTCAATCTGTATATTAAATCGATAGGCGGGAATGTTTACAGCCAAAATCTTACCGCGGATAAGAAAGGTGAAGTAACCTTTACTATGAGCCGTGAAGGCATTTACATGCTGAGAAGCACACTGATTGAGCCAACAAAGGATAAAAATGCCGATTTTGAAAGCTGGTGGGCCTCCTACACATTTCCATTCAGCAGTTCAGATGAAGTGCCGAACACTTATAAGGAATTCGGGTTCGGGAATGTACATTAATTGATCCCGGAATTTGTATGCGGCAGCATGAGCGCGGGAAAATGCTGAGCAGCAAAATCAGTTAAATTCTAAAAAAAAGGGTGTCATGGTGCGGCCTGACCAGGGCAAACCTTGGAAAAAATCGTGATGACGTTGTTTTATTCATTGCCGTTGGCTTCAGCCAACGGATACAGAGGCGATGGTCAAAGGCTTTAGCCGCATAATTTAGGCTAAAGCCAGATTATCCTGATTATGTCTTCCGTCTGCTAAAGCAGACGGCAATGAATTATATCTCCTTGTATCGCATTGATAATCAACAGATTACAAGCGCGTCATTATAAGGCACTCGAACCATGAGCGCAAAGGCACAACGCCAATGCATTAACGTCTGCCTGTCAGCGACGGGATTGCCGCGCTGCGCCCGCAATGACATTTTTGTTAGTTTCCCCCTAATCCCCAAAAAATACCGTACCTTAACCCATGCCTTTTCTCCAGCAATTTATTGATAAAATTACCCGGCTTAGGCGTGGAGGTGGAATCCTTGATTCGGAGGCCCTGAAAGTTTACCCGGATAATTGGCTAACTGTGGCAACCTGCTTATAAACTACTTCATCAAATATTTTAAAATGCGCTTTGCCACAGTCGATTTTCATTTTTTCGCTTCCTCTTAATTCCTGTCCGGCACTTTTGGTTTCAGCAACAAAATATATTTTCTTTTCGTCCTTAAATACTATTGCCCAATCAGGGTTGTACTTTCCAATCGGGGTATCAATTTTAAACCAGAAAGGCAATTTGAAATAAAACTCAATATTCTCGCTGCTTTCGCAATCTTTTGCAAAATCGCTTTCTACGTTCGAATCGAGGGGGATATAATTTTCATAAATAGTTTTATCAGGCGCGTGCACAGTATGGGTGAACTTATCCAAATATATTTCCAGTTCATTATCTTCAAACAACTGCATTTCATAAACCTTGCCGCCTATCTTTTCATACTTTATACCGTCTATCATTAACTCATAAAGCACCGCTTTAACAGCATTTACGGCATTGTCCATAAACAACTGCGGATTAAGCAATAGCTCCGCTATCCGGCCCGATTTTTTTAGTATTTCTAAAATGGTGCTTCGTGTCAATTCCGTTTTTCCCTGAATGTAAGCCAGCATATCCGGAATATCAAAGGCTAAACCATAATCATCGTTTCCGCTGTCACTTAGCAGCATACCTTCAACGCCTTTTTCAGTAATCAGCACTTTTTTCTTCGTCGATCTGATGGTTGGCTTTTTGGTTTCCGGCATCTTCTTTACCGCTTTCGCAGCAATCGTTATCAGTTCATCTGTATTGTACTGAACACTATACCTTGTTTGGAATTTTATTTTACTCCATATTTCCAAAAACTTAGGATCAGCTTCAAAGCCTTTACGCAGGTTAACCTTTCGCTTGCTGCCTTTATCTTTTATCCGACCCGAAAAATCAACGCCGCAGTCTTCTTCTATTTCGCGCTGTAACGCCTTCGCAAAATCATCATACGATTCGTTGGCTATTACCGTAAGCTTATTGATGTTTTGATCAAATATCCTTTGCCCTTCCTGGTTAACAGGCAGCCGCAAGCCACGGCCTATTTCCTGTCTTTTTTTAATTTCTGATTTTGTTTCGTTCAGCGTACAGATCTGAAAAACATTCGGATTGTCCCAGCCTTCGCGTAATGCCGAATGACTGAAAATAAAACGAAGCGGGGTAGTCAGCTCCAGCAGTTTTTCCTTATCCTGCATAATCAGTTTATAGGTATCGTCATCTGCCTGCGTTTCGCCGCCGGTGTCTTTTGCCTTTCCTTTATTATCAACAGAAAAATAACCGTTATGCACCTCGTTAACCGGGTAGGGGATTAAACCGCTGAAAGCCGGTTTTGCTGACTCATGATTGTATATTTCTTCAAACCATTGCCCAAACTTCCCCTTCAGTTGGCTACCGTTGGCATCGTAATCCCGGTAATTTTTAACTTTATCGATAAAAAACAACGACAACACTTTGATGCCTTTATTTTTATAAGCTCTTTCCTTTTTAAAATGCTCTTCCACAGTTTTGCGGATCATAAACTTCATTACCTCATCGTTCATGCCCCCCTGGGATTCACCAATGTACAGCATTAAACCATTTGTCAGTGTGATACTTCCATCGCCAATGTCCATTCCTTCAATAATGAAACCCTCTTTATAAACCTCCCTGGAGTTACTAAGTTTATACAGATCATCTCCCGAGGTTGCAGTAACCGATTTTTTTATTACTCCATTTGTGGTATTATAATCTATTTTAATTTTCGCGGTGATTTTACTTTTGCCCTTGTTAATGCTCTCCAATTGTATAAACGCCTCATTCATGGCATTTTCACTCATTACCGAATCCACCTCAATTTGTTTTACCAACCCGAGGTCATAAGCCTTTACCGGGTTAAGCGAATACATTAAATTATAAAGATTAGTATGCGTGGCCGAATAACGAAGCGTACAGAGTGGGTTTAAATTTTCTATTGCTTTTTTTCGGATTGCAGTTTCCATGTTTTGCGGTTCATCCACAATTACTATGGGGTTACAGCTTTGAATAAATTCAATCGGTTTTTTGCCGGTAAGTTTATCATTTGGCTTATTGATGATGTTTTCATCTTTGGCAAAAGCATCAATATTGATGACCAGCACCTGGATGGCATTGTTTGACGCGAACCCCCTTAGCCCGCTTACCTTTTTGCTATCATATACATCGAAGTTGATGGCCGTCCTGTCATATAATGATTGAAAATGGTCGTGGGTGATCTGCAGATTTTTCAATACGCCTTCGCGGATAGCGACAGACGGCACTACGATAACAAATTTTTTGAACCCATATAATTTATTCAGTTGGTAAATGGTGCGCAGGTAAACGTAGGTTTTACCCGTGCCTGTTTCCATCTCAACCGAAAAGTGCATCCCCTGGTATTTGGGGTGGGCGTTTTTTATTTCATTCCGTTGCTGAATAGCTTTAATGTTTTCCCAAACCTGGTCTTCATTTAAAGTTAGTTTATTGCCAAAGCCGTTTTCGGATAACAACGCCCCGGTAGCTGTAATAGAAAATTCAAAATCGCCGGTGCTTAAAGGCTGGCCCTCAAAAATATCGGTAATGGCTTTTATGGCATCCCATTGGTAATCCTGGTTACTGTCGAAGTGTAATTTCATTTACCAGTGGCTATTTATCCTGATGGTTACTTTAAACTTGGTTACTAACGAAATATCAAACTCCGGCTCGCCATTTCCGCTTTTAACCAATTCATTAATAGCCCTCTTTATTCCATAATTAAACCTGTTAACATAGCCCAACTTTTTCATCGCTTCGGCAATCACTACATTCCTATAATCACTGGCATTGGGAAAATTCCCCGGATTTACATCGCCATATAAACCGCCAGGATTAACAATCTCTATCCTGTCACGAAATTCATAAATATAGATAGGTGAATTTGATTCATAATTTCTGTGCATTACCGCGTTCATAATCAATTCCCGTAAAGACCAATAAGGATAATTCCTTATAATTTCTTCCTGGAAAGTATGCCCCCTTACCGGCCTTTCCTTTATGATATTGTATTTTATAAAATCATCAACGGCCCTTAGCCCGGTTACATAAGCTCCCGAAAATTGCTTTTCATATTCAACATCGGTAACCATTTCGGAGCCTTCAAATTTTATATACTGAATGTAGGCGCCCGGCAGGTAAAACAAGGGGTTGACGCCAAATACCAGGATGCCTGCATTTGTTGGGCAATTTTCCCGCAAATCAAAAAAACGGAGCGCAGCCAATTGTTCTGCGGCGCTTCGCCCGTTTTGTTTTAGTGTTTCTTCATCAATAGCCAGCGGAAGATAGGTCAGCAAAAAATATTCCATGCTTAAATCTTCTATTTTTGACCCGAACGCAGGCGCCAGATCAAATGTTTTTGCGTACGAGGCACGCCGCTCAATTAAAATCCGTTCTTCATCAACAGTGGCCTTTGCTTTACGTGGCCCAATCCTTATCCAGCACCGTCCGTCGTACCGTACAGGAGGATATAATGACGGTTTTACTTCAATAACAACAACTTCGCCTTCGGGAAAAGTAAATACAGGGCTTAGGGTTAATGAAGGCTGCGGCAATACATTGCCGTTTGTTTTTACCGCCCCTACTTTTTGCAGGTCATCATCAGTCCATTTTAAACCCGCTATTTTACCGGCATCATTTACACCCAGCAAAATATAACCGGGCGATTTGTGGTTAGGAAAATCGTTTGCCAGCGCACATACTGCCGGGCCGAGTTTATCTTCACGCACCGAAATGGTGCGCTCAACTAAATTCGACTCCATATCGGCCAGTAATTCAATCAGTTTTTCCTTAGTTACCATCGTTTTTATATCGTTTTAAAATCAATACCCGCATCGCGCATTTGCAATACGGTATTTGTTTTCAGTTGGTCGTTACCTTCAAAAAGGCTATCCAATGTAATAACTTTTTGCGGTTTGGCGGCAATAATTTCAGCAATTACAGGTTGTGTCATTTCTTCGAGGGCAATAATCAGTTCGCCGTTGCTGATGGCGTAGTATTTGTTTTTTATTTCAACCTTATCAGTTAACAGGTAACCGGCTTTTATCATCAGCTCAAATAAAATATTTTGCTCCAGGCTGCCTTCGTTAACCGGTTCGGTAAAGGCATCCAACTGCTGCACTAAATTATCTTCCGTTATTTCGTTGCCGCGCCATATTTTAAAGTTGGATGTCGATAATTTAAATACCTTAAAGCCTAAATCAGTATTGGCCGTATCAAATAAACCGGGTTTTTCTTCTTTATCTTTTTCGATATTCTGAATTACCTTTTTGATGCGCTCTTTTGTAATATCTGAAATGGTCTTATATCCATCCTTATACGCTTCAGTATTTTCGCCAATTAATTCAGGTAATTGAACTACAATAAATCTTCTGTTCAATTTATCTTCCTTGTTGAGTTCTAAAACCGAATGTGCTATGGTTCCGGAACCACCAAAAAAATCCAATATTATCTCATCCTCTGTTTCAGAAAGGCCGATGATTTTTTTTTCTAAAAAAACAGGTTTTGGAAAATCAAAATATCCCTTACCATTAAATAATTCCTTTAGCTCTATGGTTCCGTTTTGGTAGTTCACATCTTTTTCATTCCATATTGTTTTTGTTTTTGTCTTTTTTTCCTCACCATTATTGTCTTCTAAGTAATCCTTTTGATAAATATCCCATATAAACGATTCATTTCTTTTGACCTGCTTTCCCGTCAATAAATGTTCATTCCCTTTAATTTTTGTTTTACTCCACCTCCATGACCCGTCTTCGTTCGTTGTAGGCTTGATAGGGAAAATTTCTATTGAATGAGAATCATTTTTATCTAATGAAATATATCCACTTCCAGGGTTAACATAAATAGGGAAAAATAAACTTGGTCTTTGCTCTTTTCGCCATGCCCCACCTCTCTGTCTTAGTCCTAGAAGTCGATATTTTTTTCCATCACCATCATCCAAATCATATTCTGACTTCATTCTTTCGTCGAGATTTAATCCAATAGCTTCCATTTCATCTATTTTCTTGGCAAACGCCAATAAATAATCATGTACAATTCCCATGAATTTGTTTGACTGCGAACCCCGTGGATTACTTTGAATGATTATTTTACCTATAAAATTTTCCTCCCCAAAAATCTCATTCATTAATAAGCGCAGGTTATGCACTTCATTGTCGTCGATATGCACAAAGATCACCCCGTCATCCCGCAACAAGTTTTTGGCTAAAAACAAACGCGGGTACATCATACTTAGCCAGTTGCTGTGAAAGTGACCGCTATCCTTACTGTTTTTCCGGAACAGGCCCTCTTTCATCAAATAGCCTTCTTCATCCTTATCACCCACGCGTTTTTCGTAGTCCTTTTTATTTTCTTTAAAACTGTCGGGGTAAATAAAACTGTCGCTGCCGGTATTATACGGCGGGTCTATAATGATGCATTTTATTTTGCCGTGATAGGCTTTTTGCAGCACTTTCAGCACTTCAAGGTTTTCGCCTTCGATAAAAACGTTTTCGGTAGTATCAAAATTGATGGATTCTTCGGGTAAGGGCTTTAAGGTTGCCGTGGTGGGTATTTGCAATGCCTTAAAGGCATCGGCTTTGCCTGCCCAGTTCAGCACATAACGTTCGTTATTAAAATTTATATCATCGCCAAAAGCCGCCTTCAGCTTTTCCCAATCCAGTTTATCTTCTGAAAAAAGCTCAGGGAAAAGCTGCTTTAACTGGTCAATTTTAGTTTGTTGTATATCCAGGGATTCGCCGTTCATAAAATTAAAGGTAAAGATATTCCTTTTTACAAACTATTATTGGAAAAGTGGGATTTTTGGCGCTGCACAGGGTTTGCAACTCCCCTCCAAATTTCGTATATTTGAGTTTCCACCGGCTTAATATATTCAAAGCCATTCCCAATAAAAACAAACACGATAATTTTGGCTCTATCACGTTTTGCGTGGGCAATTACGATAAAATGGCTTTATGGCGAATAATGTGGGTGATTTTACCGCAAAGATGCAGAGAAGACACAGAGAACACTGAGTTTTTTAATTTCAAAACAGTCAGTTTTAACTATTTAACAAACTGTAAAATAAAAAAATATCCCTCTGTGAACACCGTGTATTCTCTGTTTCTCTGTGTTAAAAAAACTCTATAATTAATTCTTTTATCCATACAAACTATCATGGGAACTTTTTTTTGCCACGATGCCAAAACGCCTGTTTTTTAAACAAATTTCTTGCTTTTCTTTGAAATAATAGGTATATTTGATTGATATACAACAGGTTGAAAAAATACACCTCTATTTTTTTACGAGGAGCTAAACGCGTTTAGCTCCTCAACTCTCAAAAATTACGAGGGGCTAAACGGATTTAGCTCCTCAACCTGCAAAAATTACGAGGGGCTAAACGGATTTAGCCTCTCGTAATTTTGAAATTTCACCCCAAAAAGCGGGTTTAGCTGCAAATTTACAAAGCAATAAGGGGATATTTAGTTAATAATAGTTTACCTTTGTTAATCAATTATAACCTTTATGTACTCCTTAACATAATTTAAAAAATTATCCCGGGCGGATAAACCGTTAAGAAAATGTCATCCTTTTTATAAATATATTGGTATGGAAACGGAATTAATGACAGCTAACAGCAGCAAAGTAATAAGCGAAATGCTCGAACGGATCAGCCGGACGTCGCCGATGACTATGGGCTACCCTGTATCAAAGGATTTTGATTACAGCGAACTTATGCCTTTCCTTCAGTATCCTTTGAATAATGTGGGTGATCCTTTTATTGCTTCAACCTACACGGTGGGTTCAAGGGAACTGGAAAAGGAAGTGGTGGCTTTTTTTTCAAAGCTGTTCAGGGCCGGGGAAGACAACTGGTGGGGGTATGTAACCAACGGCGGGTCGGAAGGGAATTTGTACGGCTTATACCTTGCAAGGGAGCTGTATCCCAAAGCCATTGTTTATTACTCGGAGGCGACCCATTACAGTGTACAGAAAAACCTGCACCTGCTGAATATGCCGAATATCGCCATCAGGTCGCAGGCCAGCGGAGAGATAGATTATCTTGACCTTGAAAAAACAATCAGCATCAACCGCCAGGTACCTGTTATTATCCTGGCCAATATCGGCACTACCATGACCGAAGCGAGGGATGATGTCGGCAAGATGAAAGCGATTTTTAAGAGCATGGCCATCCAGCATCATTATATTCATGTGGATGGCGCGCTGTCGGGCAGTTATGCCGCATTTATTGAGCCCCGGCCGGCCTTTGATTTTGCGGATGGTGCGGATAGTATCGCCATAAGCGGGCATAAGTTTTTGGGGTCGCCAATCCCCTGCGGACTGGTGATCGCAAAAAAGAGCCACCGCGACCGGATCGCCAGGTCAATAGATTATATCGGTTCACAGGATACCACTATTTCGGGGTCCCGTAACGGGCACACGCCCTTATTTCTCTGGTACCTGATCAATAAACTGGGTGTTGAAGGCTTAAGGAAAAGGACGCAGGACTGCCTTGATGTGGCCGATTATGCTGAAGCCGCTTTAAAGCAGGTGGAGCCCTTAGCATGGCGGAATCCATCCACGCTAACCATTAGTATCCCAAAACCAGAGGCTGCCCTGGTAAAAAAATGGCAGCTGGCTTCCGAAAATAACTGGGCACATATTATTTGTATGCCCGGAATGCATAAAGAACAAATTGATGCATTTGTAAAGGATTTGAAAGAAAGTAAGATTCAGGGAAATTGATTTATAAGAGAAAAGCAATTAAAAGCAGGAAGCCTCAGTTTTTTGCTGAAGCTTCCTGCTTTTTGAGTGAGTACTTTACCAGCCGTATTCTTTTCCATTTATCAGTTTTCAGGGGCCGGTTTGTTTTTTTTGTTGGGATGGCGCGTAGTCCTTCGTTCAGCTTTTAATTAATGTAAATTGAACCTTTTTACTATTTTTGTCAAAAATCATTGAAACAATGAGCGAACTCATTAAAAAACAAGTTACTGAAGCAAAGGCGCACATGGACAAAGCCATTGACCATTGCGATGGCGAATTAAATAAGATCCGCGCAGGGAAGGCCAGCCCATCCATGCTGGATGATATAGTGGTTGATTACTATGGCAGCCCTACCCCGCTAAATCAGGTGGGCAGTGTAAACACCCCCGATGCCCGTACAATTGTGGTACAGCCCTGGGAAAAATCATTACTTAGCGCTATTGAAAAGGCTATTATGGAGGCAAACCTGGGCGTTAACCCGCAAAACGACGGGGTGATTATCCGCATTAATGTACCGCCATTGACCGAAGAGCGCCGCCGCGACCTGGTAAAAAAAGCGAAAGCAGAAGCCGAAACAGGTAAAATCGCCATCCGCAATATCCGCAAGGAAGCCAATGAAAAGATAAGGAAACTGAAAGTTGATGGTGTTTCAGAAGATGAAATGAAAACCGGCGAAGCCGAGATACAGAAATTAACGGATGCTTATATCATCAAGGTTGACCATCTTTCGGAAGCCAAGGAAAAAGATATTATGACAGTTTAGCCTCACCCTGCCCTCTCTCCGAAGGAGTCCGGAGTCCTTCGGACCAAAGGAGAGGGTTCTCTGAGACTCTTAAAGTCCTCTCCTTTGGAGAGGATTATTTATGCAATGGTTTGTTTTCAAAAGGCATAAATGAGGGCTCTGCCGTTTAGGTGAGGCGATGAACGCTAAAATACTCCAAATGTCAAATTAAGGGGAACTGCTGTATTAGCCGTTCCCCTTAATTTATTTTTGTTTAAAAACATTATTATTCAGCATGAAAGTACTTTTATCATACCTTTCCAAACACCGCCTGGTGGTTGTTCTCGCCCTTGTACTTGCCGGTATCAATATTGGCTTTTCGCTTTGCGACCCATTGATCACCCGGTATATTTTCGACTGGTATGTGGTACCGGTTAATCATAAAGTTTATAGCTATGAATTCAGGCTGCACGGCGCATTAATACTGGTTAGCTTAGGTATAGGCGCGGCTATGGTATCGCGTATAGCCAAGAATTTCCAGGATTATTTTACTAATATCATCACCCAAAAAGTTGGCGCCGAAATGTATGCCGATGGTCTTAAACACTCCCTCGAACTTCCCTACCAGGTTTTTGAGGACCAGCGCAGCGGCGAAACACTGGGCATTTTGCAGAAAGTAAGGTTAGATTGCCAGGCTTTTATCACCTCGTTTATCAGTATTTTATTTGTAAGCCTTATCGGGATGGTGTTTGTGATCATCTACTCGTTGAGGGTAAACTATATGGTTACGCTGGTTTACTTTTGCGCAATCCCGGTGATCATGTTTGTGAGTATGGCTTTAAGCAAACGCATAAAAACCATACAAAAGAAAATTGTATCCCAAACCACTGCCCTTGCCGGCTCAACTACCGAATCATTACGCAATATTGAACTTGTGAAAAGTTTGGGCCTGGTAAAGCAGGAAATTGAACGATTGAATAACACGACCTATAAAATACTCGACCTTGAATTAAAAAAGGTGAAATATGTGCGCAGTATGAGCTTTGTACAGGGCACGGTAGTAAACCTGGTTCGCAGTATTATGGTTTTAGTGCTGCTGATGCTGATATTTAAGGGCAGCTTATCACCCGGCAGCTACCTGATGTTTTTGTTTTATTCGTTTTTCCTGTTCAGCCCTTTACAGGAATTGGGGAACGTGATACAGGCCTGGCGGGACGCCCAGGTTTCACTTGGGAATTTCCAGAATATCCTCGAAATCCCTATCGATCCAAAACCTGAAAAACCGGTATTACTGGAAAAAGTAAAAACCCTCACTTTTGAGGACGTAAGCTTCAAACATTTAACAGCCAACCGCAATGCGCTGAACAATATCAGCTTTGAAACAAATACCGGCGAAACTATTGCCTTCGTGGGCCCCTCGGGATCGGGGAAAACTACGCTGGTAAAACTGTTGGTGGGCCTTTACCAACCGTTAACAGGGGATATTTTATATAATAACATCCTCAGCAAGGATATTGACCTTGACCAGTTGCGTGAGAAAATAGGTTTTGTAACCCAGGATACCCAGTTGTTTTCGGGTACTATACGCGAGAACCTGCAGTTTGTACGTCCCGGCGCTACGGATGAGGAATGTATGGAAGTATTGCAGCGTGCAGCCTGCCAAACCCTGCTGGCGCGTGCAGACAATGGTCTGGGCACCGTGATCGGCGAAGGCGGGGTAAAAGTATCGGGCGGGGAAAAACAACGCTTGTCTATCGCCAGGGCGCTTTTGCGCAAGCCGGATATTTTGGTTTTCGATGAGGCCACCTCATCACTGGATTCAATCACCGAGGAAGAAATTACAGAAACCATCCGCGATGTTTCGGAGTTTGATAACCATATCACTATATTAATTGCCCACCGCCTGTCGACCATCATGCATGCCGATAATATTTTTGTGCTGGAGAAAGGCCGTATTATTGAATCAGGCAAACACTTTGACCTGATTGGCCAAAAAGGCCTGTACTATGCCATGTGGCGCCAGCAGATAGGGGAGAAAGTGACGGAGGAGGTTTGATAGAGGTGAAAGGCGAAAGGTAAAGGGTGAAAGGTCGCTTTCCGGGCAAACCCTTTCACCTTTCACCTTTCACCTTTCACCTTTCACCTTTCGCCTTTCGCCTTTCGCCTTTCACCTTTCGCCTTTCGCCTTTAACCTTTCGCCTTTAACCTTTCACCTCAGCATCACACGCTGATAATCCCTGTCTTAACGGCGAAGATCACCAGGCCAACGAGGTTTTTTGATTTTGTTTTTTCGAAAAGCCGGGCGCGGTAGCCTTCAACGGTACGCACGCTGAGGCATATTTTATCGGCGATTTCCGAATTTGAGTATTCCTGGCAAACCAGTTTTAGAACCTCTATTTCGCGTTCATTAAAATCGGCAAGTGACTGGGCAGTATTCCCTGTATGGGTATTGCCGGCGAGTTGTTTAATAAGTGTTACGGAAAGGTGCTCGTTAAAATAATAATCTTTTTGGTAAACGGTAGCTATCGCTTCGATGATCTCCTCGGGTTCGGCATTTTTCAGCAAATAGCCCGATGCCCCTGCCTTCATCATATCTACAATGTATTTGTCCTCGTTGAACATGGAGAGCGCCAGCACTTTAATTTGATGGTAGTGCTGCTTAACGTAGGCTGTAGTTTGTATGCCGTCGAGTTCCGGCATCTTAATGTCCATCAGTATCACATCCGGTGTAACGGAGGCTAACATCGCGATAAGCTGATTGCCGTTTGCCGCCTCCAATACCAAATCGAAATCAGGACAATCTTCCAGTGTCGCTTTTAAGCCGTTTCTGAAAATCTTATGATCGTCGGCAATAGCTAATTTGATTTTTTCCATGGTTTACACTAATTGAATAAATATAGCAAAATGCTCCAGTATGGCCGATGTCATTAAAGGGATAGAAAAAATGAAATATCGAATAATGAATTTTGAATGCCGAACGCCGAAATATACTTTAATATTCAACATTCAAAATTCGGTGTTCGACATTAATTTCCATAAATAATGCTATTTCCCTAAGGCGTCAACACCCTTATTATAGTAATAGTTCCGCTTTGGGGTTTTGTATAAATATTAATTTCCCCGTTTATAAGCTGTACCCGGCTCTCCAGGTTTTTAAGGCCAAAGCCGTGTTTTACCTGGTTTATATTAAAGCCTCTGCCATTATCCTTAAACTCCATTACCAGCCAGCCCTGTTCGTCGGTAAGCGTTAAATGAATACCGGTGGCCCCTGAATGTTTTATGGCATTGCTGAATAATTCCTGGGCTATCCTGTAAAAGGCCAGTTCAATTTCGGGTTTAAACCTTAAGCCGGTTAAGTTTTTTTTTAGCTCTACTTTAACATTGGTAGTTTGTTCAATTTTAATACATAAGCCTTCAAGCGCTTCCAGCAAACCATAATCGGTTAGCACCGGCGGTAATACGTTATGAATAATATTCCGTATTTCGCTGATGCATTCATCTGCCAGTTTGCGGGTATCAGCCAGCAGGGGTTGCGTGCTTTCGCTCACACAGCTTTTATCAAGCCGGTGAAGGTTAAGTTTTATGGCCGATAATACCTGCCCCACGCTATCGTGCAGGTCCTCTGCCAACCGTTTGCGTTCATTTTCCTGGGTCTCAAAAACAGCATTCAATAAATCGGTTTGCTTATCGTCGTGCAGTTTACGCAACTCTACCTGGTTCGTTATCATTTTCCGCTGATAAATGATAACGAAAAAGAATAAAAAGACAACGAGTATAACAATTACAAGTGTACCGGTAATTAATACCGGTATCAGGTTGTTTTCTGGGGTTTGCAAAGCAGTCCGACGGAATATAAAACGTTAGCGATAATATTTGTTATATTGTTGATCATATAATAACCTTCCTGGTGGGCAATAATCATCCTTTTAAAAAGCATGAACAAAAATATGGTGATCGAGAAATAAAACAATACCCCTGCATTTATCCAGAATAAACCCTGTTTTTCAATATGTATAAACTCCTGCCTGTTTAATAACTGATAAAAATACGCCAATGAAAAACAAATAAGCAGCAAACTTAAAACAGTATTGGATAATGAGGGATAATCCCATATCCCCTCCATAAAAATCATGTTAAATATAACAACAAGCAACGCAAGGACAGCCATTACAATAGTTGCTTTCTTAGCTGCCGGCTTAAAAAAGGCATAATAATAAATAGCCGCAAAAAACAGGATGCTTAGTGCAATATAAATGTGTATAACCGGAAGGTTGTTTACCATCCCCATCCTTTTTGATACCTCAAGTACAAGGTCGGATAAAACGGATAGCACAAAATATCCGGCTGCAATTTTCAGTGCCTTATCCAGGTGCCTGTAATTGTACAAGGCCGCAATAACCGGTAAAACGCCTGAAACAGTAGAAGAAATCAGCAAAATATATGCTACCCCCATTGCAATATTATTTAGTTTTTGCTCCTTAACTCCCGGCTAATAAACTCGTTGGGCATCCAGGCGAACCCGGGCACGGCGAAGACTGATCGCCCACCATATATGTTTTATGAGTGGCAAGCGATTTTAATTCGCCCCTGGATAATGCTTCAACTAATTCAACATCTATCTGGTCTTTGCCATCGCTGCCTGCCCCTACAATGATCAGGTGTTTTTCGCTTTCAATATTGCCGGCAACTTTTGTCAGAAAATTACTTAATGATACCATTGAACGCTGCCACGCGCTAAGCGGTTTGCTATGGGCGTAATAAAAACGGATACCCTGGCAGCCTTCCTGCGCAAGTATCTTTTGTAAAATGTCTTTACCAAAAAAATGCGATACCGTTTCACCGGGATGCTTATCCCTGTAATTTTTGGTCCAGCTTGCAGCAAGGTCCAGATCGAATTCACCACCCTCTTTGCCTGTGAGATGAATTTCATTTTGTTGTGTTTCCATTGTTTAAATAATTTAGGATACTTTAAAAAAAGTAGTTTCCATAAAACTAAGGTTATTTAGTTGTTATTTCAAAAAGCAAGATCGAATAAGTAAAAATACCGGAACTTAAACAATGTTCATAATTTGCTTATTATCAGTCGCGAATAGCAATATGGCATATTTTACAGCATAAAAAGTCCCGTAGTTTTACGCAGCAAAAACCGTGTTAATACGGTGCTAAAAAGTTGAGCCCATGGTATAATTTAATGAAATACCCCGTAGGGGTAACCCGTTTGTAGAAAATAAATAACAAGAAATTTTGCCGCATAGCGGCTACCCAATTCGCGAAGGGTAGCCGCTATGCGGCAAAAATAAGGTGACTGCTTTGGCTACAAACAGGTAGCCCCGATGGGGCATAGGTATTAAGTTAAGGACAGGCCATAAAGTTCATTCTGTTGCCTCGTAGAGCAATGTCATTAAGTTAATGTGATAAACCCCCATCAGCGTCAAATATTGGCTAAAAACACACCAACTGGAAATTATGTGCCGTCGGTGCAAAACCCCCGCAATGTATTAACGCTAATGCTGCTTCATGCGTTGCGTACCGATGGCACGCTAAATCATTTTTATTTTTTCTACCAATATTTCGCACCTAAAGGCGCTTGTTTTAATATTTATACTTTATTTCTTATCCTTCGGTAGTCTTTGTTTATGTGCGTTTTAAGAATTTATATATTTAGGATTGCCCTGCTTTCAGGGCTTTATCACCATCCTGTCACCCTGCGAATGTGCATTAAATTCGGGCGCATACATACATTGGATGCTGGTGATCCCGGTTGAAAAATTGCCGGGCTGCGCTACGCGCAACTGGTACTCAAACACATAATTGCCCTTGCTGAGGTAACTGATGAAAAAGTTTGTGGCTACATCCTTTGTTACCTGGTAATAATACAAGCCGTCCTGGTATTTATAGGCAGATATGGCTTCCACCGGTTCGGTACCGGCCGGGCGCATATCTTTTAGCTGCACATATTCAAAATCACGGTCAGCTTTCAGATAGACCACTACTTTTAACAGGTCGCCGGTTTTGGGCAAATGGGTAGCATCAACGGCGGTAAGCACGGGCCCGGCATCGGTTTGTTTCTGGATGAAATATTTCCTTTCCAGGTGGATATTGGTTTGCGATGAGGTGATCTTATCAAGGTTCTCCAGGTATTGCCAGTGCAGCGCCCCCCAGCTGATAGTTGTACCATTGTTTTTTATTTCAACCTTGCCCATGGCCGGTTTTATTTGCTCACCGGCCCAGCTTGTTTTTATATAGCCCGTGCCTGCATTAGCTTTAACATCGGGCTTTAATTCTTCCAGCTGCTTTCCATCCAGTTTAATTACCGAACGCCCGGTGTCGGCCAGCAGGTTGCCTCCTTTTAACAACAGGGCATAACATGCGGCGGCTGTGGCTTTGGTTGTTTTCCAGTCGCCGGTTTGTTTGTTGCGGAGCAGCCAGATCTTCATTTCGTCCACGGCTTTAGCATTGTCGCCGGCTTCGGTAAACAATTCTATCAGTAAGCTTTGCGTTTCTACCGGCGACTCGTACCAGAAATAGCCCTGCCGGTTTTTTGCCCAGTACATCCCCAAATCATCCGATTGCTGCGCCGTTTCCAGTAAGGAGCGCTCGATTTGTGCACACACCTCCGGTTTATTATAGCGTTGCATGGTTAGGGCGATCACGCCCTGCTCATAAACATTCCTGAACTTCCATTCATCTGCCGCCCATTTTAAATAGGCGGAAAGGGCTGTTTTTAAAGTATTGTTCAGCGGTTTGTTTAAAAAGTAGCTGCGGGTAAACCAGGCATGGATCTCCAGGTCACCATAAAACCAGGTGTTGTCTTTATTTTTCTTTCGCAATTTTTCGTCTGCGGCGAGCTGGTCGTCCAGATACCTGATGGCATTATCAGCAATTGGCTGAAGCTGGCTGTTCGCAATACCCAAATGGTATAATTCGCCCATCCCTTCGGCGATATGCTGGGTGATATACCTGTCGGACCGGTCGCCGCCGAACCAGGTAAAACCGCCATCGGGCAATTGCCGTTTTTGCAGCTTGTCAAGGTTTAGTTTTAACTCATCGCTCATTTTATTCAGGTCGAATAACAGGGCAATCCGCTTTTTTTGTTCCGATTCGCTTACAGCATCCCGCAGCCAGGGTGTTTCTTCCAATAAGGTTGATTTCAGCTCCTGGTTTTTTTCGAGGTTGGAGAGCAGTTCGGCGCCGCTGCTCATTTTCCATTGATCAAATACCTGTTTTATAGCCGGTAATTTTGTTACGATGCTTGTTGCCAAACTATTGGCATAATAACGGCTGAACACCTGTTCCGAACATTCATACGGGAACTCCATCATATAAGGCAAAGCCTGTACGGCATACCAGGCCGGGTTTTGGGTATATTCCAGGGTAAGGGTTTTGTTTTTTAAGGTGGCGCTGCTTTGGTTTACCAATTTATCAAAAGTAAAATCCCTTGTCTGCCCTGATCTTACCATCATCGGCATCGACTCGGTTACCAGCATACGGTTGGGCAGTACCGGCAGGGTATTTTCTTCGCCATCGGTAAACTCCCCGGCATCGGCGGTAAGGCGGTAGGTTAAAGCATCCATTCCTGATGGGATCACCAGGCGGAACGAAACAGCCTTGGTAGTGCCGCCGCCAATTTCAAAGGACTGCTCCGCATCTTTTTTATCGGCAAATAAAGCCACCGGCTGCATATTTAAAGCATTAAACAGCTGCATTTGCACTTTGCCTTTTAATTTATCAGCGGTTAAGTTGGCCAGGCGGGCGGATATGGTGATGGTATCCCCTTCGCGTAAAAAGCGTGGCGTATTGGCACTGATGCTCAGTTGTTTTTGGGTGATGACCGTATTTTCGATATACCCGATATGCAAATCCTGCATATGGGCAAATCCCCTGAATTTCCAGCGGGTAAGCGCCTCGGGGATGGTGAAATCTATCAGGATCTCGCCTTTTTCATTGGTATGCAACTGGGGGTAAAAGAAAGCGGTTTCGTTGAAGTTGCTGCGGAGGGGGATGGGGCGTGAGGGAGTATTTAAGTTTAGCTCTCGAATTAGCACATCGCCCGAAGCGCCATTTACAATTGAAACTCCGGCTGCACGCCCCTGCAATAATTGTTCAGAATCCATAGCAGCATTGGGCGATGCAAGGCCTCTTATCGCCACAGAGGAAACACTTCCTGTTAAATCCTTTTTCATTTGTACCCCGTAGGCTGTTACCTCTACTTCGTTTAAAGCGCTTGATGAAGGATTTAATGTAACCGCAATATTTCCGGCTTTAGCTGTAATAACTTCCAGTGGTTTATAGCCGATAAAAGAAAAAACCAATGTTGCATTAACTGGAACCCGTATTTTAAAATAGCCCGCCGAATTAGTCATCGTGCCAATATTTGTTCCTTTTATTTTAACAGTAACGCCCGGTATCTCTAATTTATCATCGGCACTTACAACCCGGCCAATTATATCATACCCGTTTTTTATCTGTGCTGCATTTTTTAAATATTCATCTTGAAGTCGCTTGTTATTTTCAGCGTTGTTTAAATTTTTATTCACCTTTTTAAGGTAATTCTGATACGCATTATTATATCCTCCAAAGTAATTATAGCTAAACATATTCAAGCGTTCATAAACCCGGTTTAACAAATTATAATTCTCAGGCAAGTAAATAACCTGCGAAGTATTTACCGGGCGGATAAAATTCCAGATATTCCATGCAAAATAGTTTGGTTGTCCTTTATCATTCAGGTTCAAGGCATCCAGCCAGTTTTGGGGCGTGGTAATATCATCTAAAGATGCATCGTACAGACTTGCCACCATTTCAGCAAGTTGTTTTTCATTGTTTTGGTTGCTCACCTGTAATTTCCACTGCTCCTTTTCACCGGGCTGTAGTTTATTTCGAAAAGTAAGGAACTTTATTTTGAGGGCTTTATCCTGATTTGATATGTATATTTTCTGGTAGCTGGCGTAAATCCTGTTTTCAAATACCATCATAAACTGAACGGCCACATCCTTTTCAATACTATCAATGGGGATTTTTATGTTTTGCTGGCCTTTATCTATGCTGATCCATTTTGAGGAGATTCGCTTAGAACCATTATAACGTTCCACCAGCACATTTATCTTTTGATCTATCCCAACCAAAAAACTGGCCGTATCGCCCGCTTTTACATAGTTCAATACTGGGATCACCCAGTCATTAAACCCTATAACTTTAGGTTGCTCTCCAATCAAATTAATATATTTTGTTAATGATGTAGTATCGCCTTTTTCATTGCGGGCACGGATGTTTATCTTGTACATTCCTGATGGCTGTGTGCTTAACGCAGATAGATTTATTATACCGGGTTTTACAGTTTCAACTTTTAAATCTATGTTTATCACCTTGTTAAGCATTTGCCACAACTCTGCTACATCCTCCTTTGCATAAGCATATCCGGGAAAATCATTTTTAAAATCAGTCTTGTTAATGATGAATTGATCACAACTCTGCCACAACCTGTTTTTAAAAACCCTATCCGGGTTCTTTAAAGCAAATACTTCAACTTTTATTTCTCCTTTTTGTGGTTCCCCGTTCAGGTTGGTAATCTTAACCGATGCCCTCAGGGAATCTTTTGCAAATAAATGTTCCGGTAAATAATTGTCAATTTTAACGTTGTTATTGCCAATGGTTGCAGTTGTTTGGCCGGAATGGGTTTCACCGCTCGCATCCGTTACATCCGCATTGATGGCATAATTGTAATTTATATCGTTTTCATCAATTGAATCTGCAGTTACGGCTTTAAATTTTATTTGAAACTGGCCCTGGTCGTCGGTTGTTATCGTGTCCGATTTGATCTCCGTTTCAACATCATTGTTATGGCGGGGATGATTGACACCTCGCCTGAATTTAGTGTTATAAAACTCGCGGTTTTGTGAACGAACAATGTTGTAAGCAACTTTGGCTTGTGATAGACCGTATCCAGAAAAGGCTGTAACAGTTCCTTTTACTATAACCGAATCATTTAATTTGTAACTTTCTTTAACAGGCAAAAATTTTACCTGGAAAGTTGGGCGTTTGTATTCTTCAACTTTGACCTCTATTTCACCATCCTGCGTTTTTAAAGTTACATTACCCCCCAGCATGCTTTGCGGGATGATAAAAATGCCGCTCACCGTACCAAAATCATTTGTTTTTAATTTTAATGATGAAACTTCTTTATTTTTTATATCCCAAAACTGTATTTCCACATTTTTACCTGGCATTATTTTACTTTTACCCCGCAATGTTTGCATTTGCAGCGCTTTAAAATAAATGGTTTGGCCTGGCCTGTAGATCTGCCTGTCGGTAAATAAAACTGTTTTGTCGTCCGGGCTGTTGTCATCTGATGAATCGTCACTGGCACCATTGATATATTTTGATTTATCCGTTAAGGTATCTCCGTTAGTTATCAAACTAACCGACATTCCATATCCTGATGAAAATTTGTCTGACCGGAATAAACCGTTCCTGTCCGAAATTCCATTTACATCAATATTAACCCATTCACTTTTATTGGTCGAGTTGTTATAATTGTTATTCCTGCTGTTTAAATTTATTTTAACACTTTTTAATGGCTTTCCTGTTTCCCTGTCCATTACGCGAACCTCAATTGCATCATCGGGATTTATCCTTGCACGGTAAGCCAACCTGCTAACCCTGAAATTGCTTAGCCCTGTCAGGTTTTCCGAATTTCCTGTTGTATCGGTAACTAATAAAGCATAATTACCAGGGCTTAACCCATCTATCTTAAACTCCAAACTATGTTTTTTAAAATCGGCCAGGTTTGGCCAGCTAATGGTTTTAACCTGAACAGGATTAAGCTTTTTTAGAAATTCAAGACGATATTTTGATTGGTCGAGATTGGAATAGTCGGTACCAAAACCATTTAGATAATTGTTCAACTGGAATTCATAAAGCCTGTAAACTGCAATTTTAACTGCGGCTAAATTTTTATAACTAACCAACCCCAGCAACGGTTTCCCCGGTACATTCACATCCTCCACTGTCGCCGATAGTTCCTTTTCTTCTATCTGCCTCATCAACGTAGCCGCGTTTTTACCCCCTAAGCTTTCAGGAAAGGCCACAAAGCTCTGCTTAAAAAGTGCATGCGCCGTTGTTAAACTATCCAATCCCTGGTAATACTGGCCCTGCAATACCAAAGCTTCGGCACTGATAGGTTTTGCAGAAAAACTTGCTGCAATTTGTTTAAGGGCCGTCAGATGCAGTGAATCCTTATGTTCGGCAGTTGATTTGCCGTACAAAAACTTTAGCCTTTGCAAATCAATGTCTGCAAGTGCTTCTTCACTGGGGGTTTTAAGATGAAAGAGGGAGGCCTGCTGCAAATAGCGGATGCCTTTATATTCGGTTGAAAGCGTGTCGGTTGTTTTTATTGCAAGGTTTGCAAATGTGCGGCTGTCGCTAAAAAACCGGGGGTCATTGAGTGAAAACGGCAGCCTGGGTTTTGGCAGTCCGGCTTCATCGTTAAGGAAAAAATCAAAAGCCCGCTGAACCAGCAGGTCATACAAAGTCGGGCGCAGGTAACGGGTGGTACTATCACCTTCCAGCACGCCGTTGAGTACGCCAACCGGGGTGTTTTGTTCTTTTGCGGCATCGTTTAATGACTGGTCGTAAAGACGGCCTGTTTCATTGACGATGGTTTGCAAATCCCATTTGGTAAAATCGGTATCAGGTTTTGCAAGCCTGGTCCGCTGCCCAAACTGGTAACGGTTTTGCTGGTAATAGTTCCAGTACATTTGCCCCAGCAGCGATTGTAAAACCGGTTTAACCGGGTAGGCTGCCTGCCTTATATCCAATTTCAGCCGGCTGATGATAGCCGCCAGCGCGTCTTCCTCCAAATAAGACTGGAAAGTCATCCTGTAAATCACCGCCCTCACCTGTTGCGGCGCATTGTTATTTTGCCGGGCAAGCTCATCCAGTTTATCAACCTCCTTTAATGCCGATTTCGGCAGGCCGATGTTTGCCAGTGAGTCGATACGGAAACTAATGGCATCATATTTTACCTGGGCACTTGCGGTGTAAAAACAAAGCAGTATGCTAAAAATGAGCAGGTATTTGGGAATTCTGAATGAGGTTAATGGCATAATTGGTCAGGCTAAATTGGATGTATAATATTACTGAATAGAACGCATTTTTTAAAATTTTATTAGTGCTGATCAAGGGATGCAGGCGGCGGCGGTTTTCCATAAATTAATTTGAAATAATTTGGTTTTGACAACCCGGCCATTCCCGCGCCATTTTAAAAACCGTAGGGGCGACCCTTGTGGTCGCCCTAATTCCAGGCGAAATAATGATGCAGGTTAACATCGGGCACCAAGTGGCAAAAAACGGATTTGGGCTGCAAAATATAGGGCGACAAAAACAATGGGCGATCAAATATAGGGCGACCACAAGGGTCGCCCTTACAAGGCAAGGCCGGTGATGAAAAACAGCAGCCATAGCCGGATCCTTCTTTTTAAAGCCGCTTCATTCATCCTGTTTTGGTTTATGTTAGTTTGATGTTTTTCAAATAATCAAGGTTAATTTTAGCGCTTTGCAAGGGCGTTTCTTTGAAAAAGCGCGACTGCTCTACAAAAAAATATTGCATGCCATTATCCAGCGCGGTGGAAAGCAAATGTGGATAATTTATAACGCCCTGCCCTAAATCGCAGGCCGATTCATCTTCGCTGTCTGCCGGTAAACGCACCTGTAACACATCACGTATATGGCAAAGGCGGAAACGGGGATGATACTTTTTTATATAAGCCTCGGGGTACTTGCCTTCGGTAACGGTATAATAAAAATCCATCTGGAAGTCGACAAACTCCTTATCGGTATAAGCAAGCAAAACGTCGATTGGCAATTGTCCCTCAACCGGTTTATAGGGATAATCGTGCGGGTGATAGGCAAAATTCAAGCCATTTTTCTGGCAAATAGCGCCGTAGCCGTTAAATTCCTCGGCTATCCTTTTAAAATCATCAATTGTTTTTTGCGGGCCTTTCCAGGGATAGATTAAATATTTCATACCAATCTCAGCAGCCTCGGCAGCAGTTTTTTCAAATCCTTCCGCGTTGCCTGAATAGTGGCTGGAGATCAGTGTTAATCCATTGCCTTGCACCAGCTTATTGAATTCTTTGTTGGTCATTCCCCAGAAGATCCCTTTATCACCACCGTAACTTTCAATTTGGGTATAGCCCATTTTGCCAATTTGGGCTAATGTACCGGCAGGGTCCTTTTCCATTGCCTCTTTTACCATGTACAGCTGGATGCCGATGGCGGGTAATTGCTTTTGGTTTGAGGCTGCAAAAAGATTGCTTTTGATTAATGGTAATGATAAGGCCAGCAGGCTGGTATTTTTGATGAAAGATCTGCGGTTTAGCATTTTAGTATTCATGTAAATTGAAAAATTCCTTTTCTCTGTGTACTTTGTGCATCCTCTGTGATCTCCGCGTTTATTTAATCGCAATTGCCCTGAGGAGACCACAAAGTACGCTGAGTTTTGTTAATTTCAAAAAATTAAATATTCCCCTTTTTCATCTCCTCCACCGCATGATGCGCGGCCCTCGCCGCAAAGGCCATATATAAAATCGACGGACTTTGGTTACCGGTACTCGTCATGCAGGCACCATCGGTTACAAAAACATTATTACAAAGATGCATCTGGTTCCATTTGTTGAGCAATGATGTTTTAGGATCATTCCCCATACGGCAGCCACCCATTTCGTGGATATCCAAACCAGGGGCCTGGTGGGTATCTTTTTTGGTGATGTTTTTTACCCCGGCCTTTTCCAGCATTTCGGCACTTTGGGTTAAAAAATCGGCGACCATTTTATCATCATTCTCATCGTACCCGATAGAAGTGATCAGTTGCGGGATGCCCCAGGGGTCAACCTGGTCGGCGCTCAAATGTACATGGTTTATTTCTTTTGGGATAGTTTCGCCCTGTATAAACATACCCGCATACCATGGCCCGGGCTCGGTTATCGCATCCTTATAATTGCCTCCAACACCATCGGGCCCTTCTTTATAAGCCGGTCCGCGACCCGAAAAAACAAAGGTTAAAAAACCGCCCAAATAATCGGTATCCTGCTTGTGCAGGTTGCGGTAATTGGCAATGATGGGGTTAGTTGGGTTACGCCCGTAATAGTATTTATCTTCAAAGCCATCAATGGTGCCGCGCACGCTTGCTCTGTAATTCTGGAAGGCCATAAACTTACCCAGCAGGCCGTTATCATTGCCCAAACCATTCGGGAATCGGTGCGATTTTGAGTTAAGCAAAATCAAATTACTATTTAAACAAGCCGCGTTTAAAAATATTACCCGTGCATAATAAGTAACTTCCTGTTTGGTTAAAGCATCAATTATCTTTACTCCTGTCACTTTTCCTTTTTGCTCATCATAAATAATAGAATGCACTACGGAATGCGGCCTTACGGTAAGGTTACCCGTCTTTTTTGCCCAGGGCAAAGTTGATGAAACCGAACTGAAATAGCCGCCAAACGGGCAACCGCGATAACAAAGATCGCGTGCCTGGCATTGACCCCGCCCCTGTTGCAAATGTATGGGTTCGGGTTTGGTAAGATGCGCCCAGCGGGTACGGACCATAAACCTGTCTTTATAGTGCGCGCTTATTTTTCGCTGTATTTCTTCTTCAACACAACTCATTTCAAAGGGTGGCAGATACTCGCCGTCTGGTAAGGCTTCCAGTCCATCCTTCCCACCGCAAATACCGGCAAACTTTTCTACATGCGAATACCATGGGGCAATATCTTCGTAACGGATGGGCCAGTCGATGGCATAACCATAACGCTGCGGCGCCGAAAACTCGAAATTGCTCCAGCGCTGGCAGGCCCGCCCCCAGGTAATCGATTTCCCGCCTACCTGGTATCCTCGGATCCAGTCGAATGGCTTTTCCTGAATGTAAGGATGTTCTTTGTCCTTCACAAAAAAATGATGGGTAGCTTCGTCAAATGCGTAGCATTTGCTCACCACCGGGTTTTCTTCATGTATTTTCAAGGGCTCTTCCAAGCGGTGCTGAAAATCCCATGGGTTTTTGAATGCTGTCGGATACGATTTGATATGCTCAATATCCCGTCCGCGTTCAAGCACCAGGGTTTTTACCCCCAGGTCGCATAATTCCTTGGCGGCCCATCCACCGCTGATGCCCGAGCCGATGACGATAGCATCGTATGTGTTTGTTTCCATAAGTACCTCCTTTTTGCCTCACCTAAACCTATAATTCAAAGCAAAATAATTTTCAAAGCCCTCTCTTTTCGAGAGGATTAGGTATCTGATCCGCGATACTCGTGGCAGAATGGTTACAGGAATTGCACATGCATAAAATACATCCAATACCTATCATCAACAACAAATACAAATGCCGCTGCATAAATTAATTTAGCAATGAGGGTTTACGAGTTTATAACGAGGTTAAAATTAAACAAATAAATGTGAATTTTGTATCAGTGCCGGGGATACAGCTACTAATTTTTTACATATTAAGAAATAAGATGGGCGGAATACGGGCTTTACAGGATAAAAAACAAGCTTATTTTTTTTTTGCCCCTGCAAGCGCAGTTCAAACAAAAAGTTTAAATTTGATTCAAATCTTATCAAATAAATTTATGAGAAATGATGATAGTCCCGACCAGCCGTTAAGCGAAGACCCCGAAGAAAACCTTCGGATGGAAAATGAACTGCTGCGTTTAAAATTACAGGCTGAACTGGGCGCTAAACCCTATACCAGTTCACAAATAGATCCTGAGATTGAAAACGAGTTTCTAAAAAATATTTTGGCTTTTGAGCAAAATTGGGCCAATGCAAAACCTGCCAAAATATATGACCTGCTGGGCAGGCCCGAATTCAAAAAGGCTGATAATTTGGCTGACCATGAGATAGAAGAGGAATTAGAAAAAATAACCGAACTACTGTCCGAAAAATACATGGAAGTATATTTTGGCGATGGTTATGACAGCCGCCTCCAATATCGTTTTATTACCGAAGAATTATTTGATCACGAAACCACCTTTGCGCCAATGAAGGGTATGACTACCCATTTTGATTATGAGGAATTTCACCCTAACCACAAAAAGGATATTGAAAACCGCGCTTTGGAATTTATAGCAGAATGGTTTAAACGGAGTTTTGACGAAAAAAGCTGGGAGCTGGCCGACCAATTCATATTGCCCGACAGAAAAATTTTAAGCAAAGCTGAAGTTGTTGCACAATTGAAACGCATTTTTGATGCTTATACCGTGTTTAGGGATGAGAAACATAAAATTATGGATATTGGCTTTCAATTGGATGAATACACCGGGGTTGGCCATGCGGAGGGCGTCGTAAAATATGAAGCGGTTTTAGAGAGCGGCGAAACTATCCGGTTTGGGGGCCCTTTCAAGCTGTACATGACCCTTGAAGGGGGCTGGTGGAGTATATTCCACATCATATTCCCGGGGTTTGAATACCCTTAATACGGGTGTACAATTTGTTATCGCCGTATAATTATTCCCGGCCCGAAATCTCAGGTTTAATTTATTACCGGTTGTTTCTGGGCCCTCAATATGTCACGTAATTTAAAAAATGAATTATACGGGCCAACCGTGATCGTAGCATTAACCAGCCATGAAGGTATGCTGCCACCCGGGTCAACGCTAAATGTATAATCAACCTTTAATTTGTTGTTGGGGGCTTGTATTACTTTCCAAACCGCTAAGGAATATGGAACACGTACATAGTCATTTTGTTTCGGCAGGTAATCGGGAAGACTTTTTGCCTGGATAACTAAAACTTCGGGCGTGGGTGAAATAGTAAGCTGGATGATCAGGTCGCGGTCTTTTATGGGCCAGGGTAAACGCGATTGGGCATAATAAATAATAGTTTGCTGGTTAATCATTTTTATGATCTCCGATTTTTTGTTCGCATATACCCAGCTGTTGTAATCGCCTATATTCTGCAATTCATTTATCAATTGCGTTTTAGTAGCCTCCAGTTCGCAAACTACACGCAATTCTTTTAAATTGCCTTTTGCAGGCTTCCTTGTAAATACCTCTATTCCATCTTCATTTTTTTTCAATTCCCATTTGCCCTGGGCCATAACAGATGAAAGCCCGAAGATCAGGAGGCTAAAAAGTAAAAGAGGTTTTTTCATGAACAAATAATGGGGGAAATAATAGAATAATCGTCGAAATCTAATTCATGAATTTGAAGGAATACTGTCCTGTATTAAACTTAAAAATTTATAAAAGCGTATTAAGCGTCCAAATTTTATTATTGCCCGCGTCAACACAAAAAAACCAGCTTTTAAATTTAAAGCTGGCCGCTGCAATTTTAATCATATTTCTATTAAAATTCAGTGTTTATTTGACATTTCTATAACAAAACTATGGTTGCACATTTCAAAGCCCTATAAAAGAAAATACTTCGCTCAAAAAATGCCTCCTCCGGTTTTAGAATTTTAATTTCTCTTCTGCTGATATCTCTGCTATCCTTTCTTCGACCATTTCAATTTTCGACTCCTCGTCTGCAAATAATTTCCTGTCTTTATTTAATGCGACGGCTATTCCTGAAATACTCATACCGACTATTGCTAGCACGAGGAAAAGGATCAAGCCGCACACTCTTAGTATCCTTTTGAGATGTTTCATTTGTACGTTTTTGTAAAAAAAATAATGAGGCAGCCTGCATTGTGTAATGCAAACTTTAATTGGGGCACCGCGTTGCGGTACAGATTGAAGGATGGTTATCCTAAAGAGGTAACCGGCTCATCGGCTTTATTTGAGGGGATGGTCTTAGACCGATAAAAAGAGGATTGTTGTTGCAGGGTCAAATTCGGGCCTGCATTGTTTTTTAAACGGATGCCAATTTGTCGGCTATGCAGCTTAATTAAATTGAGAGCGGGCAAAACCAAAAAACAATTGGCAACCTGCTGCCTGTAAACTTGCCGTACTGCCCTGTAATAGGCAATACTTTTTACAGGACGGCCTGATTTGCCGGCCAATAAGGTGGTTTGCCGGGTAAACTTATTTGCAGGGCCCTGTGTGCCTGATCCGGAAACAGCAAAAAAACTTAAAATCAAAATAGCCGCCAAAAGCCATTTGGAAAGCGTTTCTTTATATTTATGATGCTGTATATAAATCATTTGAGGTGCAAATATCGAAAAATTAATGTCAAATTAGGAATAAGCGGCAGGGATTAACAGGGCAGACGCAATAAAATGAGGCTTGGACAAAGCGCAGGGCGCTATTATATACCTGATAAAACCCCTTCCGGGCCTTATGCAGATAAGTTTAGCGAAAAACAGCATAAATACGGACCGTTTAAGCCAATAGCTATGGCTGCATTAAACAATAAAAGTACTAAGCCCCGGTTTTGTTAAGCCGCATTTCCGGCGATTTCAATAAATGATTTTACTCCGCCGCCCAAATAACGTCTATAAACCATCTCCTTGAATCAAAGTAATGGTTTAGGGGTTTAAAGCCGGCATGACGGGCGATATGGTCTGTTTGGGTGATGGTGAACTTTTGCGAAATCTCCATAAAAATGCATTCATCTTTTACAAAATGAATGGCTTCGGTTCCGTTAATGTTTACCTGCTGGTCGGTAAGGCTTACGAGGTAACTTTTGCAGGCCCCGGTTTCAGGATCGTAAATAGGGTAATGATCAAATTGACTTAGGTCAAAATCTGCGTTTAGCTCCCGATTTATCCGCTCTAATAAGTTCAGGTTAAATTTTTTAGTTATGCCTTCTTTATCATTATAAGCAGCCAGCACTGTTTTCGGATTTTTTTTAAGATCGAAACCAATCAGCAGCATATCCCCGGCCGAAAGGTGGTTGCGAAGTTCCATGCAAAAAATCTCTGCCTCGGGTACTGCCATGTTTCCAATATTGGAACCTAAAAACATTATCACTTTGCGTTTATTGGAGATAGAGGCTGCTTTTTCGAGCATATCAAAATATTCGCCGTTGAGCCCGTTGATCTGTAAGCCGGGCAATGTTACAGGCAAGGTAACATTGAGGCAGGATATTACATTTTCGGAGATGTCAATAGGTAAATAAGTAAAATCAGCCCCCTGTTCTAAAAGATATTGCATCAGGTATGTGGATTTTGTGGCATCGCCGGCCCCAAGTTCAATCAGGTCAAAAGCGTCGCGGTCGCCTATTATCGCGCGGCATATTTCAGGGGCTTTTTCGGAAAATATTTCCAGTTCGCAATTGGTGGGATAGTACTCTTCGCAGTTCATCAAATCCTGAAAAAGCTTGTCGCCGTTCGCGTCATAAAAATATTTTGAATGCAAATGTTTGGGCACGGAACCTAACCCGCTTATCACGTCATCATAAAACTGGTCGGTTTTTGCTTTTGACGTTCGGTTTTTGCCGGCTTGCATCAATGATGTATCCATATTTTTCATCTGCTTATATTTTACCTGGTATTTGTTATTTTTTGTCAATATGATAGCTTTGGGCTTTCACCGTTAAGCTTTTCGCTTATTTAGCCAGCCTGATACCGGTAAACTGCCATCGTAAATGTGGGTGAAAAAAGTTGCGATAAGTAATCCGGCTATGCCCCGGCGGTGTGGCTTCGGATGCGCCCCTCAATACCTTTTGGTTCACCATAAATTTACCATTGTATTCCCCCACGGCGCCCGGCGCTTTTGAAAAACCGGGATAAGGCAGGTATGCGCTTTCTGTCCACTCCCAGCTTTTGCCCCAGTTGAATTGATTTGCCGCGGCCTCCCATTCAAACTCAGTGGGCAGTCTCAGCCCTTTCCAGGCGGCATAAGCATAAGCCTCATAATAGGAGATATGGCAGACAGGCTCCTTTAAATTCAGGGGTTCAAGGCCGTGGTAGGTATAATGGTGCCATTCTTCGTCGATCAAATGCCAGTAGAGCGGCGCTTCTATTTTATTGTTTTTCACCCAATCCCATCCTTCGGCATGCCAGTGCCGGAAATCGTGATAGCCGTCGTCGTTTATAAACTGAAGGTAGCTGGCATTGGTAACCAAATTAGGGCTAATTTCAAATGCACTTAGATAAACTTTATGCGGATTGAGCTCATTGTCAAAAGAAAAGCCTTCGCCTTTAAAACCTATTTCGTAAATACCCTCTTCCAGTTTAATAAAATCCCCGCTTTTGGCTTTTTCTGCTTTCGGCGAAGCATAGTCTTTTGAATAGGCAGGAAACAGCGGGTTATGCCCCAAAATATATTTAATATCAGTGTATAGCAGTTCCTGGTGTTGTTCTTCGTGGTTCAATCCCAAAATCATCAGCTCCATAATTTCATCACTGATGCCTTCATCTAAAAATTTGAAGATAGCCTCATCTACATATTCCCGGTAACGGTATATTTCTATAACCGTAGGGCGGCTCAGGTTACCCCGGTCCGTGCGGATCACCCGGTTGCCCACCGTTTCGTAATAACTGTTGAAAATAAAGTTAAAATTCGGATTAAATTCATGGTAGCCCATAAAGTATGGTTTCAGAATAAAAGTTTCAAAAAACCAGGTGGTATGCCCGAGGTGCCATTTAGGCGGGCTTACATCAACCACAGGCTGCACCACATAATCTTCCGTTTGCAATGGGCTACAGATATTTTCGGTGCGCTTGCGTACTTTTAAATAAGCTTCGGCTATATCCATCATAATTACTTGCTTTCCAAATATCGTTTAAGGTCCGAAATTGTTTTAATGTGCAGGTCATTGGCCTGTTTTTTGCGCATCATTAAAGCATACGAATTATTAAATCCTATTGGTTTTAACCATTTGATGTTATATTTTGTTTGAAACCCTTTTTGTACATAATTATAGGTTGCATCCCTGCTTCGGATTAATGAGTCAACTGTTTTGGATGATGGCTGCAATATGGTCAGCAAACCTGTCCCGGTGTATTCGGGGTAAAAATCAATCTGGTCATTTGTTAAGGCGTCAAAACAAATTTTTGTACCACCCAGGCCGGTTTTTGTGGAAACGCTGTAATCGGTATAACCCTTTATCAGCATACTGTACATATTGGCCAGGATATATTGCTCGCCAAAAATTTTGGAGCCGATGCGTACTGTTCCGGCATTGCCGTTTCCCGCCGGTTTCCAAAGGTTTTTTGACACCAGAAAATCTTTCGCCACCTTTTCCGGGCTTTCATGAAGATAATCAGTCTTATAGTTCAGGGCGGTCATGGTGCTGTCATTTATTTTTCCGGCTAACAAATTTAGTATTTTTTCCAATCCGGCAAATTTTTTTAGTGAATTTTCTCTCACAACGGGCGCCGCATAGTAAGGCGGGAATATATTTTTGTCATCTTTTAAAACAACCAGCCCATAAGCCTTCAGCCTGCCATCGGTAGAGTAGCCGCTAATCACATCCAGCTGTTTTTCATAAGCAGCCTTGTACATTACGGCGTCACTGATCACCACGGTACTGATCTTTAGGCCATACTTGTTTTGCAGACCCAGGTTTCCATCCTGGCGGCCCATAAACTCCGGCGTAAAACCTGCTTTTAGCTTGCTTCCGTAAGCGGATGGAAGCCAGTAGAACGAGGACAATGAAATAAGTAGCAGCGGGAGTATTTTAGCAGCGGTTTTTAGTTTTTTAAGATTGAGTTTTTGCAGCCGGGACAGCAAAAAATCAAATAAAATAGCCAGTAAAGCAGCTGGTATGGCGCCCGCCAAAATCATATTGGTATTATTGAGTGAGATGCCGCCGAAAATAAACTCGCCCAGGCCGCCCGCAGCTATATAGGACGCCAGTGTAGCCACCCCAACCGTTATAACCGTAGCCGTGCGGACGCCTGCAAAGATAACAGGCATAGCCAGCGGCAATTCAACTTTAAACAACACCTGCCATTTGCTCATTCCCATAGCGGTGGCGGATTCCTTAACGGCAGCATCAACACCGTTGATCCCTGTAAAAGTATTGCGGATAATGGGCAACAACGCATACAATAAGAGCGCAGCAATTGCCGGCTTTGCGCCAATACCTAAAACCGGGATCATAAAACCTAATAATGCGATGCTTGGGATGGTTTGTAAAATACCCGCAATGCCTAAAACCGGGCCCGAAAGCTGTTTTTTGCGGGTAATAAATATACCCAATGGCAAACCGATAAGTACAGCAATAAATAGTGAAATAAAAGTAAGCCCGATATGCTGAATGGTTTGCTCCAACAGCTTATCCGACTGCTGCCGCATAAAATCCCACAAAGTTTGCTGCTCATTCATGCGCCTGCTGTTTTTTGTATTGATAAAATGCCGACATTAATTGTTCAAAACTTGCCGACCTAACCTCGCTGTTTTCACCATGATTGATATTTAAAGTTTCGGATGCACTAAACTTAAATTGCTCAAGTCCATTCCAAAAACTTGTGTCATCTGTTATTTCAGCTCCCCTTTTAGGGGGTTGGGGGGCGGGCAGCCATGCCCATAAATCATGCAGCTTTATGGCTTTAAACTCTAATTGCAGTCGTTGTTCCTGTAAAAAGCCCCTCACAAAATCATTATGTGGTTTAAATAATAATTCTGCAGGCGTTCCATCCTGAACGATTTTTCCTTTATCCATCAGGCAGATCCTGTCGCCTAATTCAAAAGCTTCCTGTACATCATGGGTTACCATGATGATGGTCTTTCTTTTGAGCTCATCCAATGCTTTAAATTCCTGGTGGATCTTTGAACGGGTAACATTGTCCAATGCGCCAAAGGGTTCATCCATCAATAATACAGAGGGATCGGCAACCAATGCCCTTGCCAGTCCCACACGCTGCTGTTGCCCGCCGCTTAGTTCATTCGGATAGGCCGTAAGATAATCAGTGGAGAGATGCAGTTTTTCAAGCAGTTCGGCAACCCTTTTCTCAATATGTTTTTTATCCCATTTTAACAATTGAGGTACAATGGCAATATTTTCGGCAACAGTATAATGCGGAAAAAGGCCGTTGTTTTGCAATACATAGCCAATGCCCCTCCGCAAAATTTCGGGTTTTTGCTCAAAAATGTTTTTTTCATCAATAAAGATTTTTCCGCCGGAAGGTTCTATCAGCCGGTTGATCATTTTAAGCGTAGTGGTTTTACCGCAGCCGCTGGTGCCTAAAAGTACAAGGGTCTCCCGGGCATTTACTTCGAAAGAAATAGCATCTACGGCCTTTATTTTGCCAAAATGTTTGCTCAGGTTTTCAACTTTTATCATCGCAGGCGACTAAGGTTCAAGTGCCATAAACAGGTTATTTAACGATTCGGCATAAAGCGGGTGGGCAAAAACAAACCAGCGGACCTGCTCCCAGGTAATACCGCCCATCATAGCCATTTGCAGTATGGTCATCGTTTCGCCGCCTTCGGCGCCCAAAATAGTTGCGCCTAATATTTGTTTGGTATCGGCATCAACTATGGCTTTCATAAAACCACGGGTATCCCCGGTTTCAATAGCCCTTGCAACATAGGCCATGGGCAATTTGGCCACTTTATAATTTAGCTTGCGCTTTTTAGCTTCCGTTTCGTTTAAACCAATACTGCCCAGTTGCGGGTCGGTGAACATGCAGTAGGGGACGGGCCTGTTTTTTATGGTTAGCTTTTCATTTTTTATCAGGTTGCGGTAAACAATGGCATAGTCGTTATAGCTGATATGGGTAAATGCCGGACCACCCTTTACATCGCCCAAAGCATAAATGCCCGGTATGTTGGTCTCCAGTTCATCATTTACCTTTATTGCCCCGCGTTCATCGGTTTCAACGCCTGTTTTTGCCAGGTTGAGTCCGCTGGTTTGCGGTATCCGCCCAACGGCTATTAATATATGTGAGCATTTGATCTTTTTTTCCAAACCATCTGTTAATACCGTAGCTGTGATTTTATCACCCGGTTTTTTCTTTAATTTCAGGACTGTGGTATTGGTACGGATGGCGATGTGCTCGTCTTTAAATATTTTGCTCAGCTCTTCTGAAACATCTTCGTCTTCCCGCGATACTATCCTTCCTGATTTTTCCAGTATGGTAACCATGCTCCCGAAGCGCCTGAACATTTGCCCGAACTCCAAACCAATATAATTACCGCCAATGATCAGTAAATGTTCGGGGACATGATCCAGGTCGAGGATGGTGGTTGAAGTTAAATAATCAATGTCCCTTAAGCCTTCAATTTCGGAGATAAAAGTTTTAGCGCCGGTATTGATAAAAAACAGGCTGGCTTTTAGTTCTTTCGTTTTCCCGCCTTCATTCAGCTTTACCGAAATGGTTTTATCGCCGGTAAAGGTAGCATCACCAAAAATAACATCGAGCCCTTTCGTAGCGTCGAGCCCTTTCCGGCTGCCATCCCTGAACTGCTTCACAATTTCATCCTTGCGCTTTTTGATCTTTGGCATATCAACCGAATAGCTTTTTATTTTAACCCCAAGCGCTGAACTATTGCCGGCCATATAAGCCATTTTTGCGGAAGCTACCCAGCTTTTTGTAGGCGTGCAGCCATCATTTACACAGGTGCCGCCAATCCAGCGCTTTTCAATCAGCGCGGTTTTCTTCCCGGCAAGGGCCAGTTTTTTCGCCAGCGGCCCCCCGGCCTGCCCTGCGCCGATCACTATCGCATCATACTGTTTCATGTTAGTCTGTTATTTTAACACCCTTCCAGAACGCTATACGCCCGGTAATGTTTGCCGCAGCAGGTTTGGGATCGGGGTAATACCAGGCTGCATCAGGGTTATGTAAGCCATCCACATCGAGCGAATAGTAAGAGGCGGTACCTTTCCACGGACAGATAGTGTGCGTAGCGGAAGGTTGCAGACAGGCAGTTTTTACGCTGTCTGCCGGGAAATAATGGTTGTTTTCAACCACCACGGTGTCATTGCTTTCGGCAATTACCTGGTTGTTCCAAATAGCTTTCATGATACGATAGATATTTATGATAAAGATATTTGTTAAATACCAGATATAAAATGCCGGGATGATGTTTTTTGTTTGAGGAGTGTCAAAAAGGAGTGCGGACGCACCGAAAAAAATCAGGGTAATGTTCAAATCCTGAATCAAGGTTCTGACAAAAAGTAGTTTGGCCGGTCGGTATTAAACAGATTCATCTATTTCACCATCCAGTAATTCAACTAAATACGATTTGGCTTTAAGACTTTCAAACTTAAAGCTGCCCATAGTTAAGCCATAGCCAAACAAAAACATGATAAACACTACAAAATCAGCCGCTGTCAATTGTCCCCGTTCAAATTGCCGGGTAATAAGGGCAATGGCAGCAAGCCCGGTGGCCCCTAACCAAAAGCACATAAAGATGGTTACAAAAACCAGCATATTCATTTTCACATGTACCCGGCTGCCACCGGGGCCGTTTTCTATTGTCCCTTTTATTTGAGGAAGAAATGAATTACGATAATTGATATTACGCTTAAACTCAAACCGGCCGTTTACTGCATAACCTTCAAAGTATGTAGTGAAGGTTGAACGAAAAAAATTAAAGAAGCTGCCATTGCCAGGGCTTACTTCCTGCTGTAGTCTTGATTCCGCTTCATCGGGTCTGAGCCTGGTAATTATATAGAAATTTTCATACGGGAGAAATTTCATGATTTGTTAGGGTGAGAATGCATAGATAGCATACTTTCGTTTAGTTTTTGTTAAAAACCGCAGAAAAATATTCCATGAGCATTAACCTTTCCTAAAACGACCCTGGCAAAGATTTCAAAGTCTCAAAAACTGCTTCGTAAAACCGGATGAGTTTTTTTAAAACTCAATATGCATTCGCAGCTCAGGGATACTTACCGGGCCTTTGCGGTCTTTATTATAGCCGGGGTTAAGTATCAGCTGATAATCAGCCGACAGAAATATGAACGCGTTTAGTTTGGCACGATAGTAAGTTTCAAATATTTGCTCTCTCCCGTAGTTTAAATGGCCGTCGCCGATAATAAAGGAATACCCTCCCGCTTCCAAATAAGCCTGGTGATCTTTACTGATCCCGTTTGAGGCTACAGCAATCCCCACTTCATCGAATGGCCTTTTCCATATCCCGCCGTTAAAATCCATCCCCAACTGCACATTGTCGTCAATATCGGTAAATTCCCACGATGCTGTTTTACCGTCATTCCAGCCATATCTGAAAAAAGCGCCTATATTTTTTGTGAACGGCTGTTCTATATTGACACCGTACCCATATTTAACCCCGCCATAGTGCTGGCCAAGGGCAGTGCCCGCGAGTACCGGCACGTAAGAACTATCTCCCCGTAAAAGGGCCTGGGTAGCTTCCTTATAGCCGGGCGCCCTGCCTGCATTTCTAAAACCGGTAATCCTGATTACGCCCGGCATGGCAAACACTTTATAATTAGCACCAAACTCCAGGGCCATGGCGTTTGATTTCAACAGGTTCCAGTCCATTTCCAGGGCGTTGGCGATTTTTGACATCTGGGTAAATGCAAATTTTATATGGTATTGGGGTTTAATCAGTTCTGCTTCAACGCCCGAGGTATATCCGCGGGTATCGGCAGCAAAATCCCAGGCGCCGTTAGCCATTAAGGACCAGTTTAAAAACTGCGACCTGGCATCGTGATCATAACTGTTGTCATCAAAAAAGTCGGCCAGACTAAATTTGCCTATATTTATGTTTATCCTTGAATCCGGTACCGGCCCTTGCAACTGATTAATGTCATCCGCCTGGGGCACATAAGTGCTTCCTTTCAGCGCAAAAGTTTGCCGGAAATACCCCCTTGCCATAAAGGGTGTTGGTGCAGGATTGCCTACACGGTATATTTCGCCGTTAGGAAACCCTGCAAAACCCTTCGATCCCGAAAATCCGGTGCCTGCAACAAGTTCGGGGTTGAAAATAATTGCTGCATTTTTCCATAACCTTCTTGTTATGAACAAAGTTGAGGTTAATGATACCGCCCTTTCCCGGTTACTATCTAAACTTGAAGGTCCGGCATAGGGAAAATGATAATTACCATGGTATTGTTCAACGGCAGTAAACTGAAAATGAGTGGACCAGTTTTTGGATGTTGTTGAATCGGTTTTTGCTTTTTCCTGGGCAAATGTATAAGCAGAAACAAATAACAGGATTAAAATTGTATATAAGATTTTAGACATAATTTTCAATTATTTAACAATCAAATGAATAAAAAGTAAAAGTATCCAAACAAGTCCGGACACTTGATCTGCAAGGTTTCTCCGCCGTATAATATATTTTTTATTTACCCCTTCAAATCAAAAATTCCCGCAAAGGTAGTATTACAATATAACCGGTATATTTAATTTATATAAACTCAATAATGCATAACATGAAGTTTTATGCAAAGCTAATAATTATTTAGACTTGTCTAAATAATTATTTCACACACGCTAAAAATCAGGGGGTGGTTATAAACTTGTACGGCAAAACTAAGAGATAAACCAATGCAATGGCATTGCATTATTTTGCGCATTGATCACAAACCCTTTTAACAACAAGGTTCATTTCCAATGAACTAAACCGCGGGGGTAATGCAATATGAGGTATTTTTGAATCGGGAAGGCAAAAAGTTTCCTTACAGGAGATACAATAGAAATGGACATGCATATCATGGTGCTCATTTGCACCGCAATCATCTAAACATAGTGCGTATTTGGGCGTGCCTGTACCGTCATCAATTGTATGGGCCAGCCCTTTTTCCTCAAATGTTTTTAAAGTACGGTATATGGTAATGCGGTCGGCCGGGGACATGCCTTTTTCAATATCACTTAAACTAATCGCCGAGGTTTGTTTTAAAAGGAAATCCAGCACCAGTGTACGCATCGCTGTCGGATTAATATTTTTATTAATTAGCTTTTGCCCGATCGCTGTTTTTATAATATTTCAGCAAAACAAACTCATTTATACGGTTTTACGAAAGGGAACATAGTAAAATACATTTACCTGGCATTTTCAACATGCTCAACTTCGGCAACGGGGCTGAATAAATAAATGCGCCTGGAGTTTACCTCGATGCATTTATACCGTTTCCGCAATTTTTCTTCTTTGCTGAACACCCTGCCATCCTTTAACTTAAATATGGCCTTAACAGGTAATTTTTCAACGGTTGTAACCGATTCTTTTGGCGCATCATATTTACGCAATGACCTGTAAAGGGTAAGATCAGAACAGCTTGATGCGGCGGGATTATCCAGGTAACCGGTTATGGCATGCTTAATATCCGCAGGAAAAATATCCTTTTCGAAAAATGGCTGCATCATTTTTTTAAAGTTGGTTTTCCATTCGGCGCCGTGCGGCTTTGCCTTATGTTTATGCTCGTTCCAGGTATGTAAATGCGCGAATTCATGAACCGCGGTAACCAGGAAAGCATATTGATTGAGGTCGTAATTCACAGAAATGCGGTGCCCTTTGCCGGAGTGCGGGGGTCTGTAATCGCCAAACTTACTGTTGCGGTTGCGTGAAATTTTAAATTCACATTTAAAGTAGTCGATCCAGCGGCCGATAAGCGGGGCCGCTTCAGGGGGAAGATAGCTTGCAAGAACTTTTACTTTATCCAATTTTCGTACCTCACTACAAAGATAGGGGTTTGAGGGGAAAGGCGAAAGCAGGTGAGATTTAAAAAATCAAAATGTTTTGCCACCTAATCAGATACTATTATTAACTTTGCATTATGCCGCTATATGAGTTGATTGATGGAATAAAAATAAATGTTTATTCAAACGACCATCTGCCACCACATATTCATGCACTGTACAACGAATATGAAGCTGTTGTATCCATTACTGATAAAAAAGTGATAAGGGGTTTATTACCTATACCGCAACTAAAAAAGGTAAAGGAAATAATAACCGGGAACGAAGATGATCTATTAGCCTTATTTAAGGCGCTTAACCCTCAAATAAAGAATTTATGAAGAAGCTGCCACGGATTTTAACAATAACTAAAGTAGAGCAACCCAATACTCTTTATACCCTTTGGACTAATGGAGAGGAGCGTAAAATAGACCTAAGTCCTGTGATAGCATCAGCCCTATCTGCGGGTGATACCCGCTTTGCACCTTTAAAAGAATGGGAGGTATTTAAACACGCCGGGGTTTCGGACGATAATACGATAGTTTGGCACAATTTAATACAAACTATTACCCTGCCAGGCGGAAAGGTAATAACGGGGGCATTGGATTTAGACCCTGACACCCTTTATCAGGATAGCTGCCTGATAAACAAGCTAAGCACAAGCCCTAAAATAGGCCTGCTTTTAAAAACGGCAAGGGAAGAGGCCGGCCTGTCGCAGGAAGAAGTTGCAATGAAAAGCGGAACTACCCGAAACTATATTTCAAAAATTGAGACAGGGAAGGCCGATATACAGCTAAACACCCTTTACAGATTAATTAAGTTAGGAATTGGCAAAGAGCTAAAACTATCCATTCAGTAAGCAACTATTTATTTGTTGTTTGTATTTACCACGGGCAAATAATTTAATTCCGAAAAATTTGACAGTTGACCCAAGGCGTGTCGTCAAATTCCCGATTTAAGTCGATTATCCAGCTTGCATAACATCTGACAATTTTCAGAAATAGATTTCCCCCCTTCGTGCCAGGGTGTTATATGGTCCGCTTCCATTTCGTTTAATTCAAAATGCTGCAAACACTTTGGACAGATACCTTTTTGTCTTTCGTAACCTTCTCTCTTATTTTTATCAGTAAAGGTACGGATGCTTAAATATTTTTCGTTCCTTGTTAAAACATATTCATAAATCCCAGCCTTTTTGGTTACATCTTCATCTTGCATTAATTGTGTTATTTCTATTTCCAATTTTTTAGAATCAAATTCCTGGCCTTTAAATTTGTTATACAATGTTCCAAACGACACCCCTTTCATTTCTCTACGGTATTTTGGAAAAACAACTTTTATCCAATTTATTACACTACTGAAATATAACCACAATTCATTTGCGTTGGGTTTGTGTTGGTTTTGAGCCATATACTGCTCAATATTATCGTTGCTTAACCAACAAATTGCTGTTTCTAAATAATCTTGACGAATTGCAGAACCTGTCAAATAATCGCTTCCCATATTATAAGCCGGGCAATTTGACTTGCTAAAATATCTTTTTGCATCTGTTAACCAGGTGCCAGTATAAATAGCGTTTCTTAGTTCCTGGTCAAAAAGTCTTTCACCGGCTATGTTTATGGTTTTAAACCAGTCAAGTTTTTCCTTATCATTACCTTCACAGAAATAAACCATTAGCTTATAATCAAGTATTTGGTCTCTTTCTACATTGGTAAGGTTATGAAGATATAGCGAGTTTAAAGAAAAGCTACCTGCTACATATTCACAAATACTAATCGTTCTTTGTTGCCCGTCCAAAACTTCATAAGTGTCATCTTCGTTTTTAACCCAATACATTACATTTAATGGGAAGTTCTTTTTAACGGTTTCTATTACAGCATCTCTTTGTTTGTCTTTGTAAACAAATTCACGCTGGTATTTAGGGCGAATATTTAATTTACCACCGTAACCAACAACACCTTCTTCCTCGTCATTGACATAACCAGTTGAAACTTCTCTGATTGTAATTTCTTTGAGTACTATTTTCATTTTATTTCAGCTAATTTCTTGTTCCGAATAAACAAACGTTTAAATGTTTCTTTCCCATTCAGGTAAGAACCTCGTCCGTAAATCCTGTTTATATCTTGGTCAACCCCTCTATTACTTCCAATTATCTCAAACTGTTCTGGATTATATTTATCCAGAAAGGTAATAGGAACGCCAATTACACCCCCATAATCTAAAGGGATATCTTTTGTTTTATCTACGTTTATGGCGTCATAGTTATCATATTTAGGATATTCATGTTCATTCCCGTAGTATGTTTTATAAAGTATTAAATCTTCATGGCGCTTTTTTGTGTCCATATTTGTAAACCATACAATACCCGAAACCCTAATCATTCCGTCTTTATGGTCAGCGTCTGATGCATAATCAACATAATGTTTGTTTATAAAGTGTGCCATATTACGATTAAAACCATAACCTAACCATAACTTATTGTCTTTAATTAGTTTGAAAATTTCCTTATAGGTTATGGAGTTTTGATGTCCAACAATAATGAACTTTTTATCGTATTCAATTAACTGGGCAACATATTCCCTGAATAAAGAAAATGGTGGATTGGTAACAACAATATCGGATTGTTTTAAAAGTTCAATGCACTCCCTGCTACGAAAATCGCCATCGCCTTTTAAGTGTTTGATTCCGATCTCTTCGGGATTGGGGATATTATCTCCATTTTTATCACCTGTGTATTCCAACGATATTGCTTTTTCAGATTTATTTTCGCTGAATAGGTCGGCATTTTGGTTTTTATAACAAGTAGCAATTAATTTTTTAAGTCCAAACTGCTCGAAATTATAGGAAAAATAATGGAAGAAGTTACTTACGCGCGGATCATCGCAATTGCAAAAAACAACCTTGTCCTTAAAATATGATTTGTAATGTCTAAGTTCTTTTTCAATGTCAGATAGTTGAGTATAAAATTCATCATTTTTACCTGATTTTGCTTTTGTTAGTTGTGACGTGTTGTTGGCCATATAATATGAATCGTTTGGTATGGTCAGTAAAAGTAAATAAAAATGCTACAAAAATTGGCAATTAAAAAGAAACTGTAGGTTTAGGCATTTGGGGCACGAAGATAAAAACTAATCTTAATAGGTGTAGTATTGTATATATTGTCGAGCGGTGAAAGCCTTATGCTTATACCTTTCTGCTCTATTTCAGGAAATGATACGCCACAAAACTTGCTGCATAAGCCAGCACAGCCATATAGGTAAATTGTATGACCGGCCAGCGCCAGTTTTTGGTTTCGCGATATACCACGGCAACGGTACTGGCGCACTGCATGGCAAAGGCGTAAAACATCATGAGTGAAAACGCTACAGCCAGCGAAAACACTGGTTTACCCGTTTCGGGGTCTTTGGCCGCTTTCATTTTTTTCTGAACGGTCTCCATTTTTTCGGCGCTGCCTTCCACGCTGTAGATAGTAGCCATGGTGCCTACAAAAACTTCGCGGGCAGCAAAGGAGGTAATAAGCGCAATACCGATCTTCCAATCGAAACCTAAGGGTTTTATAGCCGGTTCAATTACATGGCCCAATACTCCTGCGTAGGAGTTTTCGAGCTTTTCGGAATTGATGGCTTTTATAAGTTCATCGGGGCTGAGATGCTGCGTGTACCGCGGTTGCTTGTATTTTTGTTCAATTTGCTTAAAACGGTCGCCGGGGCCGTAGGATGCCAATACCCATAATATTACCGAAATGGCGATGATTACCTGCCCGGCCTGTAGTACAAAGGCTTTTGAGCGTTCGTACATTGAATAAGCTACGTTGTTCCATCTTGGCATACGGTAAACAGGTATTTCCATAATAAAATAGCCGCGTTCACGCCCTTTAAGGATCAGCTTAAATACGAAAGCCACAACGACTGCCGAAATCAGGCTGAACACATACATCCCCGTAAGGGCCAGCCCCTGCATATTAAACAGCCACCACACATTGCGGTTTGGCACAACCAATGCAATAAGCAAGGTATATATAGGCAAACGGGCCGAACAGGTAACCAACGGGGTCACCATTATAGTAATCATACGGTCCTTCCAGTTCTCGATGGTACGGGTGCTCATTATAGACGGCACGGCGCAGGCAAAACCGCCAATGAGCGGCACCACCGATTTGCCATTGAGGCCAACCTTGCGCATCAGTTTATCCATCATAAACGTTACCCGCGACATGTATCCGGTATCTTCGAGGACAGAAATAAAAGCGAACAGTATAGCGATCTGGGGGATGAACACCATAACACCGCTTAAGCCGCCGATTACCCCATCCACCAGCAGGCCGGTTAAAGGCCCCGCGGGCAAAATATGGTGCAAATTGCTTTGTACCCATACAAAAAGATCAGCGATCAGCTCCATCGGGTAGGCCGACCAGGTGAAAATAGACTGGAACATAAACAGCAGGATGGCGAAAAAGATGATAAAGCCAAAAACTTTATGCGTTAGTACCTTATCAATTTTATTGCTGATCGTTTCATGCTGTGCTGTGTCAGGCAACTTTACCGTCTCATGCAGCAGTTCATTAATAAAATTATAGCGGGCTATGGTTTCCGCGGCCTGCGCTTTTTGCGAATGAAAAGAAAACTCCTGTTCAATTTCCTCTATGCGGTCACTTTCGGCGGATGAAATAAATTTAATGGTCTCATGCTGATGGGCAAGCTGTAAGGCGTAATAGGGGTTATCAAGTTTAAGCTCCCGGCTTATCTGCTGTATCAGTTGCGGGGCGATGGTTTCCACAGCAATCGACTCATGCTGTAAGGCTATTTTATTGGCGAAACTTATGGCCGTCTTTAACTTATCTATCCCCTCAAGCCGCCTGGCCGACATCGGCACTACCGGTACCCCAAGCTTTTTTGAAAGCAGATCAATATTAATGGCAATGCCTGTTTTTTTGGCAAGGTCCATCATGTTTAACGCGATGATAACCGGGATCTTTAAATCGGCCACCTGGGTATAAAGCAGCAGATTGCGTTTAAGGTTGGTGGCATCGATAATAACTACCACAAGATCGGGTTTCAGCGGGTTTGCCTTATCGGCCAGTATAGAAAATACGATAGATTCATCCTGGCTTTTAGGGTAAAGGCTGTAAGTCCCCGGCAGGTCAACAATCTCCGCGGTACGGCCGTCAGGCAATTGACAATAACCTGTTTTTTTGTCAACAGTAACGCCCGGAAAATTTCCTATTTTTTGATTTAAACCGGTTAATGTATTGAAAAGAGTTGATTTACCGGTGTTGGGATTTCCTACAAGTGCAACTCTTATATCGGCTTTCAATGGCTAAAAAACTACTTCAAAATGATAGTGGAGGCTTCAAACCGGCGAAGGCTTAACTGGTAACCTGATACATTAACAGCTATTGGGTCGCCCATGGGGGCAATACGCGCTACAGTGATCACTTCACCGGGCAAACATCCCATTTCCATCAATTTAACCGACATTTCAAGGTCAGTAAATTCCTTCACAATCCCAATGGCCCCTTGTTTAAGTTCTGAAAGCGTCATAATATTAAAATCTTAGTCAAATGTAGGGCTTATTTGTATTTAATCCAAATAAGATTACGTGATACAGGTCACATTTTTATGGTATCTGCGTCATTTTTCAATTTGAAAATCTGTTAGATGTGCGGATTTCAAATGTGCAAATGTGCACATCCTAACATCGCTTCTCATCAGCACATCTGCACATTCGCACATCTGCATATCCCCTTAACCTTCCCAAAATGCGGGCAGCCGCAGCCTTTATGAAATATTCCGCATGATGAAAGGGAGATCAATCCGATCAGCCCGATTATTAAAAATTTATTCTTTGCCATAAAAAGCCTCAACGGTTAAACAGCGGTCAATGTAAATATTATTAATTACTTATAAGCTATTGTACGACAGGATTGTTGCCTTAGTATGCCGTTGCAATAAAATACCTGCAAACAAACAAGGCCCGCATTATTGCAGGCCTGTATTATATTGAACACTGGCTTAATTACCCGCCGATCAGTGCTTTATAACTATCGGCAGATAAAAGGCTGTCAAGGGCCGATACATCCTGCAGGGTAGCTTTTACCATCCATCCGTCGCCGTAAGGATCGGTATTAACCAGTTCGGGCTGACTGTCGAGCGCGGGGTTAACTTCGGTAATTGTACCACCCGCCGGCATAAACAGGTCCGAAACAGTTTTAACCGCTTCAACCGTACCAAAAACTTCATCTTTGGCAACTTCTTTTCCCAGGGAAGTAATGTCAATATAAACAATATCCCCTAATTCGCGCTGGGCAAATTCTGTGATGCCGATAACAGCCTCGTTGCCGTCAACTTTTATCCACTCGTGGTCTTTAGTGTACTTTAATCCTGCCGGAAAATCCATATTTTTTGAGTTTAATGGCGCAAAAATAATAAAAGTTTATGTAAAAGTCTGATTCATTAATTCTGAGCCGGAAGTCGGCAATTAAATTGATAAGATGAATAAAAAACATAACTTTATATGGTTGAAAAACTAAAATCGCGCGTTTGTCTTTCCATATACAAGTCTGATTAAGGCAATTATATTAAGCAATTAATTAAGGTTATAATGAATAAAGTACTGCTTCAGCAAATGATAGATGAACGGCTTGTATCCGTTCAAAAACATCCCGGCGCTGATCTGTTTATTTATAACTACACAAATAAGGCACAGTACGACCGGGTTTGGAATGAAATAACTTTACAAAGCAGGGGTTTGATACTTGACGCCGGTTTGAAAATTGTCGCCCGCCCCTTTAAAAAGTTTTTTAATTTAGAAGAGCATCCTGCGGATGAGATCCCTGACGAACCTTTTGAAACCTTTGAAAAAATTGACGGCTCGCTTGGTATATTATACTGGCTGAATGATAAGCCAAACATCGCCACGAGGGGCAGTTTTACCAGCGACCAGGCCGTACGTGCCACAAAAACCTTAAATGAAAAGTATGCGCACACTTTTGAAAAATTAGAGAGAAACGCAACCTATTTGTTCGAAATAATTTATCCCGAAAACAGGATCGTTGTTGATTATGGGGATACTGACGACTTGATTATGCTTGCTGTTATTGCCAATAATACCGGCCTGGATTTGCCGCTGCCTGATATTGGATTTCCGATTGTGAAAAAATATGACGGCATCAACGACCTTAAACAGATTAAAACCCTTGAAGAAGAAAATAAGGAAGGCTTTGTAATTAAATTTAAAAGCGGCCTTCGCGTAAAAGTTAAGTTTACAGAATACCTAAGGCTTCACAGGCTTGTAACGGGTGTTTCGAACCTGGTGATCTGGGAGCATTTAGCTGAGGGAAGGTCGTTTGAAGATTTGCTGGAGAAAGTCCCGGATGAGTTTTACGATTGGGTTAAGAAAACCAGTGATGAGTTAAAATCTCAGTATGATAAAATCCTCACCGAATGTAAAAACGCTTTCAAACAATTAAATCCCGATAGCCATCGGGACCGGAAAGAAACCGCCCTGTATTTCCAAACTCAAAAATACCCGGCAGTGTTATTTGCCATGCTTGACGGTAAGCCTTACGATAAAATAATATGGAAAATGCTGAAGCCGCAATATGCAAAGCCGTATAAGATGGAGGTTTGAATATTTTATTTTATCTGAATCAGAATTTACAGAATTAATGAATTAGCAGAATTATAAACAGGCATTCTGAAAATTCTAAAATTCTGAAAATTCTGATTCCGTAGCATTTCCGAAATAACAACTACAAAATCTTTGTCCGGCATATCCAAAGCTATAAAATTTTATTTAATTATTTCAACACTTCCCTCGAAATGACAATTCTTTGAATTTCGGATGTGCCTTCGTATATCTGCGTGATTTTTGCATCGCGCATTAGCCGTTCCACATGGTATTCCTTTACAAAGCCATAGCCACCATGGATCTGCACGGCTTCGATAGTGGTCCGCATAGCAACTTCCGAGGCATAAAGCTTAGCCATGGCGCTGGCCTGTCCGTAAGGCAGGCCTTTATCTTTCAGCCACGCTGCTTTAAAGCATAGCAACCGGGCCGCTTCAATTTCGGTAGCCATGTCAGCCAGTTTAAACTGGATGGATTGCAGTTCAGAAATGGCCTTGCCGAATGCCTTGCGTTCTTTGGAGTATTGTAAAGCCAGTTCGTATGCCCCTGACGCAATCCCCAGCGCTTGCGAAGCAATTCCGATCCGCCCGCCATCCAGCGTATTCATCGCGAACTTAAAGCCAAAGCCGTCCTCGCCTATCCGGTTTTCCTTGGGGACTTTAACATCGGCAAACATCACGGAGTGGGTGTCGGATCCGCGGATGCCAAGCTTGTTTTCTTTAGCCCCAATGGTAAAACCCTCCATTCCTTTTTCAACAATCAAAACATTAATGCCATGGTGCCTTTTTTCCGCGTGGGTTTGTGCTATCACCAGGTAAGTTGACGCTGTGCTGCCATTAGTGATCCAGTTTTTTACACCATTTAACAAATAGTAGTCGCCCATATCAATAGCTGTGGTACTTTGCGAGGTGGCATCAGACCCTGCTTCGGGTTCGGATAAACAAAAAGCCCCTAATTTTTCCCCTTTAGCCAGGGGGACAAGGTATTTCTGCTTTTGTGCTTCGGTACCGTACTTTTCGAGCCCGTAACAAACTAATGAATTATTAACAGACACAACCACCGAAGTCGAGGCGTCAATTTTTGATAATTCTTCCATGGCTAAAACATAAGAAATAGCATCCAAACCGCTGCCCCCGTATTCAGGCGAAACCATCATGCCTAAAAATCCGAGTTCTCCGAGCATTTTAACCTGCTCAGCCGGAAATTTTTGATGCTCATCGCGCTCAATTACACCAGGTTTAAGTTCGGTCCGGGCAAAATCGCGCGCTGCCTGGCGGATCATTAGTTGTTCTTCTGTTAATTCAAAATTCATTGGCCTTTAAAGTTTACCCACAAACATAATATTATGCATGCATAGTAAAAAATATAAGCAAAAAAAAGAGAGCTCTTTTGAAGCTCTCTTTCCCCTAATTAATTTAAACTATTGATTAAACCCAAAACAAAGAACAAAAAACCCCAGCCTGGGCGTCTGAGAAGTCAACAAAAAGTATTTACACAGGTAGATGTATTTATCATTTTCATAGATTATTTGCAGGGCTGACCAATTGAGTACAAATGTTAAGCCATAATTTTATTTATCAGAAATTTAAAAGCAAAGCCCGGCAAAAATGACAAACCCATAACACAACATAGATGAAGGGATTACATAGTTAATTTTTATTTTTAGCTTGCACCTTTAAATTGGACTCGTATTGATGCAGCGTATCGCTTTGTTGTATGCTATATTGTACATGCCTTGTATTTTATTATCTACAAAAAATAAAAACTATGACTGCTAAATTTTTTACCGGCGCTTTTATATTAAGCACCGCTGGCTTGTTCATGCTCAGCGCCTGTACGGACAGATCAAAAAATTACGCGGAGAACGACATGGTATTTAAAGACCTGGATACCCTGGTGAAGCCAGGTGATGATTTTTTTAAGTATGCAAATGGCGGATGGCTCAAAAAAAATCCGATTCCGGCGGCTTATTCATCATGGGGCATAGGCAATGTGGTGGAAGAAGAATTAAGGGACAGGCTTAAAAAAATAAATATTGAAGCATTAAATGCCAATGCCGAAAAAGGCAGTAATACCCAAAAGACAGGTGACTTTTATTTCAGTGGCCTGGATACTGTAAATATTGAAAACGAAGGACTCGACCCGCTAAAAGCTGAATTAAGTAAAATTGACGGGCTGAAGGATGTTAATGAACTTGTTGATGAGTTTGCTCACCTGCAAACCATCGGGGTGGAAACGCCTGTTGAAGCGGGGGTTGGGCAGGATGCAAAGAACAGCGGCAAAAATATGCTGCAATTGTACCAGGGTGGAATTGGCCTTCCGAGCCGCGACTATTATTTTAACACTGATCAGCACAGCTCAGACATAAGGACCAACTACCAGGAAGAACATTTGCCGATAGTTTATAAATTATCGGGCCTGAGTTCGGATGAAGCCATTGCTGCAGGTAAAAAAACCTATAGCATCGAGAAATTTTTAGCGGACAGCTCAAGGAAGTTGGAGGACCTTCGCGATGCTTATCACAATTACAATAAAATGCCCTTGAGCGGGTTAAGCAAACTTGCCCCGGATATTAACTGGAAAAGCACATTTGAGAAAATGGATTATAAAAATGTGGATACCGTAATTGTTGGCCAGCCCGAATATTACAGGGCTTTAAACAAGGCGCTTAAAGTTTTCAGCATTGGGGACTGGAAAAACTACCTGCGCAAAAACCTCGTAACAGCATTCAGCTCCGGTTTGAGCAAACCATTTGACAGGGAAAATTTCAGGTTTTACGGCACTGTGCTGTATGGAAACAAAGCGCAACTGCCCCGCTGGAAACGGGTTTTGGATACCGAGAACGGGTTAATGGGCGAAGTGCCCGGCCAGATCTTCGTAAAGGAATATTTTAATGAACAAACAAAGGAACGTTATGTGAAACTGGTGGAAGCCATGCGGACCAGCTTTAAAGAACATATTGAAAAACTCGGCTGGATGAGTGCGCAAACCAAGCAAAAGGCTTATGATAAACTGGCGAAAGTAAACCCTAAAGTAGGCTACCCCGATCGTTGGAAAGATTTTTCATCGCTGACCATCAACCGCGGGCCTTATGCGCTGAATATAATGAGGGCCAACAATTTCTGGCACCGGTACAATGCCGGTAAATTGGGCAAACCTGTTGACCGTACCGAATGGGATATGACCCCGCAAACTTACAATGCCTATTATAACCCTTCGAATAATGAAATTGTATTGCCTGCAGCGCAATTCCTGGTTCCGGGGCTTAGGGATGAGGACATGGACGATGCTGTAGTTTATGGCTATGCAGCGGCTTCTACCATAGGCCACGAAATGACCCATGGCTTTGACGACCAGGGGCGGCAGTACGACATCGGTGGAAATCTGAAAGAATGGTGGCTGCCGGAGGATTCCGTAAAGTTCACCAAACGCGCGCAAATGTTGATCAACCAGTTTAACGGGTACAGTATTTATGGCCTGCATGTTAACGGCAAAGCTACCCAGGACGAAAATATTGCTGACCTGGGCGGGATTGTTATCGGCCTTGACGCCTTTAAGAAGACAGACCAATATAAAGAAGGAAAAGCAATAAACGGCCTTATGCCGTTACAGCGGTTTTTCCTCGGATACGCTTTAGGATGGCTCGGGCAGGAAAGAAAAGAAGCATTATTAAGCCAGATACTTACAAACGAACATGCCCCCGGCTTTATGCGCGTAAACGGCCCCTTTACCGATGTGCCGGAGTTTTACGAAGCATTCCACATTAAAAAAGGCGATAAAATGTGGCTGGAGCCGGATAAAAGGGTGAAGATTTGGTAAGCCTCGCCTTGCCCTTTCCAACGCTATTATTTAAGGATTATTAATGTCGGACACCGAATAAAGAATGTTGAATGATAAAGTAAACTTCGGCGTTGGATATTCGAAATTCAATATTAAAGGTTTCTTTGCTTTTTTTTTAACTTAATAGCATTGCAGCCTTCCCTAAGGGAGTGGGCTTTTTCATTAATCTGATTGGACCTTTTATGCCCCATCGGGGCTACCGCTTTGTAGAAATTGATACAGATTGTCGTTATTGGCGCGTCAGCGGCTACCCAATTTGTAAGGGGTAGCCGCTGACGCGCCAATTTTATGTTGTATTTGTTATTCTACAAACGGGTAGCCCCGATGGGGCAGTTTAAATTTGTGGAAATAGTATACTTGTGGATACAAGGTGTAATAATGGAGAAGGCATTTTCTATATTTGCCTTATGCAGGTTTTAGCATTATCAATAGGGCAACATATCGCCGCTGAATTTAATCAGACAACATCTTTGGAGTGGATTGGTGCAATAACCGGTATTGCCTGTGTTTACCTGGCGGCAATACAAAACATCTGGAACTGGCCTGTGGCTATCATCAGCGTTGTGGCCTATACCATTGTTTTTTATAAAAGTATGCTCTATGGCGACGCCGGGTTACAGGTATATTTCCTCGGCACAAGTATTTACGGCTGGTATTTTTGGCTAAAGAAAAATGAAAGACATGAAAAGCCTGTGACCAGCTTAAATGCCAAAGAATATGTACTGGTAATTATCGTTACAGTTATTCTTTCACTTTTACTGGGCTTGTTTTTAAAGAAATTTACGCCTACCAATGTGCCTTATATCGATGGGTTTTGCACAGCGGTAAGTTTTACAGCACAAATATTAATGACCCGCAAGGTGCTTCAAAACTGGGCGCTGTGGATACTGGTTGATATATGCTACGTGCCCCTGTACATTTACAAAAACTTATATGTTACCGCACTATTGTATATAATCCTGCTGGTATTGGCCTGGTTGGGCCACCTTGACTGGAAAAGAGCATATAAAAAAGAATTGGGGCCGGCAGTTGGAGTTCAGATTTCAGATTTTTAAAAAAATCATTTCGAATGGTAAGATTTTGAGAAATTCTAAAAAGGGAATGACAAAAAACTAAAAGCGAAAAGTTGCGAAAAATGGAAAATCCGATATCCGATATCTTCAAAATAGCCATCGTAGGCCCCGAATCAACCGGCAAATCAACGATGTCGGCTTACCTGGCTAAACATTATAATACCGTTTGGGTACCTGAATATGCAAGGGAATATTGCGAAAAACTAATTGCGCCACCTACCTGGCAGGATGAGATCAATATGTTTTACGGGCAGTTAACGCTTGAAAAAGAACTATCGCCGCAGGCAAACAACCTGCTCATTTGCGATACTACTTTTATTACGGTAAAGATATGGAGCGATTATACTTTCGGCAAATCGCCGCAGGAAGTGATAGACAAATTACCGGTACATCCTTACGACTTTTACCTCCTTTTAAATATCGACCTCCCCTGGGAAGAAGACCCGCTGCGTGATTTCCCCCATAAGCGCGACCATTTCATGGATGTCTGGCACACTGAACTGGCAGCTTTAAACGCAAATTATACGCTTATATCCGGTACGGGGCCCGGGCGGTATCAAAGCGCTACAGCAGCGATCGATAAGTTTATAGCCAGGTAACAATTCTATTCCGTTTATTAATCGATTGATTAATTTTCCTCATTGATTACCAACAACTTAGTTCAAGATTACAAACAAATGACCAATCCAATCAATCGATTGATTAATTTTGAACTGTTAAAGCAATGGAAAAAGAAAAAACAGATAAGAAAGACCATATCCTGGATGTCGCTGAAAAAGTGTTTTCAGATCTTGGATTTGATGGCGCTTCCACCCGGATGATCTCCGGAGAAGCCGGCGTGAACATGGCCATGCTCAATTATTATTTCGGATCGAAAGAAGGATTGTTCCTCGCAGTTTTTGAACGGAAGATCTCCTCGTTTCAAACTTTGCTGCAAAATATCGGGAACGAAGGCATTTCATCATGGGAAAAATTAGAAAAATGCATAGACAAGTATGTTGACCGCATTATCGTAAACAACTGTTTTCAAAAATTAATAAACAGGGAGATTTCAATCAGCAAACGTACTGATCTTAGCGACAAGATCACCGAAATACTGATGACCAATGTATTGGAGTTTAAAAAGATTTTTGATGAGGGTATTAAAAGCGGCAGCTTTCATAAAGACACTGATACACAATTATTAATTGCTACCGTTTTCGGCACAAAAAACTATATAATTAACGCCCCGCAAATAGCCTCTTTACTGCTGGGGCATGATATTCGCGACGAAAAGTTTTTAGAAGAAAAGCTTAAACCAAGAATGAAAAAATACATGAAACGCCTTTTAAAAGCTTACTTAATGAACGACGATGACAACGAAAAATAATACAACCATCAACCTTAATCTCTTTAAAACAGTAACCGGAAATTTTAAGCGCTTGGTTATTCCTTTAATACTGATTACCCTGCTGTTTGGAAAAACCGCAATGGCCCAGGACAGGACAATAACCCTTGATGAAGCCATTAAACTTGGTGTGGAAAGCAGCAACGTTGTAAAGCTTTCACGGTCGAAAATTGATCAGGCGATTTCCGAGTACGAGCAGGCAAAAGACAAAGCAAATCCAACCGGAAAAGCAAGTTTTGGCTATGACCGTGCAGAAATACCCTATAACACACTTAAGCTGGGGTCAATGACTTTAGGGCTGCCAAAAAATGACAATGCTTATTTGGGAACAGCATCTTTAAACGAAACCATACTTGGGGCCAATAAGCTGAAATATGCACAAAAATCAACTGAACTGCTGACCCGGGTTGCCCGTTTGGATGCTGAAAATGATAAGGATGAGATCACTTATGATATCATCAGTCAATACTATACTTTGTACAAGGTTTTACAAAGTAAAAAAGTAGTTGAGCAAAATTTAACAACTATTGACGGGCAAATACACCAGGCACAAAGATTTTTTGACCAGGGGTTGGTTACTAAAAACGATGTATTGCGGTTTCAGTTACAACGGTCAAATATTGAACTGAATGGTATTGATCTGGAAACCAACCGCAAAATTGTTAACTATAACCTCGATGTTATGCTCGGTTTACCCGAAACAACCCAGCTGATGATTAATATTATTAATGAAGATCAGCGGCAAATTGGTCCTTTATCGGGTTATATTGATACCGCATTGGCCAGCCGTGTTGAAGTAAGGCAACTTGATCTGCGCTCTGAGGTCGCTGAAACAAACATCAAAAACGTGCAGGCAAATACATTGCCGACACTTGGGGCGTCGGCCAGCGCGTATTATATAGGGATGCGGGCAAACCCATTGCCGCAATCGGGTACTTTTATCACCCCAATCACCGTTGGTTTGAGCCTTTCATGGGATTTCTCGTCTTTGTGGAACAATAAAAACAAAGTAGCCGAAGCAAAAATTCAGCGCGAAGAGCTGAGCTTTAGCAAGGCTATTAAAGTAAATGATGTTAAAAAAGAAGTAAATCAGGACTATCAGAGCTATGTTATGGCCTTGGATAGGATAAAGCTTTTGCAAACCTCCATAGAGCAGGCCGGTGAAAACAATAAAATTCTCGACTCAAAATACAGAAACAACATAGCATCGGCAACAGACAGGGCCGATGCGGAAACCCTGCTTTACCAGGCCCAGATTAATCTTGAACTGGCTAAAGCTGACGCAGGCCTGGCATACTATACTTTAATTAAATCAACCGGAAAACTTAACAAGTAGATGAGTGGATGTGCAAATGAGTAGATGTGCAGATAATTAAAAATCATTTAAATCAATAATTCAACCATTCACTAATTCACTAAATCAATAATTCAATAATTAAAAATACAATGGCAAAGGCACACGAAACACCAGAAAACGAAACTAAAAAGAAACCCAATAAAGTACTTCCCATCATTTTGGGTGTAATACTTGTTGCAGGTATCATTTTCGGGGTCAAAGAATATATATACTACGGCAAACACATTGATACCGATGACGCACAGGTTGACGGCGACATAAGCCCGGTAGTTGCACGCGTTGGCGGATATGTTGACAGCATTTATTTCGAGGAAAATACACATGTTAATAAAGACCAGGTACTGGTAACCATTGACGACCGCGACTATAAGGTTAAACTTGAACAGGCACAGGCTGCCAAAACAGGAGCAAGTGCAAACATAAATGTTGGCGAATCGCAAATTTATGCTAACGATGCCAACTCAGCGAGTGCCAGGGCACAGGTGGAATCGGCAGCGGCACGTTTGGAGAAAGTAAGCAAAGATTACCAGCGTTATGCCAACCTTGTAAAAGACGGCTCAGTTACCCAGCAGCAGTTTGACCAGGCTAAGGCAGATCTTGATGTTGCACAGGCTACCTACAGGGCTACACAAGACCAGTATAAAGCGGCACAGGAGCAAGTTGGCGCTACAAAAAATCAGTTAAATGTAACCCATACAGGCGTAAGCCAGAAACAGGTTGATGTTGATTATGCAAAACTACAGTTATCGTACACCATTGTGAAAGCACCGGCAGGCGGGATTGCATCAAAAAAGAATGTTCAGGTTGGTCAGCTGATACAGCCGGGACAAACTTTATTCTCCATAGTTAACGATAACAGCCTGTATATCACAGCTAACTTTAAAGAAACGCAGTTGGATAAAATACACGACGGACAAAAAGTGGATATTGACGTTGACGCCTACCCTGAATTAAAATTGAAGGGCGTTGTTTACAATTTTGCACCGGCAACCGGCGCTAAATTTTCGCTGCTGCCACCCGATAATGCTACCGGGAACTTTGTAAAAGTTGTACAGCGGATCCCTGTAAAAATTAAAATTAACGGCTCAAAAGAAGATCTTGACAAGCTGCGCCCGGGAATGAGCGTGAGTGTATCGGTGATTTACAAGAATTGAGGAAGTAGTTCATAGTTGATGGTTCATAGTTCATGGACGTAGTTCAGCTACGATGAACCGTCAACCATAAACCAATAGGAAACAGTTCATAGTTAATCGGTTATGGTTCATCGCTGTTAATGCAGCTACCATGAACTATTAACCATCAACCATGAACAAATTAAAAAACACTACAATAAAAAACAATGGCTGAAACTGGCTTTAAAAAATGGATCATTACCATCACGGTGATCATCGCTTCGTTACTGGAGCTGATTGATACTACGATTGTAAATGTTTCGATACCCCAAATACAGGGAAACCTGGGCGCCACCCTTGAAGATGTTGCCTGGGTGGTTACCGGTTACGCCGTTGCAAACGTAATTATACTGCCCATGTCAGGCTGGCTTGGCAGCCGGTTCGGGCGGAAACAATATTTTATCACTTCGATAATCGTATTTACCATAGCGTCGTTTTTATGCGGTAATGCAACCAGCCTTAATGAGCTGGTAATGTTCAGGATATTACAGGGGCTTGCCGGCGGCGGTTTGATATCAACATCGCAAGCTATATTAGTTGAGACCTGGCCGCGCGAACAAATAGGTACCGCAACCGCATTATTTGGGTTGGGTGCAGTTGTAGGGCCAACAGTAGGGCCAACCATTGGCGGGTTCATTACCGACCATTTTACGTGGAGGTGGATATTTTATGTGAATATTCCCGTTGGTACACTTGCCGCTTTTTGCGCTTACACATTTATAAGAGAAACACCCAAGGAGGCAAAAGGGAAGCCCATTGACTGGTGGGGCATTGGCCTGCTGGCAGTAGCGGTTGGTAGCTTACAAACCATTCTTGAAAAGGGCGAATCAGAAGATTGGTTTGCCAAACCTTATATCCTTGTGTTAACCATTGCAGCCGTATTAGGGGTTATCCTGTTTATATGGCGCGAATTGAGTATTGATCACCCGATAGTAAACTTTGGTATTATGCGGCATCGGAGTTTCGCGGTTGGTATGTTTACGTCATTTGTCCTCGGCTTTGGTTTGTATGGTTCAGTCTTTGTGTTCCCTGTATTTTGTCAGAATTTACTCGGTTTTTCGGCCCAGCAAACGGGCGAATTACTATTCCCGGGAGGCTTGTGTACCATTATTATGATGCCATTTATCGGCAAAATGCTTAACCGGGGAATCCCGGCCCAGTTTATGGCGACGGCGGGCATGTTTTTATTCTTTGTATTCACTACCATGCTCAGTAACTCCACGCTCGGCACAGGAGAAAAGGATGTATTGATCCCGCTTTTAATAAGAGGGATTGGTATGGCGTTGCTATTTGTTCCGCTGACCACGCTTGCTATAGCAGATTTGAAAGGGCCTGAATTAGGCCAGGGTACTGGTTTAAATAATATGATGCGCCAGTTAGGCGGTTCCTTTGGCATAGCAGTACTTACTACAATTATTCATATCCGGGTAGCTAAGCACCGCAGCGATTTGCTCACACATATAAATCCTTATAACAATGCGTTTATACAAAGGCTGAACATGCTGGAACAAGGTTTTATTGCTAAAGGCAAATCAGCTTACGATGCCTTGCACATGGCTTATGCGGCCATTGAGGGCACTGTGGTAAGGCAATCACTGTTGCTGACATACGACGACGCCTATTGGATCTCGGGCCTGGTTATGTTGTTCTCCATACCCTTGCTTTACCTGCAGCCATTTAAAAAAGCTGTTAAACTGCCGGCAGATGCCCATTAAAAAGCAAAAAGCCGTCCGCCAAAAGGCGGACGGCTTTCCCCAAAAAAACTACAATTAAAATTTATCACCCCCCGGATACTAACTACCTTAAATTAAAATATATTATCGCGCCAGGGTTTGTTTAATCTATGCCATAAATGTAATGGTTTTTATCCGAAAATCACAAATTTTTTTACGCCGGGGAATTTGATTTATGAAGAAAAGATGAAATTTATCTGTATTTACAATAACATTTTCCTGTTAATGTAAAAATAACCTGTATTGGGGTTATGAAAATAAAACCTATCCTTATCGGCGCAGCCGGAGTTTTGCTGCTGGCAACCGTATTTTTCTATTTGCGAAGTAAAAATTCAGTCAAACCTGAAAAAGCCGGGATCAATCAATTTTTAAATGGCTTTAATAACCGGATAAATGAAGGCGACACCAATTCATTGTTGCCTTTTTAAGCCGGGTACCCAACCAGTTGCTTGCCGAATGGATAAATTATCGCTACCGGAAACGCGTGTTTATTACCGGTTAAATGTTTTTATGGAAAGTAAAAGCACCTGTTATTAAGGCGAATAACTATTAAAAAGCATGTTTTTCAAAAAACACTTTGTGTAATTAAAAACGAAGCGTATATTTGCCATCCCAAACGGAGAAATCCAACGGGCTAACGGAGTGGTAGTTCAGCTGGTTAGAATACGTGCCTGTCACGCACGGGGTCGCGGGTTCGAGTCCCGTCCATTCCGCTTTT
>DHXR01000020.1 GCA_002413785.1 Mucilaginibacter sp. UBA5151
TTTCATTCACGGCACACCTGAACGTAGCGAAGCATCTTCCCGAACTGACAAGCAGGCTACCTGCATAGCGCAGAAGATCCTTCGCTACGGTCAGGATTGCAAAAAAATCAGCGTTTTCCTTAATATTGTAATCCCGATAAAACTAAAACACCATGCTTCGTGATTCACTACTTGTCAACGCATTTGCACTGGATGGTGCCCCAACCAAACGTTTCGTTAACAGATATGGGGCAACTGCCAAAATGCGCGCCGTGTATCAAGCCCTCCGCCCTGAAGAGCTGGCCTCCCAAACTAACATAAGCATGGCATTTGCATTTACAAGTACCTATATCGCAGTTTATCGTTGTTTTATCCTTACTTAAGGATGATGCGCAATTACCCGGGTTCTCTTTTTTGCAATCGTCAGCCTTTTTGTAAATCTCAAGCGACTGGGCCTCTGCCACCAACGCTGCCATATTGGTTAAAAGCTTCTGGTCGATCTCCTTTTTGACCTTCCTTTCTATTTCTTTGTTTACAAAATCAGCAAAGGCCGATTTAGCCTTTGCCAGGGCATCCAGGTAAGCTTTCATTGCAGCATCCAGCGCCTCCCTGTATTTTTTTAATGCCGCGTCGGCATCGTCCTTCCGTTTATCTGTTTCCTTTTGCTTCAGTGCGTCATCAATGTCTTTGTCAAATTGCTTTTTGGCCTCATCTTCGGCCTTCTTAAGCGCGTCATATTCCGTTGACATGGTTTTTATGGTTTTAGGGTTAAATGATAATTACAGTTATATATTTTTATTAAACTTATTATCAACTATTTACACTTTTATTTTGCCTTTGTCGCTATTGCCCCGTTATTGCTGGTATTGTTGCCGCCATTCCTTGTCTTTTGAGTGCGTTGCGCCGGCCAAAATTGGCATTAAATTCATTTTGCACCTTACGCCTGCGCATACAAAACTTTGTATCTTTGCTGATTACATAAGCTATCTATGTCTAAAAAGAAAAACCATCCCTCTATTGACCAGGTACTAACCCAAATGGTACTTGATATATTCGAACAAAACGGCAACACGCCATTAAATTACAAACAGGTTGCTGCCAAATTAAATGTCCGCGACCCTGATGCACGCGATGTTATTTTCGATATCCTGAAAAGCGAAACAGAAAAAGGCGTTTTAAAAGAACTTTCTCCGGGCAAGTTCCAGTTACTGGTACTGAAAACATTTATCGAAGGCGTGGTTGATATGACCAACGACGGCTCGGCCTTTATTGTCACTGGCGACGAATTTGAGAATGACATTTTTGTTGCCCCCCGCAAACTCCGCAATGCCTTAAATGGCGACCGCGTAAAGGTTTACGTTTATGCCAAGAGCAAGGGGAAAAATAAAGAAGGCGAAGTAATAGAAATATTGCAGCGTGCTAAAATGGAGTTTACCGGCATCGTAAAGCTATCGGAACGGTTTGCATTTTTTATCCCTGACGACCGTAAAATGATGCACGATATTTTTATCCCGATGAGCGAACTAAACGGCGCTAAAAACGGCATAAAGGCTATTGCTGAAATTACCGACTGGCCGGTTGAGGCCAAAAACCCAATTGGGCGCATCAAGCACATTTTGGGTAAGCAGGGCGAGAATGATACGGAAATGAACGCCATTCTTGCCGAGTATGGCTTCCCGTTGTCGTTTCCGGCAGAAGTAGAGCATGAATCGGAAGAAATAACTGATGTAATTGCCAAAGATGAGATAGCGAAAAGACGCGACTTCCGTGATGTTACCACTTTCACTATCGATCCTTTTGACGCGAAAGATTTTGACGACGCACTTTCGTTTAAATTGCTGGACAACGGTAATTACGAAATTGGCGTTCATATCGCCGATGTATCACATTATATAAAACCCGACTCGGCCCTTGATAAAGAAGCCGAAGAGCGCGGCACATCGGTTTACCTGGTCGACAGGGTGATCCCCATGCTGCCCGAACGTTTATCCAACGGCTTGTGCTCCTTACGGCCAAAGGAAGATAAACTTTGTTTTTCGGCTGTGTTTGAAATGAATGAAGAAGCCTACATTATCAACGAATGGTTTGGCAAAACGGTCATTAACTCCGACAGGCGCTTTGCTTACGAAGAGGTGCAGGAAGTGATCGAAAACAAAGCCGGGGATTTTGTTGATGAGATCCAAAAGCTGAATGCTTTGGCATACAAACTGCGTGAGCGCAAGTTTAAAAACGGCGCCATAAGTTTTGAAACAACCGAGGTTAAATTTAAACTGGATGAACACGGCAAACCAACCGGCGTATATGTAAAAGAACGCAAGGACGCCCATAAACTGATTGAAGATTTTATGCTGCTTGCCAACCGTAAAGTAGCCGAATATGTAAGTAAAATGGGTAAAGGCAAACATAAATACACCTTTGTTTACCGCGTACATGATACACCAAAACCCGAAGCCCTGGCTAATTTTGCACAGTTTGCTTTAAGATTTGGTTATAAGATCAACACTAAATCGGATAAAGAAACAGCCAAATCCCTTAATTTTTTGATGGAGGATGTGGAGGGGACAAAAGAACAGAACGTACTTACCCAACTGGCCATTCGCTCCATGGCTAAAGCCATTTACACCACAAAAAGCAGCAGTCATTATGGTTTGGCTTTTGACCATTATACACATTTTACTTCCCCTATCCGCCGTTACCCGGATGTGATGGTGCACCGGCTGTTATTCCATTACCTGAATGGAGGTCAGTCGGCCAATGCCGAACATTATGAGAAATTATGCCAGCACAGTTCGCAAATGGAGAAAAAAGCGGCTGACGCCGAACGTTCGTCAATAAAATACAAACAGGCTGAATTCCTGAAAGACCAGGTGGGCAGTGTTTACAGCGGCGTGATCTCCGGGGTTACCGAATGGGGCATGTATGTGGAAATTATTGAAAATAAATGCGAAGGCATGATCCGCCTGCGCGATATATCGGATGACTTTTATACTTTAGACGAAAAAAATTATGCCATCATCGGGCAGCGTAAAAAGAAGGTTTACCAGCTGGGCGATGAAGTAAAAATAAGGGTTAAAAACGTTGATCTGACGAAGAAACAGATTGATTTTTCCTTAGTACTGGATTAGTGAGTTGTTCAGAAGTTGTAAAGGTTATAAGAGTTGTAAATGTTATAACCTTTTTTAACTCTTACAACATTTACAACAATTTCAACTTATTACAACCAACATGAAGAAACTACAAGATCTGCAGGAAATGATAAACAAGGCGGTAATTAAACTGCCTTTTCCAACCTATCCTGCAGCATTATACGAGCCGATAACTTATATCCTGTCGCTTGGCGGCAAGCGGATGCGCCCGGCGCTCCTTTTAATGGCCTGCGACCTTTTTGGCGGCGATGTTGAAGCGGCAATGTCACCCGCCCTGGCGATAGAAGTATTCCATAATTTCACTTTAATGCATGATGACATTATGGATAACGCCCCATTGCGGCGCGGTAATGTAACCGTGCATGAACTGTGGAACAATAATGTGGGCATACTATCCGGCGATGTGATGCTGATTGAAGGCTACAAGTTAATGATGCAGGTGGAAGATCGGCTATTGCGGCCCATTCTGAATATATTCAATGATACTGCGGTGGGCGTGTGCGAGGGGCAGCAGTTGGATATGGAATTTGAAGAGCGTAATGAAGTTCATATTGATGAATATTTAAACATGATCCGCCTTAAAACCGCTGTTGTATTGGGCGGCGCCCTGAAAATTGGAGCCCTGATCGGCGGCGCTGACCGCAGGGATGCAGAACTATTGAGCAGTTTTGGTGAACATTTAGGATTAGCTTTCCAGTTACAGGATGACATCCTCGATGTGTACGGCGATCCTGAGAAATTCGGCAAACAGGTGGGCGGCGATATTATATCAAACAAAAAAACCTATTTACTAATAAAGGCACTTGAATTGGCTACTGAGCAGCAAACCAAAGAACTAAACTACTGGATTGCCCTTAAAGAATTCGACAATACAGAGAAGGTGGAGGCAGTAACCGCTATTTACAATTTACTGGAGGTACGCCAGTACGCAGAAACCGCTATGCAAACATACGCCGACAAAGCATTTGAAGCCCTCGACGCCATCAATTTACCCGAAGATCATAAACAATACCTGCGCGATTTTGCAGATGGTTTATTGGTGAGGGAGAATTAGTGATTTCATAATACACTTATTATCAGGTTATTTTAAGAGGTAAAATTAGAAAATTGTGAAGAAGAAATAGCCTGGGCTAAAATCAGCGGCGGGTGTCATGGTGAGGCACTCGAACCATGAGCGCAAAGGCACGACTCCAATGCATTAGCGCTAATGCAAAGCGTACAGGCCACCCTACATGGTTCGAGCGCCTCACCATGACAGCCCTTTTTTTCCATAAAGGGACACCTTCGCTCCAGGGGGCGACCACAAGGGATCGCCCCTACACATCGTCCGCATTTATAAAGATCGAATATTATAAAATCGCCCTGTTGTTATCAAAAATGATCCGTAGGGGCGATCCCTTGTGGTCGCCCTTGTAAGCCGGGCAGCCCCGGATGGAAAATCAGTAAGGGTGCAATATGCAATACCTGTTAATTTTAAGATAGCGGAAGACTAACATTAAAGCTTAACGCCTCATATACTATTTGGCGGGTATATAGAATTGGCTATATTTATCGCATGAAGAGAGTTTTATTTATTGCAGTAATGATCCCGCTAAGTCTGCAGTTAACGGCCCAATCAGTTTCAACTTTACAAGATACTGCCAGAATCTATACCGAGGTTGACGTTAACCCTAAATTTCCTGGAGGACTTAAAGCTTTTGATAGCTATATTGATTCTAATTCCGTTAAAATTTTAAAGGCCGACCACACGTCAGGGATCGTTATTGCCCTGGTTTTAATTGAAAGGGATGGCAAAGTAACCATGCCTAAAATTGTAAAAAGCCTGACGCACGCAACGGATTCTGCCGCTATTTACTTATTAAATAATAGCCCATTATGGAAACCCGCCTTTAAAAACGGTTTGCCGGTGCGGAGCCGCTGGCCCGCAGTAGTAAGATTTAATGGTGCACAATATACGCAGGGAGAAAATAATACTGAAGGTAAAATAATAAAACCTAAATACGTCGAAGTAACTGTTGACGAACCAAATCCTCAAAACAGTGTAGATCCTAAAAAGATATATAAAATGTACGAACAAGCCCCGGAATTTCCGGGCGGGATTGAAAAGTTCGCATTATATCTAAAACAGAATTTTAATTTACCCCCGAATTCCAACGGTATTAAAGGAAGAGTCATACTCAGCTTTGTTGTAGAACTGGATGGAAGTTTAACCGACGTAAGGGTCGCAAGAGGGTTATCCCCTGACATTGATAAAGAGGCAATACGAGTAATCAGCAAAGGCCCCAAATGGCACCCCGGCATTTGGAATAGCAAACCTGTACGCATCGCTTTTTTGACTCACATTGACATGCCCATTAATCCCTAATCGACAGTAAAAATGAAAAAATTACTTACTTTGCTGATATGCGTGATAAGTATGCACTCATACGCCCAGCAAACCTTCACCTCCGGCGGTAAGCTAAAGCTTGAACAGGCCATTATGGATGTCAGGCATTATACCATCGCGTTAAATGTCGATTTTAACCAAAGATCTATTGACGGTTATACCATTATTGATGTGATTATGGCGCAGCCGACAAAAGTACTGCTGTTTGATCTATTGGATTCTCTTGGCGTGAGGGAAGTACTTGTCAACAATAGAAAGCAACCATTTGAATATAAAGACAACCTTGTCCGCATTAACCTTAATGACAAACTGCCTGCCGGGAAGGCAAGTGTAAAAGTTATTTACGGCGGCAAGCCGCACGTAGCCCGCAGACCACCCTGGGACGATGGTTTTATCTGGTCGCGCGATTCTACAGGGCATCCATGGATGGCCATTACCGCCGAAGGTACTGGCGGTAAATTGTATTTCCCATGCAAAGATCATCCCTCTGATGAACCCAATGAAGGCGTTGATATGATTATCACTGTTCCCAAAGACTTGATGATGGCCGGTCTGGGTTTGCTGCAAAAGGTAAGCAAACATGGCGCAACAGCCACCTATCACTGGAAAACGAATTATACCATAAATAACTACAGCATCATTTTTAATGCGGGTGATTATACGGTAGTGAGCCGTCCATATATAACGGTTGACGGGCATACCGTTCCCATACAGTTTTATGTACTGAAAGAACACGCCGGCAAAGCAGAACACCACCTGGATATTTTTGTGAAAACCATTCACGAACAGGAAAAATATTTTGGCGAGTACCCATGGGTAAAAGAAAAAATCGGCATCGTAGAAACGCCGCACCTGGGCATGGAGCACCAGACCATGAATGCATACGGCAACAAATTCCGCTATACAAAAGTTGGCGGCGAGGATTATGACGGCCTGATGCACCATGAATTCGGGCATGAGTGGTGGGGTAACAAGGTAACTTCCAAAGACTGGGCCGATTACTGGATCCACGAAGGGATCTGCACCTTTGGCGACTGTTTATACGTGCGTGAATTTGAAGGGCAACGGGCCTATATTGATTATTATAAAAACAGGATCTTGCCGGGGATCCAAAATAAACTCCCGGTGGTAATGGGTAAGGATATTGATGAAGAGGCCGCCTATAACGGCGATATCTATCCAAAAGGCGCTTTTTTCATGCATACCATTTGCTATATTATGGGCGACAGCCTGTTTTATCCCGCCCTTAAAAAGTTTGTCACCTCCCCGCAATATACTTACGATAACCTGGTTACCACCGATGACGTGGAACAATTTTTCAGCAAAGAATCGGGCCGGGACCTGAAACCCCTGTTTGACCTTTACCTGCGTACCATTAACAAGCTCGAAATCCATATCAGGCAAATGCCTGATAACAAATATCTCATCCGGTTACAAAACATCGGTATCCCGCTCCCGATGGATGTAACAACCGATGCCGGGACTAAACGGATGACCGTTGATGGTAAAGGCTTAATTGTGGGGAGTAAAACCATGCCGGTGATTGACGCAGATACCTATTATATCAAGAAAATCACTATTGAGTAAATAGATTAAAAAGGAGGTGCTGTAACATGAGTGTTGCAGTATCCCCCTTGTGCATTATTCCGTTAATTTTACACCTCTTATTAAACGTTCCTAATGAAACGACTTATTCTTTTTTCTGTTCTGTTGATTTCCGCCGGGGCCTTTGCCCAGAAACTAAAAAAAACAGTAAACCTGGTCGATTATGTAAACCCGTTGATGGGTAGCGACTCTCATTATGATCTGTCAAACGGCAACACGTACCCGGCTATCGCCTTGCCCTGGGGCATGAATACATGGACGCCGCAAACAGGTAAAATGGGCGATGGCTGGCAGTATACTTACGATGCGCATAAAATAAACGGTTTTAAACAAACCCATCAGCCTTCACCCTGGATGAACGATTACGGACAATTTGCCATTATGCCGGTTACAGGGCATTTAAAAGTATCGCAAAATGGGCGCGCCAGCTGGTTTTCGCATAAGGCGGAAATATCCAAACCATATTATTACAGCGTTTTTCTTGCCGACCATAATGTAACTGCCGAAATTACCTCTACTGAGCGTACAGCTCAATTCAGGTTCACTTTTCCAAAATCGGATAGCTCGTACATTATTATCGACGCCTTTGATAAAGATTCATTCGTAAAGATCATCCCCGGTGAAAACAAGATCATCGGCTACTCCACAAAGTATGCCCGCGGCCCTTTAAAAAACTTTAAAGATTATTTTGTTATTTACGTGGATAAACCCATCAGCATAGCGCAAACTTATAGCGACAGTACTTTAACAGATTCTTTATCGCTGCATGCCAAACATGTGATGGCGGTAATAGGTTTTAAAACAAAGGATGGCGAGCAGGTACACATGCGGGTTTCATCATCCTTTATAAGCCTTGAACAGGCTGAACTCAATTTAAAAAGAGAACAGGGTAAGGACAGTTTTGATGTAACCAAACAAAAGGCGAAACAGGTATGGAACAAAACGTTGAATCGTTTAGTCGTTGAGGGCGGAACGGTTGATCAGATGCGTACTTTTTATTCCTGCCTGTACCGCATGCTGTTTTTCCCGAATAAGTTGTACGAGATTGATGCCAATAATCAAATCATACATTATAGCCCCTATAACGGCAAAACAATGCCGGGTTATATGTTCGCCGGTACGGGCTTCTGGGATACCTTCAGGGCGCTTTACCCCTTCCTGAACCTGGTTTACCCGGATATAGATAAAGAGATGCAGCAGGGACTTATCAACGATTACAAAGAAGGCGGCTGGCTGCCCGAATGGTCGAGCCCGGGGTATTCAGATGTCATGGTTGGTAATAACTCTGCTTCCGTTGTCTCTGAAGCCTATATAAAAGGAGAACGGGGTTATGATATAAATACATTATTTGACGCCCTGGTTCACGGCGCCAACAACGAAGGCCCGAGAGCTACCGGGCGAAAAGGCGTAGAATACTACAATAAATTAGGCTATGTGCCCTACGATGTTAAAATTAACGAAAGCGCCGCACGCACACTTGAATATGCCTACGATGACTTTGCCATTTACAAGTTAGGGAAAGCGTTACACAAACCTGATTCCGTAATCAATATTTTCAAAACGCGCAGCATGAACTATAAAAAACTATTTGATCCATCAACCGGCCTTATGCGCGGAAAAAATAAAGACGGTTCGTTCGAAATGCCTTTTAACCCATTTAAATGGGGCGATGCTTTTACTGAAGGCAACAGCTGGCATTATACCTGGGGCGTTTTTCATGATATGCAAGGGCTGATCAACCTGATGGGCGGCAAAAAACAATTTATTGCCAAACTGGATTCTGTATTTACCCTGCCACCTATTTTTGATGACAGCTATTATGGTGAAGTGATCCACGAGATCCGCGAAATGCAGATCGTAAACATGGGGCAATATGCGCATGGTAACCAGCCTATCCAACACATGCTTTATTTATATCCTTATGCCGGTGAACCCTGGAAAACCCAATACCATGTACGCGACGTAATGAATAAATTATATATGGCTACCCCTGACGGCTATTGCGGCGACGAGGATAACGGGCAAACCTCGGCGTGGTATGTATTTTCGGCAATGGGTTTTTACCCCGTTTGCCCGGCAAGCGACCAATATGTTTTGGGCGCCCCTTTATTTAAAAAATTAACCATCAACCTGGAAAATGGAAAAAAAGTTGTGCTCAATGCTCCAAATAACAGTGATACCAACCTGTATATTAAAAGCATGAGCTTTAATGGCAAGCCTTATGATTTTAACTGGTTAAGCCATAGCGCATTAATGAAGGGCGCTGTAATAAACTTTAATATGTCATCACAACCAAATAAACAACGCGGGATAAAAACAGTAGATTTCCCTTATTCTTTATCAAATGAAAAGTAAACAGCTTAAATCAGGCAAGAGCAAATCCGGCAAAATGTCAATTTGCCTGGCAGCATTAGTCTTTGGTGTTTTTTTATCCGCTAAAGCGCAAGGCCCCAGGGTTGGTATAGCAGGTTTAAATCATGATCATATTTATGGTATTTTAGATGATTACAGCAAAGGCCGCGTAAACCTCGTTGGTATAGCCGAACCAAACAAGCAGTTATGGGAAAAGTATGGTAAAAAGTTCCATGTACCGGATTCTTTGTTTTTTGTGGATTTGAAAACGATGGTAACCGGGTGTAAGCCAGCCATTGTATTGGGGTATAATGCGGTGGGCAATCATGTGGATATTGTTGAGGTTTGCGCCCCTTTGGGGATTCCCGTAATGGTTGAAAAACCTTTAGCGGCCACCTTAGCGCAGGCTAAACGAATGGAAACCCTCGCTAATAAATACCATACTACCGTTTTAACAAACTATGAAACAACCTGGCATCCCTCTTTGCAGGCGGCTTATGATATCATAAACAAAGATAGCATTGGCCCGATCCATAAAATGGTGGTGCACGACGGGCACCAGGGTCCCAAAGAAATAGGCTGTAGTCCTGAATTTTTAGCGTGGCTTACCGACCCTGTTTTAAATGGCGCCGGCCCGCTGAATGATTTTGGATGTTATGGCGCTGATTTAATGACCTGGCTGATGCATGGTCAAAAACCTATAGCTGTAACAGCCATCGCCAGGCACTATAAACCAAACATTTACCCAAAAGTTGAAGATGATGCCACTATATTGGTTGAATACCCAACAGCAACCGGGCAGATAGAAGCATCATGGAATTGGCCATTTGGTATAAAGGATATGGAAGTTTTTGGAGACACAGGTTATTTGCATGCCACCGACAAGGACAATTTAGTAATGAGGATGCGCGAAAACATAAAAAGCGTAAAAGCGGTACCAAAGCTGTCAGCTCCAAATGATGACAATATCGACTACTTTAATGCTTTTTTAAATAAAACAATTACTGCCCGTGACGACCGTTCTTCTTTAAAATATAATATGATCGTGATGGAGATATTGGATGCTGCGAAAAGATCCATTAAAGAAGGGAAGAGAATTGTTTTGTAGCCTGTTTGGACAGGATTTTCAGCATTTCGCAAAGTTTGAGCATTTTAATTTAAAAAATCCTCAAACTTTTTCTGTTTAATCAACTTATACCTCAAAGGAAAATTATATTACTTTTGCCAACTTGAAACTATTGATACGAGATCATCATACACTATGTTAAAACAACTCCAATGCCTCGCGGCCCTCTGCTTTTTTTATTCAATTTCCAATGCACAGCCAGTAAGCACAGCCGCAGTAATGGCGCGCAAACAGGTGCCCATCGTTTGCTATCACCAGATTCGCGACTGGCGGCCAAAGGATTCAAAAACTGCCAAAGATTATATTATCCCGGTAGCATCATTTAAGGCGCATCTAAAAATGCTGGCCGATAGCGGCTATCATACTATTTTGCCCGATCAGCTGTATAGCTATCTCACAAAAGGGACGCCGCTGCCAAGCAAACCAATTATGCTGACTTATGATGATACCGACCTTGACCAGTTTGAAGTAGCAAGGCCCGAAATGAAAAAATATGGCTTTAAAGGTGTGTTCTTTGTCATGACGGTTTCCTTAGGCAGGCCGCACTATATGACCAAGGAACAGGTGAAACAGCTTTCGGATGAAGGTAATGTGATTGAGAGCCATACCTGGGACCACCACCGGGTAGATAGATATAAACATGACCCCAACCCTAAAAAGGATGATTGGGTGATACAAATTGATAAGCCAACCAAGAAACTGGAAGAAATTACAGGCAAAAAAATGGATTACTTTGCTTATCCTTTCGGCGTATGGAAAAGGCCCGTTTTATCAGAGTTAAGAAAACATGGTTTTAAAATGGCCTTTCAGTTAGCCGATAAACGCGATGAAACCGACCCATTGATGACCGTCCGCCGCATTTTGGATAGTGGCTACTGGACAACAAAAACATTCAGCCTTAGTTTAAGGCACAGTTTTTAGCCCCTTGCCCGCGGAAGGTGGAATTTTAGAAACATATTTCTTTGTACGTTCCCGTCAATGTTATTAAGTTAACGTGACTTCGGTGTAAGACAAACCTTTGCCCCGTCGGGCTACCGCTTTGTAGAATATCATTCAAACGTTATTTTTGCCACGTCAGTGGCTACCCAATTCTCGAAGGGTAGCCACTGACGTGGCAATTATCCTTGTTCTTTTTGGTTTCTACAAAGCGGTAGCCCGCTGGGGAAAGAAAGAAATTTATTTTCAAATAAATTCACACTTTATTGATTTAGGTGATATTTATATATATGGATACCATAAATATTACCAAAGTGGATTTGGCCACAATTGAAGATTGTTTGCAATTCGGAGAATTTGAACGTCTTACCAATTATTTAATTTTTCTGTTTAATAAAATTTCTAACGGGCACTGGATCGTTTTACAACGATGTCCAATTAATGATGAACCTTCGATTTACAAAGTCTTATATAACTATCAAGATTTCAAAATTTGGTTCAACGAGGTTACATTCTATTTATAGGAAGTAATCTTAATTGAATTCTCAAATATTGGAAACAAACAATATTTATTGTTGTTGTTCAATCATGAGAAGTATTATATACATTATTGTAGTTATCCTTGTAATAAGTTGGCTACTTGGAGGCTTTGCCTTTCACGTTGGGGGAGATGCTATACATATTATAATAGTTATAGCTGTTATCCTGCTTTTATTAAATCTATTTAATGGTGGTTCACGTGTTGACCGCGGGCGTTGGTATTAGTAGGTATATTTTAATACTAACTAACCATTATCAAATAGTGACTTTACTCAAGCCCCACTCCATTTAAGTGGGGCTTTTATGTTTCTCAATAAGTTAAGTCTTTAACAAAATCGTTGCTAAAATTATATCTAATACTTTTAGTGAACGCGAAATAAAATATAGAATAGTTTACTATTTTAAACCAAACTATGCTACATTTGATTGACAGTAGCGTTGACAGTAAAATCAAATATTTCTCATAAATTATTGATTTACAACCGATAACTCCATTATCAAGTGCCCCCGATGGGGCATACTGCAATGATATCCAATTCTTATCTCGAACTCACGTTAACTTAATAACATTGGCCTTCCCGTTTGCTTTGCGGTAAAAACCAGGAGGCACAAAGATTACGGGGGACAAATCTTATTGCTTTGTAAGTATATTTGCACAAATGCTGCAAAACAAGTCAGGATACAGTTCTATCATAAAAGCCGAAGCCAAAAAGCTGGGCTTTATGTTTTGCGGTATCTCGAAAGCTGAGTTTTTAGAAGATGAAGCCCCGCGGCTGGAGGCGTGGTTAAAAAAGGGCATGCAGGGCGAAATGCAATACATGGAAAACCATTTCGATAAACGCCTTGACCCCCGACTGCTGGTTGATGGCGCTAAATCCGTAATCTCACTGGGGCTTAATTATTTTACCGATCAGGAACAGGCCGATGCTTTAAGTCCTAAGATATCAAAATACGCTTATGGCGCAGATTATCACCTCGTTATAAAGGAGAAGCTAATGGCTTTATTAGCGGTTATTAACGAAAAAATTGGCGAAGTAAACGGCAGAGCTTTTGTTGACTCAGCGCCGGTATTGGATAAGGCCTGGGCCAAAAAAGCGGGTCTGGGCTGGATCGGCAAAAACACCAACCTGATCAGCAAAAAGGTGGGCTCTTTTTTTTTTCTTGCTGAACTGATCGTTGACCTGGAACTTGCATACGATATTTCCCCTACTACAGACCACTGCGGCACTTGTACAGCCTGCATAGACGCGTGCCCTACAGAAGCCATTGCGACGCCATATATTGTTGACGGCAGCCGCTGCATCTCCTATTTAACCATCGAACTAAAAAACGAAATCCCGCAGGAGTTTAAGGGCAAAATGGATAACTGGATGTTTGGCTGTGATGTTTGCCAGGATGTTTGCCCCTGGAACAAATTTTCGGTACTGCACAATGAACCTGCATTTAACCCGCACCCTGATTTGATTAATTTCAGCAAAAAAGATTGGGAAGATATTACAGAAGATGTTTTTCAAAAAGTATTCAAAAATTCAGCCGTAAAACGGACCAGATTCAGCGGACTTAAAAGGAATATCGCATTTTTAAAGGATCAGTCCTTCAAATCGTAATTCACCTTATCCCTTCTTAAACTTATCAGCCAGCAACTTTAGCATATCTTCGTTCACCGGCACAGTAGGCCCGTCATCTTTCTTTTTATAGGGCTGGTTTTCCGGGCGTAGATGATTGCTGTGTTTGGGTGCCTCCGGCCTTGTAAATTCTCTTTTCACCGGGGCATCAGCAGGTTTTGTTACCTGTGCTACAGGTGCAACCTGTGGCTCCTGCGGTTTGGGTTGTATCGGCCTGGGTTGACGCTCGGCATATTTTTTAGCATTCCACCTGTTATATATTTCTTCCAGTTTGCGCTTGGTATATAAAGGGAAATCGCCCTGCATCATCCACGAATAATAACTCGGCTCGCTTTTAAGCACATCTTCAACAGCTTTACCTTTATGTTTTCCAAAGTTGAAAGTCTCTTCACCCTTGTCGTTAAAAACCATCCGGCCTGCAAAATCAACCGGTTTATTCAGGTTTGTGAATTTATGCAGCGCTTCTACATCATTCACAACCGGGATTGATTTATTACCTTTTTTATCTTCCCATTCGGTATTCGCATAACGTTCAACCTGGGCAAGCAAAACCTCCATGGTGGCACGGGTATCGGCCTCGGCCGAATGCGCGTTTATGATCTGTTTGTCACAATAAAACTGGTAAGCAGCTCTAAGCGTACGCTGCTCCATCTGATGGAAAATATTCTGAACATCAACAAAATGGCGGTTATCCAGATCAAACAAAACCCCTGCCCGCAAAAACTCTTCCATCAGCATGGGTATATCAAATTTATTTGAGTTGTAACCTGCAAGGTCGCTGGCATCAATAAATGTGGCAATATCAGTGGCTAAATCTTTAAAAAATAGTTCGTCCTTTATATCTTCATCATAAATACCATGCACCAGTGACGACTCCAGCGGAATCGGCATACCCGGGTTTATACGCCACGTTTTAACATCCTCGCTGCCATCCGGGTGAAGTTTGATAACAGATATTTCTACAATACGGTCGGAGCCTATATTAGTCCCGGTAGTTTCAAGATCGAAAAAAGCAAGCGGCCGTTTTAAGTTTAATTTCATGGGTATTGTATTTATTAAAGGCTGCAAAAGTCTTAAAAAGAATTTGAACTATAAATTTTAAATCTGCCTAAATATATCATAATAAAATATTACTTTGTTCCGTCCTTGTTACAAACCTAATTATATGAAAAAAACCTTACTGATCCTCCTCATTTTATCCGGTCTCGGCAAACTTGCTGTAGCCCAGGATTTCCCTTATGGAACAATTACCGAGGAAGAAATGAACATGAAGAAGTATGACAAAGATACTTCGGCTCACGCTGTTGTGTTACAGGAATACGGGAAAGCACGGATTAATTTGGGCAACGATGACAACATCAAAGTGTTTTATGAATACCATGTTAAAATAAAAATTTTTGATGCCAAAGGCTTTGATAACGGAACGGTTAAAATACCTGTTTATAATAACAGCGACGGAGACAGGTACGAATCAGTTGAGGGTATTACCGGCATAACCTATTATAAAGATGACAATGGTAATGCGCAAAGTGTTAACCTCGAAAGTAAAACGATATATCCGGTAAAAGAAAGCAAACACCTTGCCTATTATAACTTCGCATTACCGGGTTTGCGCAACGGATGTGTAATAGAGTATAAATACAAACTCGAATCACCTTACTGGTGGGATTTCCAGACCTGGAAATTCCAAAGCGATATACCAAAAGTTTATTCGGAATATGAGGTGCATATACCGGCTTTTTGGGTTTTCAACGCCTCATTAAAGGGTTTTTTAAAACTAACAAGAAGCACGGCAGAAATTGAGCGCCAATGTTTTTCAGCCGGTAGTGCAAGCTGTGATTGCTCACAACTTGTTTACGGGATGAAAGATATACCTGCTTTTGTTGAAGAAGACTATATGACTTCGGAAAAAAACTTTTTATCAGCTATAAATTTTGAATTATCGGATTATACAAACCCTTATACCGGAACAAAAACAAAATGGACGAAAGAATGGAAAGATATAGACTATCAGCTCAAAGATGAATTTAATTTTGGAGGGCAGCTAAAAAAGAAGGGGCTGTTTAAAGACCGTATCGTACCTGTTACAGCTGGCAAAACCGATGAACTGAGTAAAGCGAAAGCGGTTTATGCCTATATTCAAAAATCGTTCAAATGGAATGAATACACCGGTATTTATAGCGCTGACGGCCTTAGCAAAGCCCTCGATGCCCATAGCGGCAATGATGCAGATATAAACCTGTCGCTGGTTAACGCTTTAACTGTTGCCGGTTTAAATACCGAAACCGTTTTACTTTCAACAAGGGAGAACGGTATTGTAAATACCCTATACCCTGTTATTTCTGATTTTAATTACGTAATCGCTAAACTTAATATCGGCGACAAAAGTTACCTGCTGGATGCTACGGACCCATTGCTGCCTTTTGGCACGTTGCCTTTACGGTGTTTAAATGATAAGGGCCGGGTATTTAGCCTTGATAAACCCTCGTACTGGATGGATTTAAACCAGCCACAAAAAGAAAAAAACACTTATACCCTCGACTTTACCTTGCAGGATGATGGCAAAGTAAAAGGCACCCTTGTTCATTACTCCATTGGTTATGAAGCATATAAAAAACGAAAAAAGATTAAAAAATTCAATTCGGTTGACGAATATGTGGAGGATCTGAACGAAAAAATGCAAAAAACAAAAATCCTTAAATCTGAAATTAACAACCTCGACAGCTTAGAATTGCCATTAGAAGAAAGGTATGAAATCGAGATGAATTTGTACGATAAGGTAAACAGCAACCGCCTAAGCTTTAATCCGTTTTTTTTGGATAAGACAGACACCAACCCTTTTAAATTAACCGAACGTTTGTATCCTGTAGATTGGGGCATGCCCTCTGAAGACACTTTTATATTAACCATGCACCTCCCTGCAAATTATACCATTGAAGCCCCGCCACAGCTTATGAATATTAGCTTGCCGATAAATGGAGGCAAATTTTTAACAGGCTACGAACCGGCTGACAAATCGTTCACATTTTCAAATCTGATACAATTCAATAAATCGGTTTACAGCACGCAGGAATATCCTTACCTTAAAGAGCTTTATAACAAGATTATTCAGTCGGAAAAAGCGGAAATCGTGTTCAAGAAAAAATAATGAGACCAATAATAATAACTTTTTTCCTGTTTGCTATCTGCACCCTGGCAGAGGCCCAGCAAAACTTTGACGCAAGCCTGATCCCTAAAGAGCTTTTACCTTATGCAAGTTCGGTTGTAAGGGATAAAGAAGAAACCGTGGAAGTGCAAGGCCTTGATAACACCATTTATCATATAAAAGAAGCTGTTACCATATTAAATAAAAATGGTGACGACCAGGCGCATATCGAAATTGAGCACGACAAAAGCAGGGTAATAAAATATGTTAAGGGAGTAGTATATAATGAGTTTGGCAAACAAACAGCTAAATTCAGCGAAAGCGATTTTGATGACAACAGCGCCTGGGATGGTTTTTCATTATTTACCGATACCAGGGTTAAACATTATTCCCCGTCAGTTATCCAATACCCTTATACAATTGCGTATGAGTATGAACTGCGATTAAAACAAACACTTGGCCTTCCGGATTGGGATCCGACTCCTGAGATTGGTACAGCCGTTGAAAAAAGCACATTCACATTTAGCTGTAAGCCTGATTTTAATATCCGTTATAAAGAAAACAATATAACAAGCAAGGTAACTATAAGTAAAAATTTAGCTGGGTTAAAAACTTTTACATGGCAGGCAGAAAATTTAAAAGCTATTAAAAATGAGCCTTATAGCCCATATTCTAAAAACTATTTAAGCAGTGTGCAAATTGCTCCTCAAAACTTTTCATACTATGGAATCGGGGGCTCATTCACCAACTGGAGCGAACTTGGCAAATGGATATATGATAAGCTGGTGGCCGACAGGCAAGTATTGCCGGCAGAAACTATTGAACATATTAAAGACATAACAAAAGACATCGCTGACCCGAAATTAAAGGCAAAAAAAATATACGAGTATATGCAGTATAAAACACATTATATAAGTGTGCAACTTGGTATAGGTGGTATCCAGCCCTTTTTGGCAGCTGACGTTGATAAACAAAACTATGGCGATTGCAAAGCTTTGGTTAACTACACCCAGGCCTTATTAAAAGCGGTAAATATTGACTCGTATTATTGTGTGGTTAAATCTGGCAGGGCTTTTAAAGTTGGCATGCCTGCAGACTTCCCGGACGTGGAAGGGGACCATATTATACTATGCCTCCCGTTTAAAAACGACACCACCTGGGCAGACTGTACCAGCCAAACCAACCCATTCGGCTATTTAGGTGATTTTACGGATGACCGGACCGTGCTGGCATGTACGCCCGAAGGCGGCAAATTGATGCATACGCCTAAATACACGACTGAAAACAATTTGCAAAGTCGTAAAGCTTCATTTGTTATAAATGAGGCCGGCGAACTATCCGGCTCAATGTCAACTATTTTTAAAGGCGCCGAGTACGATGACAGGGATTACCTGCTGGATGAAGCTAAAACAGAACGGGTTAAAATGCTGCAAAAAGTTTACGCTCTGAATAACATGGATATTGAAAGCCTCGATTTAAAACAGGATAAAAGCTTTGACCCATCCACTACAGAGACGATAAAGCTACGTGCCAGGGACTACGCCTCATTAACCGACGGCAAATATTACTTTATGCTTAACCCGGCTAACCGAATAGAAGAACCACCCCGGCAGGTGCGCAACCGCTTGAACAGTGTTTACATCAATCGCGGCCATACCCAGCTGGATGAGATTACTTATTCCGTCCCGGCAGGTTACCACCTTGAAAAAGAGCCATTAAACGTAGCAATTGATAAACCTTTCGGCAAGTTTACAGCCACTTTGACTTTAACAGGCAACAAGTTACTATACAAACGTCATTTACAGATTATTGACGGCAGCTACAGCAAGGATACATACCAGGATTTAGTCGATTTTTACCAGTCGGTTGTTGATGCAGATAATTATACTGTGAGTTTAGTTAAAAACCCGTAGGGGTTTATTCGCTGACCTGAAAGTATTGGTTCAGCTAAAAATGATGATGCCCAGGATGATCCCAACGATCATAATGATATATAACAGGATTTCGGTGCTGGCAAACTTCTTGTATTTTGTCCAGAATGCATATTTTTCTTTCCCATCAGCCATGATAGCACAAAGGTACGAAAAAATTAAATTTATTATTTACCCGGCGCTGAATTTGGATCATCAATAATTGAACCGCAGCGCGAAAAATATTTATAGGTATAAGGGTCGTGCAGCTGGGTAATGATCACCCCTTTTGAAGAACTGGCATGTACATAGTACCCGTTTTGAAGATAAACGGCAACATGACTGAATTTCTTTCCGTCATAATCAAAAAACAGAAGATCGCCTTCCACCAGTTCTTCTTCATATTTGCGTTTGATCACATTTATTTGCTGGCTGGTGGAGCGTGGGATATTGATGCCATATACCTGTTGCTCCAGCAACTGTGCCAGCCCGGAGCAATCTACCCCGTCCTTATCTTCGCCGCCAAAGCGGTATGGTGTTCCCATCCATTGATCAACAAAGGCATAAAGCCGCCCGTTTTTAATATCACCTTCATCAACCCCTAATATTGCCGAATATTTTTCGGCGATACTTGCCTGCGGTTTTACCACCTCGCCCGGTTCGCCACGCAACACCGCCTTTTTAGCGTGGCACGACGACAAAACGATGGCTATACTCAATAAAACAGCATACAGGTATGATATTTTTTTCATTAAGTAAAAATACGGTCAAAACGATAAAAAGGTTACAGGGATGTTGTTAACATGTTAACAATTAGCCCCAGCCCAAGCCCCCTCTAAATCTCCCCCGGAAGGGGAGACTTTAGCTGCGCTCGTGTTGATTTTTTTTTCGATAGCTATCAGGATGAAATGATTACCCGTACAAAGCGTTATGGAGCAATAAAAATTTTAAAGTCTCCCCAACCGGGGGAGATTTAGAGGGGGCTGGGCTGGCTTTACCCTTTTATCACCCTTTGTATTTCGTCGAGTTTCATTAAAGCTTCTACCGGGGTAAGGGTATTTACATCGAGATTGTTTAGCGTATCGCGGATTTTAACCAAAACCGGATCATCAATGGAGAACATTTGCATTTGCACCGCCTGTTTTTGCACTTTACGGATACTTTCTTTGATATGCTCCCCTCCCGTACGTTCGGCTTCCAGTTTCTTTAATATCTCGTTAGCCCTGCTCAATACTTTTGGGGGCATGCCGGCTAATTTGGCTACGTGGATCCCGAAACTATGCTCGCTGCCGCCCGGTACCAGTTTACGCAGGAAAATTATCTGCTGCCCCACCTCTTTTACCGAAACATTATAATTTTTAATGCGGTTGAATGTGTTGCTCAACTCATTAAGCTCATGGTAATGTGTGGCAAACAGGGTTTTTGCCCTGGCCTGTGGCTGGTTATGCAAAAACTCCGCAATTGACCACGCAATAGAAATACCATCATAGGTAGAAGTTCCCCTGCCTATCTCATCCAAGAGGATCAAACTCCTGTCAGAAAGATTATTGAGTATACTGGCCGTTTCATTCATCTCCACCATAAAGGTCGATTCGCCGGAAGAAAGATTATCCGATGCCCCAACCCTGGTAAATATCTTATCAACCAAGCCGATGGAGGCTGCTTTAGCGGGCACAAAACAGCCCATCTGCGCCATGAGCACAATGATCCCGGTTTGCCTCAGCAGTGCCGATTTACCGGCCATATTTGGCCCTGTAATAATGATGATCTGCTGCGTTTCCGAATCGAGATAAACGTCGTTTGTGATATATTCCTCACCAAGTGGCAGGTTTTTCTCAATCACAGGATGCCGGCCACCCTTTATATCGATTACCCGGCTATCATTGATTTCCGGCTTAACATAGTAGTTTTTTATAGCGATGGTCGCGAAGTTCAGCAGCACATCCAAACGGGCTATCAATTGCGCATTCAGCTGTATCGGCTTAATATATTCGCTGAGCTGATAAACAAGGTCGTTATACAATTGCGTTTCCAGCGCCAGGATCTTTTCTTCGGCGCCTAAAATCTGTTCTTCATATTCTTTCAGTTCTGGCGTGATATAACGCTCGGCGTTTACAAGCGTCTGCTTGCGGATCCAGTCGGCTGGCACCTTTTCGCGGTGACTGTGTGTAACCTCCAGGTAATAGCCGAACACATTATTAAACGAAACTTTAAGCGAAGGGATACCCGTCGACTCCGCTTCACGCTTTTGTATCTCCAGCAGGTAACCCTTGCCGCCAAAAGCAATCTTGCGCAGGCGGTCAAGTTCTTCGTTTATCCCTTCTTTCATCACCCCGCCTTTTACCAGCATCACTGGTGGTTCGGCGCTCAGTTCATTCTCTATTTTGTCGATAATAAGCGTACAGGGGTTCAGTTGCGTGCTGATGGACTGCAAAGGCAAACTGGGTGATGTTTCTCCCATCTTTTTGATGGTACCGATAGCAATTAGCGCCTTTTTTAACTGGCAAACCTCGCGCGGGTTGGCTTTTTGCAGCCCGATCTTCGAGATCAGCCGCTCCAGGTCGCCTATGAGGCGGATATTTTGTTTCAGGGTTTCGCGCAAATCCTCATGGCCTATCATAAATTCCACCACACCCAAACGGTCTTTAATAGGTTTTATCTCTTTCAACGGCATCACTATCCACCTCCGTAGCAGACGCGCACCCATAGGCGAACAGGTTTGATCTAATACCTCAACCAGCGTATGCGCATTTTCATTGGCAGAACCTACCAGTTCGAGGTTACGAACACTGTAACGGTCGAGCCACAAGTAGCGGTCCTCTTCTATCCGGCTGATGGCCGAAATATGCTGCAGGTTGCGATGCTCGGTCTCGTTAAGGTAATGCAGGGCCACGCCGGCTGCCACTATACCCAAATTCAGTTTATCAATACCAAAGCCTTTGAGTGATTTTACCCCAAAATGCTTTAACAATACCTCGTTGGCATAATCGCCGCTGTATGGCCATTCGTCGAGTGTATAGGTATAAAAGCGGTCGCCAAAGGCATTTTTAAAATCATGCTGCCTGCTTTTCGGGTAGATCACCTCGCTTGGCGAAAAACTTTGCAGCAATTTATCAATATATTCGGTACTGCCCTGTGCGGTTAAAAACTCGCCGGTCGAAATATCTATCAGGGCAATGCCGAGGCTATTTTTTTCATAATACAGCGATGCCAGGTAATTATTACTTTTTTGGTGCAGGATATTATCGCTGGTTGCTACCCCTGGTGTAACCAGTTCGGTAACGCCGCGTTTTACGATGGTTTTGGTAGTCTTGGGGTCCTCCAGCTGATCGCAGATCGCCACCCGCTGCCCTGCCCTCACCAGTTTTGGCAAATAGGTATCCAGCGAATGGTGCGGAAAGCCTGCCAGTTCTATGTATGTAGCCGCGCCATTGGCACGCCGCGTAAGTACAATGCCCAATATGCCCGCAGCCTTAATGGCGTCTTCGCCAAAAGTTTCGTAAAAATCTCCCACGCGGAAAAGCAGCAAAGCGCCGGGGTACTTCACCTTAATGGTATTGTACTGCTGCATTAAGGGTGTTTCTTTTGTTGTCTCTTTTGCCAAACGCTTCGTTCCTTTTTTTAACAGGTGGGTAAAGTTAATGCATTGGGTGGTGTTTAGCTATTTTGTGGAAAATTTAGGCTAATGTGGATTGTTATTTCAACGTAAGAAAGCAATTATCAACTTGTTTCGGGACAGATCAATCACCCAAAAGCGGACGGACAGCTTATCTGAACCATGATTTTCCTGATTAAAGGATTGCAGGATTATTTACCTGGAAATTCCGCCACCCGAAATGAATTTTTGGATTCAAAAAAACTTCCGGTCTTTCGGACTTTCGGTCTTCCCGACTCCTCCCCTCACTTCAAATCAATCACTTTTGGCACAAGGAAATAATTGTCATCATGTTTAGGCGCGTTCAACAAAGCTTCTTCGTGCGTAATCTCCTGTTTTACCACATCCTCCCTGAAGGCATTTACCCCATTGGTCATATAAACCAGGGGCTCAATGCCTGTTGTGTTTACTTCATTCAGTTTGTCCATAAAACCAAGGATCTTGTTCATATCCTTTATCATATCCTGTTTTTCAGTCCCGGTTAACTCCAGGCGTGCCAGGTGGGCTATTTTATCAACTGTTTCTTCGTCAATCGTCATACTGTTCCCAATTTCTGTTTTATTATATCATGTACCTCATCGCGCAGCGTATCGGCATCATCCAAAGTTAAATGCGCTGTTTCAACTGGTTTGTGCACAAATATATTACAAAAACCCGGCCTGCTGCCATATTTGGTCCCGGTATCCCATAAAACTTTCCAGGTGTCGATAGAAGTTATCGGAATAACGGGGATTTTTAATTCAATAGCTAACCTGAAAGCGCCGTTTTTAAAGGGATACAAAACCGGCGGGTATTCCTCCGGTATAGTGGCTTCCGGGAAGATCACCACGCTCACCCCGTTTTTTAAACGTTCGGCAGCGGTTTTAAACGCCCGGAACGAAGATATTTTACTTTCCCGGTTAACGGCAATATCAATCGTCCTGAAAAAAAAGCCAAGCACCATATTGCTTAACAATTCTTCTTTACCGATGAAACAATGATTACTTTTTGCCGCTATGCAAATTGCCGAAACATCAAGGTTTGAGGTGTGGTTACCTGTAATAATATAGGTGCGCTTCCAGTCGATCTCTTCTTCATATTTAATCCTGAAAAATATCCCAGATATGCTTGTGCTTAAAAAAACAATGAGCCGCCTTAATTGGTTGATGTATTTATAACGTTCAGGTTTGCGGGAAAGAAAATATAAGACGGGCCAAAGCAACAGGAAAAAGAAAGCGACACTAAACTGGTAAAAATAAGTATGAATTCTTTTTAGGGCGATCTTCATTATCTCCAAAAATAAAGAAATGATTGTTTTTTGGCGAATTATTATGCCTTTTCAATTTTTTGCCTGATGATATCTTTTACCCTGTTACTCAGTGCATCAATATCAGCGACCGTTAAATCAGACGTTTCGATGGGCTTATGAACAAACACCCTGCAAATACCTGGCCTTGAACCATATTTACGTCCATCGTCCCATAATACTTTCCAGGTATTGGGTGATGAAACAGAGATGACCGGCACCTTTTGCTCAATAGCAAGGCGGAAAGCCCCGCTTTTAAATTCCTGCAACCGGGGCGGATAATCATCCGCTATACCCCCCTCGGGAAACATAATCATACTGATGCCATTCTTAAGCTTTTCCGCAGTCGCTTTTATCGCCCTGAAAGCCGAAATTTTGTTGCCCCGCATTACCGGTATATCAACCGTCCTGAAAAAAATGCCGGTAATCATTCCATCCAGCAACTCGGCCTTGCCCATAAAGCTGTAATTATCATTTTTCATGAGCAGGCAGATCATTGAGGTATCAAGGTTTGAGGTATGGTTCGGGCAAATTACATAAGTTTTACGCCAGTCGATAGGCTCTTCAAATTCAAATTTGAATATTATCCCCACACAAAGGGTACTTAAAAACGCCCAGATGCGCCTTAATTTTATCATCCCCGCATATCTTTCGGGTTTGAGCGAAAAATAATACAATGGCGGCCACAATAAAAAAAAGAAAAAGCCCATACTAATCAGCAACAAATAGTTATGCAATTTTTTTAGGAAAAGTTTCATGTCAAAAGCAGTATTTAATCAGGCAATGTTATCCTTTTTACCGGATAACTAAGTATCGCAGGGCGAAAAGAGTTAATACATCCTCAATAACATTTTCATCGCCATCAAAAATATAAAAATTACTTACTTTCGCCCCCATGGAAACTGTTGTTAGTGGTATCCGTTCGACCGGGAACTTACACTTAGGAAATTATTACGGGGCGATACAAAACTTCGTAAAAATGCAGCATGAATATAACTGCTATTTTTTTATCGCCGACCTGCACTCATTAACCACCCACCCGACCCCTGCCGATCTGCACGGCAATGTAAAACAGGTGCTGGTGGAGTACCTTGCAGCAGGTATTGACCCGGAAAGGGCGACTATTTATGTACAATCAGATGTACCCGAAATAGCCGAGCTATACCTGTACCTGAATATGAACGCCTATTTGGGCGAACTGGAGCGCAGTACGTCGTTTAAAGATAAAGTACGCGGAAATCCTGATAATGTAAACGCCGGCTTATTAACCTACCCGGTTTTGATGGCTGCCGATATTATTATCCACAAAGCCACAAAAGTACCTGTCGGCAAAGACCAGGAGCAGCACCTCGAAATGGCCCGCACCTTTGCCAACCGTTTCAACAGGTTATACAATAAAGAGTTTTTCCCTGAGCCTTTTGCCTTCAATTTCAGCGATAACCTGGTAAAAATACCGGGGCTTGACGGTAAAGGTAAAATGGGAAAATCAGAAGGCGAAGGCAATGCCGTTTACCTTTCAGATTCGCCCGAAGTTATCCGCAAGAAAGTAATGCGGGCTGTGACCGATGCCGGCCCGACTGCCGATAACCAGGAAAAACCGGTAGAGATCCAAAACCTTTTTGATATCATTAAGGTTGTGTCAACACCGGATACTTATACGCATTTTGATGATTTGTATAATACCTGCCAGATCCGTTACGGCGACCTGAAAAAACAATTAGCCGAAGATATTATCATCGCGACAGCCCCTATCCGCGAACGGATCAATGATATTGCGAATGATGCGCCTTACTTACGGCAGGTTGCCCGTCACGGGGCCATTAAAGCAAGGGAAAGTGCTTCAAAAACCATTAAGGAAGTAAGAGAAATTATCGGATTCAGAAGTTTTTAGTTAGTTCATTGTTGATAGTTCATAGTTCATAGCGTATATTAGGCGGAGTTTATTTTTTCTATTGGCAAACCGGACTTGACAATTTTCATGCAGCTGCTATGAACTATCAACCATGAACCATGAACTGCATAAACTATGATCTATGAACCATTAACCATGAACTAACAGAAACACATGCACATTGCTATAGTAGGAAACATAGGCGCCGGTAAAACCACCCTCACCGAATTACTGGCTAAAAATTATGGCTGGGATCCCCTGTTTGAGGCGGTTGATAATAATCCATACCTGGAAGATTTTTACAGCGACATGAAACGCTGGAGCTTTAACCTCCAGATCTATTTCCTGAACAGCAGGTACAGGCAAATTATCGATATTCAAAAAGGCGACTTTAACATCATCCAGGACAGGACAATTTACGAAGACGCCTATATTTTTGCAGAAAACCTGCACGATATGGGTTTGATGACCACCCGCGACTATCAAAACTACCAGGCTATATTTGATAATGTAATTGAAAATATAAAACCACCCGATCTGCTGATCTACCTGAAAGCATCGGTGCCGACTTTAGTAAATAACATCCAGCGCCGCGGCCGTGAATATGAAAGCGGGATACGGCTTGATTATTTATCGAAACTGAACGATAAATACCAGAAATGGATAAACAACTATAAGCTTGGCAAATTGCTGATATTAGACAAAGACACCCTTGATTTCGCCAATAATACAGAAGACCTGGCAACCATTGTGCAGATGATTGAGCGGGAAATTCACGGGTTGTTTTAGTTAAGTTGAAATGAGTTGTAAAGGTTGTAAGAGTTGTAAAGGTTGAAAACCTGTTAACGACCAACAACTCTTACAACACCCAACAACTCTTACAACACTTACAACCTTTATAACTTTTACAACAAATATGAACATCCTCGGCATCATCCCCGCCCGTTACGCATCTACCCGTTTTCCGGGTAAACCATTGGTTGATATTGGCGGGAAAAGCATGATCCAAAGGGTTTATGAACAGGCAAAAAAGTGTATTCATTTGTCGGATGTAATTGTTGCTACGGATGATGAGCGCATTTATAAACATGTACATGATTTTGGCGGATCGGCAATTATTACTTCGCCCGATCACCAGAGCGGTACCGACCGCTGTGCGGAAGTTGCCCTGAAACATCCCCATTATGATGTGATCATCAACATACAGGGTGATGAACCTTATATCGACCCGGAGCAGATCAGCAAACTGGCGGCCTGCTTTAATAATGCCGGCACCCAAATTGCCACCCTGATTAAAAAAGTGCAAAACGAGCAGGAACTGTTTAACCCCAATTCGCCCAAGGTAGTTGTTAATAAATTTTCGGAGGCGGTTTATTTTTCACGTTCCCCCCTGCCCCATATTCGCGGACAGGAGCCCCAAAACTGGTTAAACTGCTTTACCTATTTTAAACATATCGGCATTTACGGTTACCGCGCCGATGTTTTACAGCAAATCACCAAACTGCCTGTATCCTCCCTTGAAAAAGCCGAAAGCCTGGAGCAACTGCGCTGGATAGAGAACGGCTACCGCATAAAAGTCGTCGAAACGGAGCTGGAAACATTTGCTGTGGATACGCCGGAGGATTTGGAAAAATTATTTAGATGAATTAACCTTGTAATAATAATATCCCATCAAACACATGAAAATTAACCTTATTGCTTTAACCACACTTTTAGTGGCAGCCCTTACAGCCAGGGCACAAAATAACGACCGGGTTATTACCGTTACCGGCGATACAATAGCCTGCCAGATCAACCTACCAGTTTTCAGCGCCCCTAAATACCGAACATCTAAAAACGAGAAAGCTAAAAAAATAAAGACCGACAGCGTAAAGGAGTATTACACTGCTGATAAATCCACCTGGTATAGAAGGGTATTTTATGATCCCAAGGTATTGTGGGTAAGAAACAAGGTATGCTTTATGACAGTTGTGGAAAGTGGCAAAATTAATCTTTATGAGTTGATCACCTCCACCACCAGCTACGGCGCTAATGGCACAATGTACAGCAGCTCAAACACCGGATGGTACGTAAGCAAAGGAACAGACACTGCTATCCTTATAAAAGGGACCTTGTTGGCCAGACAGAAAAGGAAAAATGAATTTGCAGACCTCCTGGCAGACAATAAAACGGTTTATGATAAATACATGGCTGACGATAAATTCGGGTTCGATGAGATACGAAACCTCGTGCATCTGTATAACACGGGAGAACCTTATAAATAGCCCAGCCGTGCTGAAAAAGAGAATGCCCTGCTTATTCCCCCGCCTGTTCAAGCGTCCGCGCTTGAACACATATTATTGTAAGCGTCCACGCTTACGATAATAAGGAGAAAAGTAATTTAAGCGTGGACGCTTAAATTTTTCGGGTTCAAGTGTGGACACTTGAACCGGCGGGTTCGTGCCCCGGCAGCGGGAACACTATCTGCCATTCCCCAACATTTAGCTATTTATCAACAAGCGGGGAAAACCCTGAAATTTTTCCTACTTTTGTATCCCGTACACAAACAATTTGTTCCCGCATAAAAACTGGTTCAAACACAGCAAAATCATGACTAAATATATTTTTGTTACGGGCGGCGTTACTTCGTCGTTAGGAAAAGGTATTATATCTGCTTCCTTAGCTAAACTGCTCCAATCGCGCGGTTATCGGGTAACCATCCAAAAATTCGACCCCTATATCAATATCGATCCGGGAACGCTGAACCCCTACGAACATGGCGAATGTTATGTTACCGAAGACGGCGCCGAAACCGATCTTGACCTTGGTCATTATGAGCGTTTCTTAAACACGCCGACCTCAAAAGCCAATAACATTACCACCGGCCGCATTTACCAAAATGTAATTAACCGTGAGCGCCAGGGCGACTTTTTGGGGAAAACCGTACAGGTTGTGCCGCATATAACGGATGAAATAAAAAGAAATATACGCATACTCGGCGAAAGCGGCGATTATGATATTGTGATCACCGAGCTGGGGGGTACCGTGGGTGATATTGAATCCCTGCCCTACATTGAAGCGGTAAGGCAGTTCAGGTGGGAAGTAGGCTCCAGCAATTCGTTGGTAATCCACTTAACACTGATCCCTTTCCTCGCCGCTGCCGGCGAATTGAAGACCAAGCCTACACAGCACTCAGTAAAAATGTTGCTGGAGTATGGCATTCAGCCTGATATATTGGTTTGCCGTACCGAACACCCGCTGAATACAGACATCCGTAAAAAGATAGCCCTGTTTTGTAACGTAAATGTGAATGCGGTTATTGAATCCATAGACGCTTCAACCATTTACGATGTTCCGTTATTGATGCTGAAAGAGCAACTGGATAAAACGGTTTTAGCCAAATTAAAATTACCGCATAAAAGCGAGCCTGACCTCGAAAACTGGAAAGACTTTTTGGGGCGTTTAAAAAACCCGACCTCCGAAGTGCGCATCGGCCTGGTGGGTAAATACGTAGAGCTGCCTGATGCTTACAAATCCATCAGCGAGTCGTTTATACATGCGGGTTCAAAAAATGAATGTAAGGTAAAGGTTGAATATATCCCTTCCGAACAATTAACACCCGAGAATGCCGTTGAAAGACTGAAAGGCCTGCATGGCGTATTGGTAGCGCCCGGCTTTGGCGAGCGTGGTTTTGAAGGAAAAATTGAGGCGATACGTTATGTGAGGGAGAATAATATCCCATTTTTCGGGATCTGCCTGGGAATGCAATGCGCCGTTGTTGAATTTGGCCGTAATGTGTTAGGTTTAAAAGGTGCAAGCAGTACCGAAATGAACCCCAATACCCCTTATCCTGTTATCGACATGATGGAGGAGCAAAAGAAAATTGTTAATAAAGGCGGCACGATGCGTTTGGGGGCTTATCCATGCGAACTAAAAAAGGGCAGCAAAGCCTTCAATTTTTACGGAAAATCGCGGATCTCCGAGCGCCACAGGCACCGTTATGAGTTTAATAACCAATATTTAAAAGACTATGAAAATGCAGGTTTAAGCCCCTCGGGTATTAACCCCGAAAGTAACCTGGTGGAGATTGTTGAGCTAAAGAATCATCCGTTTTTCATCGGTTCGCAATTTCATCCCGAATTAAAATCAACTGTTGCTAATCCGCACCCACTTTTTATTAACTTTGTCGCCGCTTCGCTGGCTTATGCGCGAAAGCAATAGATTTTTGTACGATACATAGAAATGGATAAAAATACGTTTACAGGATTATTCCTGATTATGATCATCATGGGGGCCTCGTTCTTCTTTATGAAGCCAAATGATGCTGATTTAAAAAAAGAGAGAATAAAGGCCCATGCCGATTCGGTAAAAAGAGGTGATATACAAAAGCCGGCCATAAGCGCAGCCAAATTTGCTGACAGTGCAAAAGCGCTTGCCAACAAACCGGTTGACTCCGCAATTTTAAAAAGCCCTTTTGGCGCGGCTACTGTCGGCGCCGAAAAATTCATCACGCTCGAAAATAAAGAGCTCATTGTAAAGTTATCAACCCGGGGTGGCAAGGTTTATTCGGTTGAACTTAAAAACTTCAAAACATTTGATAAAAAACCGCTGATCCTTTTTGAAGGCGACCACAATCATTTTGGTTTAAACTTTACAGCGGGAAATAACAGCATCAATACTGATAAGCTTTATTTTACACCCAGCGCAAACGGGCTGCAGGTTACAGGTAAAGATTCCGGTTCGGTTACCATGCGTTTAAGTTACAGCCCTACCCAGTATATCGATTATATTTACTCGTTAAAAGGCGAAGGTTATAAAGTTGGCTTTACCATTAAACCTACCGGCTTAGACCAGGTTTTAGCCAGTACCAGTACTGTTAACATTAACTGGGCTACAAACCTGCGCAAACAGGAAAAGGATATGGAGCAGGAGCGCCGTTATTCTACTATTTCCTACAACACTACCGATAGCCAGAATGACTATTTAAGCGCCGGTAAGGATGAGCAGAAAGATATTACCGACAAAAAGATACAATGGGTGTCCTTTAAAGCGCATTTCTTTTCAAGTGTGCTGATTGCCGATAAAGGTTTTGATAAATCAAACCTGGCCATTAGCACCGATGTAACCGATACCTCGGATATTAAACAAATGAACGCCAACCTGGTATTGGCACGTAACGCCGACGGCAGTTTCCCGATGTTGTTTTATTTCGGCCCCGACCGTTTCTCGACTTTGCAGGATCAGGGATATGGCCTTGAAAAACAGGTTGACCTTGGCTGGGGACCGCTGAAATATATCAACCGTTTTGCCACATTGCCTATATTTAATATCCTTAAAAAGTTCAACTGGAATTATGGTATCATAATTTTGGCTTTAACCATTATATTGAAATTGGTTTTATCGCCGCTAACCTACAAATCATACCTTTCGATGGCCAAAATGCGGATTTTGAAGCCGGAAATGGATGAAATCAAAGCAAAAGTAGGTGAAGACAATGCTACACTTTTACAGCAGGAATATTTAAAGCTCTACAAAAAAGCAGGCGTAAACCCGTTGGGCGGATGTTTGCCGATGCTGATCCAGATGCCGATTGTGATTGCCTTTTTCCGCTTTTTCCCGAGCTTGTTTGAGTTACGCGGTCAGGGCTTTTTATGGATGCATGACCTGTCCACCTACGATTCAATACTTACTTTTCCAAATATCCCCTTCATCGGGAACCACCTTAGTTTAATGTGTTTGCTGATGACCATTTCGACCCTGATCTATACTTATTTTAACAACCAGATATCAGGCGCTACCGGCCAGATGAAATATATAGGCTATATCACCCCTGTTATTTTCCTTGGTGCATTGAATGGCTATCCTGCAGGTTTAAATTATTATTATTTCCTGGCCAACATGATGACCTTTTTACAGCAATACATTATCAGGTTAATGGTTGATGATAAAAAGATCCATGCCCAGATACAGGAAAACAAAAAGAAACCCGAAGTAAAAAAGAAAACAGGCGGTTTCCAGGCCCGTATGGAAGAAATGATGCGCCAGAAACAACAATTGCCGGCAGCACAGAAGAAGAAGTAAGTCGGAGTCCGGAAGTAAAAAAAGAAAACCCCATGGTCTATCGCCACGGGGTTTTCTTTTACAACAGTATGCTGATATACAGTTTTAAAAGCTATCACTTCTCTAATTTTCCAAACCAAAAAATCTTTCGGACTTTCGGACTAAAATATTTAGTAAAAACTTTATTACATTTACCACATGTATGCGATAGTGGATATTGAGACAACGGGAGGGCATGCCAGCGGCAATGGTATTACCGAGATTGCTATTTGTTTATTCAATGGTAAAAAGGTAACTGAACGCTATTCAACATTGGTTAACCCGCGCAGGGATATCCCGGTATATATCACCGCTTTAACCGGCATCAACAACGAAATGGTGCGAAAAGCCCCTCTTTTTGAGGATGTCGCCGATGATATTTACCACTTGCTGAACGGTAAAATTTTTGTAGCCCATAACGTAAACTTCGATTATTCCTTTGTTCGCCATCATCTGTTGGCTGCCGGGTACGATTTGCAGTGCAATAAATTATGCACCGTGCGGCTCGGGCGTAAAATACTGCCCGGCCTTCCATCTTACGGCTTAGGCAAAATATGCAGTAATTTGGGCATTGAAATTGAAAGCCGCCACCGGGCAGCCGGTGATGCCGAGGCCACCGTCAAGCTGTTTTCAATATTACTGCAAAAGGACACCGGTAATCATATCCCTGTATCCTTAAAACAAAACTCTAAAGAACAGGTTCTGCCGGCCAACCTGCCAAAACAGGATGTGGAGGTGTTGCCAAATGCGCCCGGCATATATTACTTCCACGACGAAAAAGGCAAAGTTATTTATGTTGGGAAAGCTAAGAACTTAAAAAAACGGGTTTGCAGTCATTTTACAGGGAATAACCCCGGTTTGCAGCGGCAGGAATTTTTACGAAATATTTACCATATCACCCACCAGTTATGCGGCACCGAACTGATTGCTTTTGTGCTGGAGGCGGTCGAAATCAAACGCCTGTGGCCCAAATACAACCGCTCCTTAAAACGTTTTGAACAGGCCTACAGTCTTTATGTCTTTGAGGATCAACGCGGCTACCTTCGCCTTGCATTGGATAAGCACCGGAAAATGACAGGGGCAATTTACAGCTGCAATACATTAACAGAGGGCCGGAACATTCTTTTAACATTGATTGAAGGTTTTGAACTTTGCCCCAAGCTCTGCTTCATACAAAATAACATAGGGCCCTGTACCGGGCTAAACGGCGATCACTGCGCCTGTACCGGCCATGAACCTGTTGAAGATTATAATAAAAAAGTAAACGCCGCTATTAATGAATTAAGCGACGCCCTGCCAACCTTCGCCATCCGCGATGCCGGCCGTACTGATGATGAGCACAGCTGCCTGTTGATTGAAAAAGGTAAATTTTACGGCATGGGCTTTATCTCCCATTATTTTGATGTGGACAATTTACAACAGTTAAAAAGCCACCTCACCCCCTATCCCGGTAATGATTATATAAAAGGCATGGTTGCCGGGTACGCTTCAAAGTTTCCTGAAAGGAAAGTGGTGTTTGCGTAAATAACCTTTTTCAAAAAGCATTCGAATTTGGGTTTTAATATTTTTCAAAATCATTGCAAATGATCATAATTATATTTTACTTTGCATTTCAAAGTACTTTTAATTACGATTAAATGAAAGTAAAGATGATTTTACCAGCTTTAACAGAAGCAGAAAGCCCATTTTGGCGACCAATCAAATATTCACTATTTCCGCCCCTGGGTTTGGCAACATTGGCTGCTTATCTTTCTCCAGATGATGAAATAGATCTACAGGACCAGCATGTTGAGTCCTTAAATCTAAATGATGATCCTGAACTTGTAATCATCCAGGTATATATAACTAATGCTTACCGGGCTTATAAAATTGCTGATCATTACCGGGCTAAGGGAGCTTATGTTATTTTAGGTGGTTTACATGTTACCTCTTTACCTTTTGAGGCAATGCCACATGCAGACAGTATTTTTATGGGGCCAGGGGAAGATACCTTCCCTAAATTTTTGCTGGATTTTAAAAATCGTTGTCCACAAAAAGTTTATCAATCTTCCATCAGAACTTTAGAAAATGTACCGCCAATCCGACGCGACCTCATAAAAAGACATTTATACCTTGTTCCAAATTCAATTGTTGTAACGCGTGGTTGTCCTCACCATTGTAGTTTTTGTTATAAAGATGCATTTTTTGAGGGCGGCAGAACATTTTATACCCAGGAAGTTGACGGTGCCCTCGCAGAAATAGATAGGTTGCCCGGCAGGCATTTATATTTTTTAGATGATCACCTTTTAGGTAACTCAAAATTTGCCGACAGCCTTTTTGAAGGAATGAAAGGAATGAACAGGGTATTCCAGGGGGCAGCGACCATCGATTCCATTTTAAGAGGCAATTTGATCGAAAAGGCCGCCGAAGCAGGGCTAAGAAGTTTGTTTGTTGGGTTTGAAACATTTTCTCCCCAAAATCTAAAGCAAAGCAACAAAAAACAAAACCTTGAGAAAGATTATGTTAAAGCCGTGAACCGGCTGCATAGTTTAGGAATAATGATAAATGGAAGTTTTGTATTTGGATTAGATGACGATGATAAGGATGTTTTTAAGAGAACGGTTGATTGGGGGGTGCAACATTCAATAACGACATCCACTTATCATGTTTTAACTCCTTATCCCGGAACAGAACTTTTTAAAAGCATGGAACGACAAGGAAGAATAATAACAAAAAACTGGGATTTGTATGACACACGGAATGTTGTGTACCAGACCATCGGACTGACTGCTGAAGAGTTAGAAAACGGATATTGGTGGGCATACAAAGAGTTTTACAGCTGGAGTAATATCTTAAAAGGCAGCATGAATCACGACCAGAATGCTCACAAATTAAAACATTTATTCTATTCGGGCGGATGGAAAAAATTTGAAGCGGTTTGGAATTTCCTGATCAAAACAAAAAGTCTAAATAATACACTTCCTGCCTTAGAAACCGTATTGGCTAAGATACATTTCAATAGCGCCCAAAAAACATCGGCCTTACCCAATATTTTAGAAAACTCCGAATTACAACAAATCGTAAATCTAAATTCGTAATTCTTGGCTCAAATCACCCCTGCCTTTTCCAGTTCCACCTGCATCTGTTGCTGTACTTTCAGGGCTTCGGCCCTTGCGGCTTCGGCAAAATCTTCGCCGTTTGAGGCATATATAATGGCGCGTGATGAGCTTACAATCAGCCCGCAATCTTTGGTCATCCCATATTGGCAAACATCGGCCAGGCTGCCGCCCTGCGCCCCTACGCCCGGGACAAGTAAAAAGTTATCAGGAGCAAACTTGCGGATATTGGTAAACTCGGTACTTTTTGTTGCGCCAACAACGTACATCATACGGTCAGGGCTGGCCCAGGTATTGGCCGTTTGTATTACAGTTTCGTATAAATAGCCCTGTCCGGTGGTAAGGTATTGAAAATCCTTGCTCCCGGCAGAGGAGGTAAGCGCCAGCAGGATCACCCATTTACCGGGGTAAGCAAGGTAAGATGTTACCGTATCATGCCCCATGTAGGGCGATACCGTAATAGCGTCAAAACTCATTCCCGAAGCATCTTCATCAAAAAAAGCTTTGGCGTACATATCGCAGGTATTGCCTATATCGCCGCGCTTGGCGTCAATAATATTCAAACAGTCTTTTGGCAGGTATTTCCAGGTGTCAACCAGGCTTTGCAGGCCTGTTACCCCACGGCTTTCATAAAAGGCAGCGTTTGGTTTATAAGCCACACAAAGGTCGCGGGTAGCGTCAATGATCCTTTTGTTAAACTCCAATACCGGATCGGGGTATGACCTCAAAAACGCAGGAATCTTTTCAATATCAGTATCAAGCCCGACACATAAAAAGGATTTTTTTTGTTTGATCTGGTTTATTAACGTTTGGCGGGAAATCATTGAGAGCGGCTAAATTTTGAATGCACAAAAAAACTAAAAATTAGCTTAAGTGTTAGCCTGTCCAGGATATTTTTTTAAATAATTTGAATTTTTAAATAAATTGTTTAAAATTGCAATGTTTTCCGTTGAATTTTTCTTGCACTAAAGAAACAATTTAAAATTCCAAGTTATTTTTATTAACTATTACATGGATTTAGATGTTGCATAAACAAAGTTGCAAAACAAATTTCTTTCATACTACAATAATATTCTAATTTAAAATCCTTTTGAACTATAATTCTTAACATGTTTAATACAAACGAATTGAACGACAAACTCGTTTCTGAGTTGCGTGATATTGCAAAAAATTTAGGCGTAATTGAAGCTAACGACCTTAGAAAAGCAGAACTGATCGAAAAAATCATTGAACAGGAACAGCTTATTGAAGCCGCCAGGCAACAGCAAAATGCTGTAAATACCATTTACGCACCAAAGGACGCCGTGCCTGCACAAGCCCCCGAAAAAACACGGAAAAGGATACGAACTATAAAAAACAGTAACGAACCCCGCATTGAAGTTCCGCTGGATGATACTAATTTATTTGATATCCAGGATGATGAACCTTCCGTTGACGAGGCTGAAGACATAGAAGCCGGGATCATCGGCGAAGATGCAGAGAGCGGACAGCCGGGTGAGGAAAATGGCAAAACTGAAGACGGTTCTTCTGAAGTTCGCCCTCAAAAACTTGAGCGCAGGGTAAGCAACCAAACCAGCCAGCAAAAAAACCAGGAACCACCGATAAATCTTGATTTTGACAACGTAATTGTAAACGAAGGCGTTCTGGAAATAATGCCCGATGGCTATGGCTTTTTACGGTCATCCGACTATAATTACCTGACTTCTCCTGATGATATCTACGTTTCGCAATCGCAAATAAAACTTTTTGGCCTTAAAACCGGCGATACTGTACGCGGCAGCATAAGGCCGCCGAAAGAAGGTGAAAAGTACTTCCCTTTAGTCCGCGTTGAAGCCATTAACGGCCGTGTTCCGGCCGAAGTGCGCGACCGTGTTCCTTTTGATCACTTAACGCCGCTTTTCCCTTCCGAAAAACTGAGCCTGTTTACTGATCCGGGTAATTATTCGACCCGTATTATGGACCTGTTTTCGCCTATCGGAAAAGGCCAGCGCGGTTTAATTGTGGCCCAGCCTAAAACAGGTAAAACCATGTTGCTAAAGGATGTGGCCAATGCCATCGCTAAAAACCACCCCGAAGTTTACCTGATTATATTACTGATTGATGAACGCCCTGAGGAAGTAACGGATATGGCCCGCAGCGTACGCGCCGAAGTGGTATCTTCTACTTTTGACGAACCGGCAGAGCGCCACGTAAAGATCGCCAATATTGTTTTAGAAAAAGCAAAACGTATGGTTGAGTGCGGGCATGATGTGGTGATCCTGTTAGATTCCATTACCCGGCTTGCAAGGGCCTACAATACCGTTGCCCCGGCTTCAGGTAAAATATTATCAGGTGGTGTCGATGCCAACGCCCTGCATAAACCAAAACGCTTTTTTGGCGCAGCGCGTAATATTGAGGACGGCGGCTCATTAACCATCATCGCTACTGCCCTTACGGAAACCGGCTCGAAAATGGACGAGGTTATTTTTGAAGAGTTTAAAGGTACCGGTAATATGGAACTGCAACTCGACCGTAAATTGTCGAACAAACGCATATTCCCGGCTATTGATATTACAGCCTCAAGTACCCGTCGTGATGACCTGTTGCTTGACCGCGACACGTTACAGAGAATATGGATACTGCGCAACCACCTTGCCGATATGAATTCGCAGGAGGCAATGGAATTCTTACAATCTCAGATCAGGGGAACAAAAACAAACGAGGAGTTCCTGATCTCAATGAATTCATAATTGATTTGATACCTTCATAACGCCATGAAGAAGCGCATCAAAAAACACTTACCAAACGCCATTACCTGCGCAAACCTGTTCAGCGGTTGCGTAGGTATTGTTTTAGCCTTTCAGGGCGAACTTGTCGCCGCTGCTTATGCGCTTTTTCTGGCTGCTATATTTGATTTTTTTGATGGATTTGCCGCCCGTGTGCTAAAATCATTTTCGGGGATAGGCAAAGACCTTGATTCACTTGCGGACATGGTAAGCTTCGGGCTTTTACCTTCGGCTATTATGTACGAATTATTTTTACAAGCCCCGCAAATTGACAAGGTAAGCCATTATCTGAATTTTATAGCATTCCTGATACCGGTATTCTCTGCACTGAGGCTGGCTAAGTTTAATAATGATACCCGGCAGTCCGAAAATTTTATTGGTTTGCCTACCCCTGCCAATGCTATTCTCATCGCTTCATTCCCGATTATCATCAGTCAACATAACCACTATTACACCCCCTATTTGTTAAACCCTTATGTATTAAGTTGTTTTGTGATTGCTATGTGCGCCCTGCTTGTACTTGAGGTGCCGATGATGTCGCTGAAGTTTAAAAACAGCGATTTTAATAAAAATATTTATCGTTATTTATTGCTACTGTTTTCGGCAATTTTGATACTATTTTTTAAATTTGCAGCAATTCCGGTGATCATATTTATCTATATCATCTTATCAATAATCCAATTCAAATTCGCAAATGAGAAAGTTCCAGGCTGAAATAGACGTAATGCCAAAAAAAGAGATACTTGACCCCCAGGGGAAAGCGGTAACAGGAAGCATGAAAAACCTGGGCTTATCCGAAATACACAATGTGCGCATCGGCAAGCACATAACCCTGGAAATTGAGGCCGATAACGCCGAAACCGCACATAGTAAAGTTGACCAGGCCTGCAAAAGTTTGCTTGCAAACCTTATTATGGAAAGCTATAGTTTTACTGTATCAGAGGTTAGAGATTAGAGATTTGAGGTTAGAGATTGGCTACTATTAACTAATCTCTAACCTCAAATCACTAACCACCCATCTCCAAATCCGCTTTAATCCTGGTGAGCGTAGTTATATTATTTAAAACTACCGACTTTACATTTTCAAATTTGGAGATCAGCAGTTCCGGATCAGGCGCGCCGGCTTTAGCCATTAATTCAACTTCCTGTATCGTTGCCTGGCTGATGGGCATCCCGAAAAAACCAAGGTTGGGTTTTAATTTATGCGAGGCCTGGTAAGCAGCCGTCCATTCTTTTTCGGCTATTGCTATGGTGATCATTTGCAGCAATTCCGGTGTATGCTGCAGGAACATATCAATTGACTCAATGATAAACTCGTTGCTGCCATCGGCAATATCATATAAAAACGAAAGATCAAGATCCTGATCAGGCAAAATATGCGACATAAAAGGGGTTTATATATTTCAAAATTATAACTTTTTTACGATCAAGTTATCTTTAAGTTCATTTTTAATCTGTAAAATATTTTTATTTATAACAGGATGCATCAATCCGGGGGCAATTTCAGCAAGAGGCTCCAAAGTGAACCGCCGTTTATGCAGTTCGGGATGGGGAATAACCAGGTTTAGTTCATTAATAACGGCCCCGCCGTAAAACAAAATATCAATGTCAATGGTGCGCGAACCCCATTTTTCTTCCCGCAGCCTGCCCAAAACATTTTCTATATGCAGTATTTTTTTAAGAAATGCCGGTGCCGGGAGGTCGGATTGAAGCATGAGCACCTGGTTAAGGTAATCCGGGGCATCCGTTTTTCCCCATGATTGCGTTTCATACACCGATGATGCTTTTAACACCGGGGCTATGTCGCTTTCAATGCGGGCAATTGCCTGTTCAAGGAACAAGTGCCTGTCGCCAAGGTTGCCCCCCAATAATAAAAAAACGTCAACCATGTTGTAACAAATATTATAGACAAAGCTCTTAATATTATACCGTATTGAATTGCTAAGTTTGCATAGATAAAAGATTTATAACATTTAATGAAACAATTCTTCAAATTTGTCTTCGCCAGCATGGTGGGGTTTCTGTTAACAAGCATCATTATATTCGTAGTTGTTGTCGTTCTGATTGCGGCCCTGATAGCAGCCGGCAGTGAAAAAACCACTGAGGTTGAACCAAATTCAGTTTTACAAATATCCCTGAATTACCCGGTAACCGAACGCACCCCTAATAACCCATTATCAGCATTAGGCTTTTTGGGGATCGACGGGGATAAATCCATCGGCCTTAACGATATTTTGGCTAACATTAAAAAAGCTAAAACCGACCCCGATATTAAAGGCATTTACCTTGAAGAAAGTAACGTCCCTATTGGCCAGGCAACTGCCGAAGAGATCCGCAATGCACTCATCGACTTTAAAAAATCGGGAAAATTCATCGTCGCCTATTCCGAAATTTATACCCAGGGCTTTTATTACCTGGCCTCGGTGGCCGACAAGGTTTATATCAACCCAAAAGGCATTTTCCTGTTCCATGGCTTTAGCCAGGAGATCCCCTTTTTAAAGGGCGCACTTGATAAATTAGGCATCGAAGCGCAGATCATTAAGGTTGGTACTTATAAAAGCGCTGTTGAACCATTATTCCTCACCAAAATGAGCCCGGCCAACCGTTTGCAGGTTAATTCCTACTTAGGTTCGTTGTATGATCATTTTTTAAGCGGCATAAGCGCCAGCCGGAATATCAACAGGGATTCTTTATTTAATTATGCAAATGAATTGAAGGTCCGCTTCCCCGAAGATGCGTTAAAATATAAACTGGTTGACGGCCTTAAATATAAAGATGAGGTTTTAGCCGATCTGAAACAACGTACCGGGACTGACAAAAAGGGTGACCTGAAAAGCGTTGAACTTGGTGAATATACCAAAAGCGAGACTAAAAAGGATGACAGCAAAAAAGCATCAAAAAACCGGATCGCAATAGTTTATGCCTCTGGCGAAATTAATGGCGGCGATGGCGGCGATAATAGCATCGGATCTGAGCGGGTTTCAAAAGCACTGCGTGAAGCCAGGCAGAATGACAAAGTAAAAGCAGTAGTTTTCCGGGTAAACTCACCGGGCGGTAGTTCGCTGGCTTCGGATGTGATCTGGCGCGAAGTAATGCTGACCAAAAAAGTAAAACCTATTATTGTTTCTATGGGCGACTATGCGGCATCGGGCGGTTATTATATCTCCTGCGCTGCAGATTCCATTTTTGCAGAACCCAATACCCTGACAGGGTCGATAGGCATTTTCGCTATCCTGCCCAATATGCAAAAGCTTTTTAATGATAAGCTGGGCGTTACTTTCGATGGCGTAAAAACCGGCAAATATGCCGACCTGGGTAATATCAGCCGGCCATTAAGCCCCGAAGAAAAAGCCATACTGCAAAGCCAAGTTGACCACGGTTATGATGATTTCACAAAGGCGGTAGCAACAGGACGTCATAAAACACAGGCCTACATCAACAGCATTGGCCAGGGCCGCGTGTGGACCGGCGAACAAGCCATAAAAAATGGTTTGGTTGACCGCCTGGGCAATATCAGCGATGCCATAAAATCTGCTGCAAAAGAAGCTAAGATCAAAAATTACAAACTGGTAGCCTACCCCGAACAAAAAAGCATATTCAACAGGTTTGGCGCCGGTTTAAGCGCCGAAATGAAGATGCACTTTGTAAAATCGGAGCTTGGCGACAATTTTAAATATTACGAGCAAATAAAAGACGTAACCCAGATGATGCGCACCCCGCAAGCCAGGTTGCCTTATGATATTGTGATAAATTAGGGTTGGAAATATATTTTGATTGGAAAAGCCGCCTTGTTATGGGCGGCTTTTGTATTTTTACAGCTTCAATTAAAATATGGAAAACAAACCCATAGCCCGTAAACTTCGCCTGTTATCGCAACTGATGGAACTGCATAACGAAAACCCGTTTAAAACACGGTCGGTTGCCAATGCGGCCTTTAAGGTTGATAAGCTGCCCTACCCTGCTGCGGGTAAAACTTTTGAAGAACTGGAGAAAATTGACGGCATTGGCAAAAGCATAGCGGCAAAAATTACCGAGCTGCTGCAAACCGGCGTCATTGCCGAAATGGAAACATTGCTTGCCCAAACCCCGGCCGGCGTTATTGACATAATGGGTATTAAAGGCATAGGCCCTAAAAAAGTGGCCATCATCTGGCGCGGACTCGGGATTGAAAACATAGGCGAACTTTATTACGCCTGTAACGAGAACCGCCTGGTTGAGGCTAAAGGTTTCGGCCTTAAAACCCAGGATGATATCCGCAAGGCCATTGAGTTTAGCATAGCCAGCAATGGCAAGTTTTTGTACGCCCAGGTTGAAACCGAAGCCAGGGAACTGCTGCAAAAAATAAAAAATATCTTACCGGGCGCGTTGGTTGAATTTTCGGGTGAGTTCCGCAGGTGTTGCGAGATCATCAGCAAACTGATTATTGTGGCAGGTGTAAACGATTTAGCAAATGCTGTTAATTCACTGCCGCAATCAGATCTGTTAACAGATATTAAGGCAGATGAAAACCGTATTTCGGGCAAACTGCCAAACGGGCTGGAAACAGAAATTGTCTGTGTTGAACAAAAGGACTTTTATAAAGCATTGTTTATTCAGACTGGCGATGAATCCCATGTACAGGCTGTTTCGGCCCGGACAAATGACGAATTACAGCAGGCTGAAAGCGAGGAGGCAATTTATAAAAACGCCGGTTTAGCTTTTATCCCACCTGAATTGCGTGAAGGCGATGTGTTTGTTGAAAAGGCCGCAACCAATTCGCTCCCCAATTTAATAACTTACAACGATCTTAAAGGCAGCCTGCATAACCACAGCACCTGGAGCGATGGCATAAATACCGTTGAAGAAATGGCCCTGTACTGTCGTGATGTTTTAAAGCTGGAATACCTGGGTATATGTGATCACAGCAAAAGCGCATTTTATGCAAAGGGTTTAAGCATTGAACGCGTTTTGCAGCAACAGGAGGAAATTGATCATCTTAATAAAAAGCTCAACGGCTTCCATATATTTAAAGGAATAGAATCGGATATTTTGTATGACGGCTCGCTTGATTACCCTGATGAGATATTGAAACGTTTTGATTTTATTGTCGCTTCCATACATTCCACTCTTAAAATGGATGAAGAAAAAGCAACTTCGCGCCTTATTAAAGCCATTGAAAACCCTTACACTACCATACTCGGGCACCCGACCGGCAGGCTGTTACTAACCCGCAAGGGCTACCCTATTAACTATAAAAAAGTAATAGACGCCTGCGCGGCAAATGAGGTAGTGATCGAGATCAATGCCAACCCGCTGCGGCTCGACCTCGACTGGCGCTGGCATCAATATGCACTTGAAAAAGGAGTTTGGCTATCAATTAACCCGGATGCACACCGCAGAGAAGGCTTTTTAGATATGCATTATGGTATATTAGCGGCGCGAAAAGGCGGCTTATACAAAGAAAAATGCCTGAATACGTTATCATTGCAGGAAATAGGTTCTTTTTTTGAGAAGGTGAAAGGTGAAGGGTGAAAGGTAAAAGGTGAACAGAGAAAGTTTTTTTTAATTACCAATGACCAATGACAAACATGTTAATAGATAAAGTACGATCCATACAAGCAGAACAAAAAAAGCCATCGGTGCTGGTAATCGGCGATCTGATGATAGACCATTATATCTGGGGTAGCGCCACGAGGCTTTCGCCTGAGGCTCCCGTGCCTATCGTAAATGTGAAAAATGAATCTACCACGTTGGGTGGCGCGGGTAATGTTGTGCAAAACCTGGTAGCACTTGGGGCGAAGGTTACAGTTGCCGGCGTAATAGGGAACGATGCAGCCGGTATTCAGCTTATTGAAATACTGGAAAACGAAGGCGTTAAAACCAATGCTATTATAAAGGATAATTCGCGTTCTACTACGGTTAAGACCCGCATTTTGGTGGGAAGTCATCAACTGGTAAGGGTTGACCGCGAAGTTACGGATGCCGTTTCGCGGGAATTAGAGGATGAACTGATTGAAAAACTAAGCGCAAATATTAACAACGCGGATATTGTAATTTTATCTGATTACAACAAGGGATTATTTGCGCCGGGCCTTACCCAAAGGCTGATAAAGATCGCGAACGAACATAATAAGAAAGTAGTTATTGATCCGAAGGGTTTAAACTATGAAAAATACAAGGGCGCTTATATTATAAAACCCAACCGTAAAGAACTGGCTGAAGCGGCTAAAACCGAAAAAATAAGTAATATCAGCGATCTGGAAACTGCAGCTAAGACCATTTTCCTGCAAACAGGGACAACCTATCTGATTGTTACCCTTTCAGAAGAAGGCATGGCCATTATTACAGAACAAAGCAGTATATTGTTGCCTGTAAAAGCTACCGAAGTTTTTGATGTTACCGGCGCAGGTGACACGGTGATAGCTACGATAGCCTATTTTATAGCTTTGGGCCTGCCGGTTGATGAAGCCTGTGAGCTGGCCAACCACGCCGCCGCTATTGTAATACGGCATGTGGGCAGCGCAACCACAACAATTGATGAAATTGTTAAAGATATGGATGGGTATTAGGCATTGGTCATTTTAAAAATAAAAAAAAATCCGAAATTGAAATTCCGAAATCCGAAATAAAAAAAAATGGTTATTGAAGAACTTAAGGCGCATCAGCAGGTTATACAAAAAGTAATCGACGTGCTTGGCAACGATATTGAAACAGGGTGTGAGCTGATCACCACTGCTATAAAAAACGGGCATAAGGTATTGCTGGCAGGTAACGGCGGAAGCGCCGCAGATGCACAGCATATCGCGGCTGAATTGAGTGGCCGCTTTGTGAAAGAGCGTAAAGCACTTCCGGGTATAGCATTAACTGTTGACACTTCGGCATTGACTGCCATTGCCAACGATTATGGCTACGACCAGGTATTTTCGCGCCAGGTAGAGGCTTTGGCGCAGCCTGGTGATTTATTTATCGGCATTTCAACAAGCGGCAACAGCCAGGGGATATTGAACGCCTTTGAAGCGGCGACAAAAATTGGATGCAAAACCTTAGGCCTTTCGGGCAGGGATGGTGGCAAAATGAACGGGCTTTGCGATTTGAATATTATTGTGCCCTCGCAGGTTACCGCCAGGATACAGGAAATGCATATCCTGATTGGTCATATACTTTGCAAGGCTGTTGACGAGTTGTTTTAAAACCCCGGATAAGACTTACGAAGTTTTGAAAACTTCGTAAGTCTGAAATTTCAGACCATGAGAACCAACATAGAAAAAACCCTGTTAAATAAAATACGCGACCTGCCTTTGCTTAAAAGTGTGGTTAACAACTGGCAAGATGAAGGTAAAAAGGTAGTTTTCACAAACGGCGTGTTTGATCTGCTGCATATCGGGCATATCACCTATCTCGCCAAAGCTTCGGAACTGGGCGATAAGCTGGTCATCGGACTCAATTCTGATAGTTCAACAAAACGGATAAAAGGTGAAGGCCGGCCGGTGAACGATCAAAATAACCGCGCGGCCTTATTAGCTGCCTTATTTTTTGTTGATGCGGTTGTGGTTTTTGAAGAGGATACCCCGCTTAACCTCATCAGCACTTTGATGCCCGATATATTGGTAAAAGGCGCGGATTACTCGGTTGAAAACATCGTTGGCGCCAAAGAAGTTATCGCCAACGGCGGAGAGGTTAAAACCATTAACTTTGTTGAGGGTTATTCTTCCACATCAATTATTGAAAAGATAAGGAACCAGATCACCTAAAATAAAATCAGCCAATGAAGATACTGGTGATCCGCTTTAGCTCAATGGGCGATATTATATACACTACCCCGGTTGTTCGCTGCCTGAAAAAGCAACTATCCGGCGCCGAAATCCACTTTTTAACCAAACCCGCCTTTAAATACATTTACGACAACAACCCTTACGTTGATAAATTGCTGCTGTTAAAGCCTGCCCTTTCTGAAACCATTAAGGAATTAAAAGCGGAGCGCTACGATTATATCATCGACCTGCATAACAATTTACGTACTACACTCATCAAACTAAATGTTCGGGCGAAATCATCCACTTATAAAAAACAGCGCATACAAAAATGGCTAAGTTTAAAATTTAAGTTTAAACTGATGCCGCCGGTACATCTGGTTGACAGGTATATGGAGACCGTCAAGTTTTTAGGGGTAAAAAATGATGAACAGCCGATTGACTATTATATCAAAGCTGATCACCAGTTAAATAAGTTGTTGCCACCATCGCATCAGGCCAATTATATTGTTTTTATTATTGGCGCCACGCATTTTACCAAACGGATGCCTAATGAAAAGATCGTCACTATTTGCAAAGGATTGAATCAGCCTGTGGTTTTACTCGGCGGGAATGATGTAAAAGCCAACGCTGAGGAAATTGCCTCAAAAACTCCCAATGTTTATAACGCCTGCGGCATAACCACGCTGGATGAATCGGTGTTCCTGGTATCACAAGCAAGAAGTATAATAGGATTCGATACCGGCCTGACCCATATCGCCGAAGCTTTTGATAAACCCATCGCATCTATCTGGGGCGGCACAGTACCTGAATTATTGGGCGTGCAGCCATATAAAGTGAAGGAAGTGTTAGTAGCTGGCATCGATCTTCCCTGCCGCCCCTGTTCAAAATTCGGCCTCGAAAAATGCCCCCTCGGGCATTTTAAGTGCATGAACGACATGCCTGAGGCGCCCATAATTGATTTTGCGAACAATCGCATTGATTAACCTATGGTTAAAATTTTAATCCGGCAAAACTAATGTGCATTTCCCGGCGTTTACACTATAGTAATTTTATGTTAATAACATTTTTAATTAAAAGAGAATTTATTGCCCCTCTTTTTTTATTTTAGCTTCAATGAAACAATTATTACTGATCCGGCATGCCAAAGCAGAAAAAGACACTTCTGTTAAAGATATAGACAGGCCTTTAAAGTATATCGGCATTCAGGATGCAGCTTTTATGGCTGAACGGCTAAAGGATAAAGGATATATCCCGCAGATGATAGTAACCAGCCCTGCATTGCGTACAAAAACAACGGCCGAAATTTTTGCTGACCATTTTTTACTGCCTGATCCCGGAATAAACAAAAAAATATACGAAGCCAGTCAGCAAGCATTATTGCATGTCATTAATCAATTGCCCGGGCAAAATGACTTTGTTGCGCTGGTTGGGCATAATCCCGGCATAGCACAGATACTTTATTATTTAACCGGCGAAGCCCGTGAGGTACACACCAGCACCGTAGCCCTCATTGAATTTGAAACCGATGACTGGGCCTCCGTTAGCAGAGATACCGGGAAATTGGTTTACTACAGTTGGCCCAAAGGGTAGGAGAAAGGTTAAAGGTTAAAGGTCAAAGGCGAAAGGTAAAACGAAACCAGTGAACCAGTGAACTAATGAACCAATGTGTAGGTTTTCCCCGGCAATGAACGTATATACCCCTGCATTTCAAGGTTAAGGAGGTTCATCGCTAATTTACTGGTGGGCATATTGGTTTTAATGGTGAGGTCATCAATAGCCAATGGGATTTTGTGCTGCTGTAAAATTTCAAAGATCAGCCTCTCGTCAGAAGAAAGATCAAACGGCAATACAAATTGTTCGATGACCGGTTTTGAACTACCGGCCTTTTCCCATCCCAAAATATAAGCCAGATCGGCAACGGAGGTAAGCAAAGCGGCTTTATTATTCCGTATCAGAAAATTGCAGCCTTCGGAATATTCATCCCCTATCCTACCCGGGAAGGCAAAAACATCGCGGTTATAGGAGTTTGCAATTTCCGCTGTAATGAGGGCGCCGCCTTTAATACTGGCTTCCACTACTATAGTAGCATCTGCAATGCCGGCTACGATGCGGTTACGTTGCGGGAAGTTTTCCCTGTCGGGGATGGTGCCTGATGGGTATTCGGACAATAAACCACCATTCTCCAGCATTTTCTCAGCGGTCGGACGGTTCTGAGCGGGGTACATCCTGTCGAGTCCATGGCCTAATACACCTAAGGTTGGCATATTTAGTTTTACACATTCCTTATGGGCCGCAACATCTATCCCTAAAGCAAGACCGCTCACTATTAAAACATTATAGGGCTGTAGCTCCTCCACCAATTGCCGGCATAAATGTTTGCCGTATTCGGTGGCATTGCGCGTACCCACAATACTGATGATATGCTGCGAATTTAAGTCTGCATTTCCTTTACTATAGAGTAAAACCGGCGAATCGTTACAGTTTTTTAATCGTTTTGGATATTTGCTGTCGGTATAAAAAACGAGGTCGATATGATGTTTTTCAACAAATTTCAGCTCCTCTTCGGCCCTTTTCAGTGCAGCGCCCATATCCATCTGTTCAACGGTTTTTTCGCCTATGCCCGGCACCTTCATCCATTTGGCCTTTGGCGCCTTAAACACTTCTTCGGCACCGCCAAAATAGCTAACCATTGATTTAGCTAACATGGGACCAATATTTTTTATAAAAGTTAAAGCTACCTGGTGGAGTTGTGACATAGTTTCGATGTGCGGATGTGCAAATATGCAGATGTGCGGATAAATGTGCAATATGGCAATGAAAATAAAATTCCGAATGTAAAATAAAAAAAACTATAAAAATAGTTTGCAAACTACATAAATAGTTATACCTTTACTGAACTATAAAAATAGTTTACTATGCAGATAAAAGAATTAACAAAAGCCGAAGAGCAGGTAATGCAGATATTATGGACCCTGGATGAAGCCATAGTTAAAGACATTATCGGGCGGATGCCCGATCCCAAACCTGCCTACAATACTGTATCAACAGTAGTCAGGGTGTTGGAGGGCAAAGGGTTTATCGACCATAAAGCTTATGGCAACTCGCATGTTTACTTCCCGGTGGTACCGGAAAAGGAGTACAAAAAATTCACTTTCGATAAAATGATGAAAAATTACTTCAGCGACTCTTACCAAAGCCTGGTATCGTTTATTGCCGATGAAAAAAAACTTGGCTTAAACGAACTGGATGAATTAACCCAATTGATTGATCACCTTAAAAACAAAAAATCATGAACTGGCTACGCTACCTGCTTGAGGCTAATTTATACCTGAGTATATTTTACGGCTGTTATTGTCTGTTTTTAATAAGGGAAACTCATTATACACTTAACCGTTTTTTCCTGCTGTTTAGCTGCGTCATATCCTTAATATTACCGCTAATACAAATTGGCATTTTGAAACCGGCCGAACCAACGGTGCAAAACACCTTTGGAGTGATAGTCGGTAATGTCCATCCAAATACTATTCCTGCCCAAATTGCACCGGCGGTTTCTCATTTTAATTTACAGGATTGCCTGTTATATACTTACCTGCTTGGGTTTATTATATTACTGGTGATTTTAGCCTTTAAACTGTATCAGTTATTAAAACTTACCCGTACGAAATCCGCTGTTACAAGGGACGGTTATAAACTCATCTGCATTAATGACTCAAATACTGCCTTTTCGTTTTTCAATTACCTGTTTATTGGGGATAAAGCGCATGGCTCAGAAACTATTATACGGCATGAACTGGTGCATATCCGTCAAAAGCATTCATTTGATATCCTCTTATTAGAGCTATTTAAAGTGATCAACTGGTTTAACCCGCTCGTTTACCTCCTGCAAAACAGCCTTAAAACCGTGCATGAGTACATAGCAGATGAAAAAACCGCGGCGGACGAAACCGACGCCATCAGCTATTCCACCTTTTTGGTTAACAATGCATACGGCATAGGCGGTTCATCTATAGCACATTCATTTTTCAATTATAACCTCTTAAAAAAAAGAATCATTATGCTGAACCAAAAACGATCAGGTAGGTTAGCCAGGCTAAAATACCTTATTGCCCTGCCTGTTTGCGCAGCGCTGCTCTGCGCCTCAACATTAAGCTTTAGTAAAACTTATGGATTCATAGACCTGATGCCGCAAAAAGCCGATACGGGCCTGATTGCACCACCACCGCCGCCAGAACCACCTGATTTGAGACATGTTGTTAAGTTCAGGCCCCCTACCCGTCCCTTTGGTTCAATAACAAAAAAGGGCTACAGATACGCTGAGTCGGGTTATCTGGTTAATGGCAAAAGCTATTTCAGGGTGATCATACAGGAATCCAAAAACGTGCAAAAGGAGTATTGGAAAAACAAGCTAAGCCCCGCCGAAATAAAAATGCTTCGCGAAAAATATGGCTATACCTTTCCATCAATGGATATATTTCCAAAATTACCGCCGCCGCCACCTCAAAATCCTAAAGTAACTAACGTGCCGCTTCCACCACCGCCGCCGATGGAACCATACATGCCTTTAACCAACGCATTTACAGCGCTGGATAAGTACATTGCTAAATATACAAGGTACCCCACAGTTGCACGTGAAAACAAAGTAATGGGTAGTGTTATTGTGCAATTTGATTTAAATGCCGATCATAAAATAACAAATGTTACACTTATTAAGGGAATTGGAAACCGTTGCGATGAAGAGGCAATAAGAGTGCTGAATACATTTAACGACCCCATTGACGCAAAGCCGGGCACCTATAAAGTGGCTGTAACTTTTACCATAAATGGTCTGCCGGCGCCTAAACCTGCCAGTGAAGCGTTAAGAAACGACCCTTTATTTATTGGCGAAGTTGTGATAGTAACCTATTTATAAATATTTAAAACAATCGGTGAAATCTCATCCAACAATCAGTGTAATCAACAACTAATATAAATCACCTGCTTGGTCTCAAAAAACTCTTCTTCAAAATAATCTTTGAGATGATATTGCTGAACGGTTAATCCTGATTCGGCAATTTCTTGTGTTAGGTCACCCCCTTTTAAATACAGTATACCGTTAGGTAAAGTATTTTTCGATGGTTTGTCAAACTTACCCTTCACCCAGGGATAAAATTCTTTTAACCGGGTTACGGCCCTTGATACTACAAAATCAAACTTTTCATTGATCTCTTCGGCCCTTTGGTGACTGGCCTGTACATTTTTTAAACCCAAAGCCTTCGCCACTTCCTGTACTACCTTTATTTTTTTGCCGATGGAATCAACGAGATAAAACTGCGTTTCGGGAAATAAAATGGCCAGCGGGATCCCGGGGAAACCGCCGCCTGTACCCACATCCAGCACCTTTTCGCCGGGCAAAAAGGAAATCACCTTTGCAATACCCAGGGAGTGCAGGATATGCCGCTCGTAAATCTGCTCAATATCCTTACGGGATATCACATTGATCTGACTGTTCCAAAAGTTATACAATCCGGGCAAGCGGTTAAATTGCTCAAGCTGCTGCGCGGTAAGGGATGGAAAATATTTTATTAGCAGATCAGATGTCATCCCTGTTAAAGCGGTTGATAATATTGCCAAGCAGATAGCGTGCCCTGAATAATTGCGCCTTAACCGTACCTAAGGGCAAATCAAGTTGCTGGGCTATTTCTTCGTAAGACAGTTCATCAAAATAGCGCAAAGTGATCAAATTACGGTAACGCGGGGGCAAACTTTCAATCAGCAGTTTAAGTTCCTGCGTCTGCTGTTTTTTTATGGACGTTTCTTCCGGGTTCAGCACATCCGCTTTTATTTGCAGCTGTCTTTCCTCTCCGTCTTCATCCATCATCCCGTGTATGGAAGTTGTGTTTAACTTTTTTTTCCGGATGAAATCGATACAATTGTTTGTAGCCACCCTGAAAAGCCAGGTGCTGAATGCATATTCGGGCTGGTATTTCTCCAGTTTTTCAAATGCTTTGGCAAAGGTCTCAACGGTAAGGTCCATTGCGTCCTCCTTGTTGTTAACCATTTTCAGCACCATAAAATAAATTGAATCTTTGTACCTGTGCATCAGGTCGGCATACGCTTTTTGTTCCCCCTGCCGTGCCCTAACGACAAGGTGAAAATCATTTTTGGCATTTTCCGTAAAATTCGAATTTATTTCCATTTAGTAGTTTTTATAAAGGCGCCAATTAGTCCAAAAGTATTTAAATAAACATAATAAACCATATCAAATACCGGCAAATACCATAGCAAATCTTTACCGTCAAGACGCCTGAACGGTTTATGGTAGATGATTATTTGAAAAATCAATCTAAACATAAACAAACCTGCGGCCAACAAAGGTTCAAAGTTGAAAAATAGGCATAATGTTAATAAAAAGTAGAACAGGAAGCCGCTCAAAGCATCAACGCTAAGCATACGCCTGTGCCTGGCCTTGTAAATTTTACCAACACCAAAGTGGCGCTTTTTTTGCCGGTACCAACTGCTAAGCGAAGTTTTGGCATTGGTATAAGTAAAGGAATCGGGATGTATTTCGATCACTGTATTTTCAGGGGTAGCATTTTGGTTTACAAACAGATCATCATCGCCTGATAATACATGCATGTGCGCCGCAAACCCCTTTGAGGCAAAAAACAAAGATTTTGTATAGGCCATATTACGCCCGATCCCCATATAAGCATCCCCGTTTAACGCCGCCGAAAGATAATTAATGGCAGTTTTTATGGTTTCGAAACGGATAAAGGGGTTCAGAAAGTTACCCGTCCGTATGTAAGGCGAGTAGCCTAAAACGATTTGTATCTGCCCTTTAAAATTTGCGGCCATACGGGTGATCCAGTCATCCGAGGCTGGTTTACAATCAGCATCGGTAAATAAAAGGTGTTCGTATTTTGCTGCCTTTATGCCAAGTGTGATGGCAAATTTTTTGCCGGTTTTAAAACGGGGATGTTCTGTTATTGTAACAATCTTTAAATCCGGGTAGCTTTCCTGTAGTTCTTCTAAAACCGTTTCCGATGAATCGAAGGAACAATCGTTGATCACCACCACTTCAAAAACAGGATAGTTTTGCTGCAGAATTGAAGGCAGGTATTCTCTTAAGTTTTGCGCCTCATTGCGCGCGCTGATGATCACGGATATGGGAATGATGCATTGAGGCAACTCATCTGCAGGCTGATAGCCCGAAATACTTTTTTGGTTGCTTACAAGAAAATATAATTGAATGATGAAACAAAACTGAAATAAAATGAATAATGCTTCTTGTAAATACGTTTCCAAACCCTGGTATAAATAAAGCTGCAAATTTGTAGAATTTAGTTGAAATTGTTGTAATTAGTTGTAATAATCTCAAAACAAAAATTTGCACTTTCACACAAATAATTTATATTTGCCTTACTTCAAAGTAAAATTCAACTTTAGCCTCTAATTCCCTATCTAAACGGGAAAAATGTCTGTGCTAATTTTAAACATTCAATAATTTTATAACATTTTCATAGCAAATAATACTATGCCCGATCAATTTGATTATAATTCAACCAGGAATAAACTTATCCTGTCTGAATATGGCCGCAACGTACAAAATATGGTTAAATATATTGTAGCGCTGCCAACAAAAGAAGAACGTAACCGTTATGCCCAGGTGGTGATTGACCTTATGGGATTTTTAAATCCCCACCTGCGTGATGTAGCCGATTTTAAGCATAAGTTGTGGGACCACCTGCATATTATCTCCGATTTTAAGATAGATGTGGATTCTCCTTACCCCAAGCCTTCGCCGGATGCTATCCATCTGAAACCGGAACCGTTAAAATACCCGCATCAGCGTATTAAATACAAACATTATGGCAAAACCATCGAAATGATGATAGAAAAGGCCAAAAGTATTGATGAACCTGAGCGTAAACGCCACATGGTGCAGGCCGTAGCCAATTTTATGAAAATGGCCTACGTGCAGTGGAACAAGGATTCGGTAACAGATGAGATGATCTTATCAGACCTGTATGCCTTATCAGGCGGCCAGTTAAAGCTGGAAGAAAACGTCAACCTTAACCGGGTGGAATACCGTCCGATTGCACATACCAGCAACAATCAAAACACCCGCGGGCGCACCAATAACAATCAGAACAACCGCGGGCGTACCAATAATAACAACAACCCGCGTAATAATAACAATCAAAACCGTAACCGTAACCAGGGCGGGGCAAAAAAATATTAATTGCATTGGTTCATAGTTCATTGTTGATAGTTCATAGCCAATTGTGCTTTAAATTGTCAGCCATGAACTATGAACTATGAACCATGAACTAACATGAACGCATTTGTAATAAACGGCGGCAAACCGCTTAAAGGCGAAATTGTGCCGCAAGGCGCAAAAAACGAAGCATTACAGGTTATTTCGGCCGTACTGTTAACTGCGGAAAAAGTAACCATCAGCAATATTCCCGACATAAAGGATGTAAATAAACTGATAGGCTTACTTGGCGACATGGGCGTTGCCATTGAGCGCCTGGCGCCGGATACCTACAGTTTTGAAGCAAAAAACATCGATCTTGATTTTTTTCTGTCGGATGAATTTAAAGAACAGGGCGGTGGCCTCCGCGGATCAATCATGATCGTGGGGCCCCTGCTGGCCCGTTTTGGCAAGGCATCCATTCCAAAGCCGGGTGGCGACAAAATAGGCCGTCGCAGGCTGGACACCCATTTCCTGGGTTTTGAAAAACTTGGCGCCCGGTTTGACTACGATCCGTCCAATGGTTTTTTTAATGTAGATGCTTCAAATTTAAAGGGCACCTACATTTTGTTAGACGAAGCATCGGTTACCGGTACAGCCAATATTGTTATGGCGGCTGTTTTGGCCAAAGGAACTACCACATTATACAATGCAGCCTGTGAGCCCTATTTACAGCAATTGTGTAAAATGCTTAACCGTATGGGTGCAAAAATAAGCGGCGTTGGCTCAAACCTGCTAACCGTTGAAGGCGTTGCAAGCCTTGGGGGAACCGAACACCGGTTGCTGCCCGATATGATCGAAATCGGTTCATTCATCGGCCTGGCAGCCATGACGGCCTCTGAGATCACTATTAAAGATGTTCATTACCAGGAGCTGGGTATGATCCCCGATGTGTTCAGGCGTTTAGGTATTCAATTTGAATTGAGGGGCGATGATATTTATATCCCATCGCAGGAGCATTACGAAATAGAGACATTTATCGACGGCTCCATCATGACCATAGCCGATGCTCCCTGGCCCGGCTTTACCCCCGACCTGCTGAGCATTTGCCTGGTAGTTGCCACGCAAGCCAAGGGTTCGGTGCTCATTCACCAGAAGATGTTTGAGAGCCGCCTGTTTTTTGTTGATAAATTGCTGGATATGGGCGCCCAGATTATTTTATGCGACCCGCACCGGGCAACAGTTATCGGCCTTGATAAACAGGTGCAATTGCGCGGTATCTCCATGACCTCGCCCGATATACGCGCCGGGGTATCATTATTGATAGCTGCCCTGTCTGCAAAAGGCAAGTCAACCATTTACAATATCGAGCAAATAGAACGCGGTTACCAGCATATCGACCAGCGCCTGATAGCATTAGGGGCGGATATTACGAGGATATGAGTTTAGGTAAAAGGCGAAAGGTTAAAGGTTAAAGGTGATAATTGCTTAAATTATGGCTTCCCGTATTTTAGAAAACCTTTTACCTTTCGCCTTTTTCCTTTAACCTCAAAATACTATCTTTATCGCAAACCTCATTATAAAATGCCCTACCAAAACAGGAGATCGACATACGCCAGTTTTATACTGCTGTTTGTATTGATTAAAATAAGTTTAAACTTATTGGCGATGCCGCATTTCGGCTTTCACCGGGATGAGTTTTTACATCTGGTACTTGCAGATCACCTGGATTGGGGCTATAAGGAGGTGCCGCCGCTTATTGCTTTGCTGGCAAAAATATCATCGACTATTTTCGGCGATTCGGTTTTTGCGGCACGCATCTTCCCTACTATTTGCAGCGGACTTATCATCTGGTTTACCGGTTTAATAACAGTTGAACTGGGCGGTAAAAAATTCGCTATTGCCCTTGCCTGCCTGGCGCTGATATTTTCCCCGGCTTTTGCGGCAAGCGGCTACCTTTTTCAGCCAGTGGTTTTCGACCAGCTTTGGTGGGTAATGGCGGTTTGGCTGCTCACAAAATACTGTAATACTTCATCGGTTAAATATTTGTACTGGCTCGGCTTAGTAGTTGGTTTGGGTATGTTAACCAAATACTCCATGTCGTTTTTCGCGTTTTCGCTCATTTTTGGCATCGCCATCAGCAAACAGCGCAAAATGCTGCTCAACCGGCATATCATTGGCGCTGCAATAATAGCCTTCATTATTTTCTTACCCAACCTGGTATGGCAGATCAATCACCATTTGCCGGTAATTACACACATGCGAAACCTGCGGAAATACCAGCTGGATTATATTAAACCATCTGATTTTATCAAACAGGAGTTAATGGTGAACGGGCTTGCTTTACTGGTATGGCTTACCGGTTTTATATTTTTGCTATTCTCAACAAGGCTCCATAAGTTCCAGTTTATTGCCATTGCATTTGTTTTAATTTTTACCTTTTTGCTGGTTATGAACGGCAAAAGCTATTACCTGTTCGGTGCCTACCCAATGCTGTTCGCTGCAGGCGGCTTTGGATTTGAGCGATGGCTAAAAGGCAGCACTAATGCATTACGTGCCGTTGTGATAACAATATTCATCCTCCCAAATCTGCTTCTGTTTCCAATGGTGTTACCCGTTTTACCCTTAACCCAAACAGTTGCTTTTTTCAGGTTCGTGCATCAGAACCTTTCGTTTTTGCAATTTTTTGTCACCTGGGAAGATCACAGGGTACACCCGCTTACCCAGGATTACGCCGATATGCTGGGATGGGACGAAATGACGGCCAAAGTTGCCAATGCCTATCAAAGTCTTACGCCCGAACAGCAAAAGCACACGCAAATTTTTGCCGATAATTACGGCGAAGCAGGCGCCATACACCTGTTGGGAAAACAATATCATTTGCCCGAAGTGATATCGCTCAACAGCAGTTTTACTTTGTGGGCGCCGGATAACCTCAACGGCCAGTACATTATTTATGTGGACGACCAGGGCGGCGGCAATATAGATACTTTTAAATCGTGCATGGAAAGTTACCGCAAGGTGGGCGAAGTGGAGAACCCTCTTGCAAGAGAAAAAGGAACGGCTGTTTTTATTTTAGTACATCCGGGGCCGGCTTTAAATGCGCGGTACAGGAAAGAACTGGCGGTGAAAAGACTGGAATAAATTATTAAAAATTGCTTATCATTTATGCGGGGCTTAAAAACAATCATCTTTCTATTCATTTCCAACACCTTTATGACCTTTGCCTGGTACGGGCATTTAAAATTTAAAGACTACGACTGGGGCAAAAACCTGGGCCTGTTCGCTATTATTTTAATCAGCTGGGGCCTGGCATTTTTTGAATATACTTTCCAGGTACCGGCTAACCGGGCAGGTTTTAAAGGCGACGGCGGTCCTTTTACTTTAGTACAGCTAAAAACCATACAGGAAGCCATTACCTTAACGGTATTTATGCTGTTCACCATTATTTTCTTTAAATCCGAAAAACTGGCCTGGAACCACCTCGTTGGTTTCGGATTGATCGTACTGGCCGTGTTTGTGATATTTAAGAAATGGTAATCTTTAATAGGATTAAGCCGCACCTGATTTTTTCAAAACAGCCGCCCCATTCCTTAAAAAATCGTAATTTTAAGGCGTCTTAGCATACCATCATAATGGCATAGTTAAACAATAAATAATAGTACATGAGCAGCATCCATCATAAAGATATCGGAACAAAACAAAAGGCACTGGCCATTAATCTGGACCCTAAAATTTATGGCTCATTTGCCGAAATTGGCGCTGGTCAGGATGTGGCCGCTAATTTTTTTAAGGCTGGCGCATCATCCGGTACTATAGCTAAAACTATGTCGGCTTATGACATGACCTTTTCTGATGCGATTTATGGCGTACAGCAGGTACGCCGTTATGTTAGCGAAAACAGGCTGATATCAATGCTTGAACATGAGTATGGCTTATTGATTGAACGGCTGGCTGAACAACGCGGCGATTCGACCACTTTTTTCGCTTTTGCCGATACGGTATCTGCGCTCAACTATCAAAAAACAAATGACGGGCACGGCTGGATGGGCGTACGTTTCCAACTGGAGCCAAACGGTGGTTTTAATGACGTGGTTTTGCATGTGAAATTATTGGATTACGATAATAATATGCAGCAGCAGGCAGTCGGCGTACTTGGTGTGAACCTGATCTATGCCTGCTTTTATTATCATCAGAGCCCGCCGCTATTTTTACAGTCCCTGATGGACGACCTGTCAAGCGACCGTATTCAAATTGACATGATCCGCTTTGAAGGGCCCGACTTTAGTAAGGTGGACAACCGGCTGATGAGTTTGCACCTGGTAAAATACGGTTTTTCCGATGCGGCTGTTTTCGGGCCCGACGGCAAAAACCAGCAGCCTTCTGAAGTATTATATAAAAAGCATATCCTTGTGATCCGCGGGCGTTTCCGGCCTATTATTAATGTGCACCTGGATATGCTTAACAATGGCGTAAAACAATTTATGCAGGAGCCTGATGTGGATAAGGCCAACGTTATTGTTATTACCGAACTTACTCTGCAGGCCCTGAAAGAAAAGGACGCCCACGAAAACGCCGAAATTGATGAAAAAGATTTCCTCGACCGTGTGGATATTCTTTGTTCGCTCGGGCAAACCGTGCTGATCTCGAATTTTCATGAGTATTATAAACTGGTGGCTTACCTGTCGAAGATCACCAAATTAAAGCTGGGCGTGGTTGTCGGCTATCCCAACCTGGAGTATATTTTTTCGGAAGAACATTACCATGAATTGCCCGGCGGCATCCTGGAATCGTTCGCAACGCTATTCAGCCGCAAAGTAAAGTTATTCATATACCCTACGCTGCGGGATGGCGCGATCCTGAACTGCCTTAAATTTTACCCGCCGGCGCACCTTATCGACCTGTACCGTTACCTGATTGCCAATAATAAAATTGAAGACATAAGGCATTATAACGAGAATAACCTGAGCGTGCAAACCAATAAAGTGCTGGAACTTATAAAACAGGGTGCCAAAGGCTGGGAACAATATGTGCCCGCCGAAGTAGCTGCCATTATAAAAGACCGTTGTTTGTTTGGATATGCCTGCGAGGTGGATGCGTCGAAGGAAGCTACTGATTCAAATGAGGATGGGAATATTTTAGACAGGGTTTAAAAACCGTCAGTTCAAATATCTGCGTCTGAACGAACTGCGGCAAACCTCAAATCAACCCTTTTAATATTAGCAGCCAAATAACCAAGCCAAAAAAGCAATACGGGTAAAACAACATCCAGTTGCCTCGGGTACGAGCTTAGCGCCCCGCTTAACATCAAATAAACCCCGGTAATTAATAAAACAAATTTTACAGGAAAAATAACACTCCGCCAATTGAGCGTGGTTAATACAATCCCTGCAAGCGATGCCCATAAAATAATAGAACCGGTGATAATATTACCGACAATAGCGGCATCCTGATAGGAATACGAATAGGGGAAGTTGAATAACATCCTCGAAAAATTATAAAAGTAGTTCCGGGCAAACTTTAAGGGCGACTTTTGAATGTTACCGATGGCTACCTTTTTAAAAAGTGCATCCTGTTCAATTTCATTATGTTTCAGAATAAACCGGATCTCGTTGGCGTGGTTCTTTTTAAGGAGGTTAACGGCTTCTGCCGATTTAAAAAGCGTGGGGTATTGGTTGTTTGTAAGTTCGGGAAGTTTCCAGTCGCCATATTCGTTTGCGTAGGGCGTACTCATCCAGTATAAACTCATCCCGCCCGAATTTCCCCAGTAAAAAACCTTGCCGGTAATATAGTAGGTATAAGCTAAATATGGCATCGTAACGGCGAATGCAATCAGCAATATTTTTACCGGCCTTAAGTAATAAGCCCTGTTTTTTTTCAATAACAGCATTATTAAACAGGCAGCAAGGCAGATAATCAGCACATAGCCGAAAATAATTTTGGTCAGCGTAAGATAACCCAATACAAAGCCGGCGATAATGAGATACTTTATACCCCCTTTTTTATAACAAAGGGTAACAAAATAAACAAATAACGACACTAAAAAACCAGTCAGCGCCTCGGTATATAATATGGGCAAAACCGATAAGGCATTGGGGTATAGCGCTAAAAGCAGGCTAAACGCCAATGCTATTTTTTTATTGGCAACCAGCGCCAGCGTTTTGTACAAAAACACAATTGCTAAATACAGGTATAAGGCGTTTAATAAGGTGATATAAAGAACGGGGATATGCCACGCTAACAGCGGCGCCAGAATAAGCGGGTAACCCGGCCCGTTCCATAGGTTAATATGGGCCGGGAAAGGAGAGTAAAACCCATGAATGAGGTTATGCGCAAAATCAACATACCTGATCTCATCGCCATATAGCGTGGGCCATTTATTTTTAATAATAAAATAAGCGTAATAAATTAAAAACGGGGCGAATATTAACCAGGGATTACGGATAAACTTTTTAATCATAATTGCAATAATAATAGCAAATAAAAAGTGAATTTTGGCTATTCTATTTTCCTTAAGCTTCCGATTAAATCGTTGATATAATAAATTGACAATTTGTCGCGGGCTAACGACCTCATCGGGGGCATCTGGTTGGTAGCACAGGTTGAATAATTTCATATCTTTACGATCGTCAATTTATCATAAACCAGGTAAATCTTTATTCATGCAAATAATCTTCGGTATCATTTACCACTTTATAGGTGGTTTTGCCTCGGGCAGTTTTTATATTCCCTATAAAAAAGTAAAAGGCTGGGCCTGGGAAAGCTTCTGGATCGTTGGCGGCATATTTTCCTGGCTGATCGTTCCTCCATTGGCAGCCTGGCTAACCATCCCAAACTTTACGGAGATTATTAAGGAAACCAACGGGCAGATATTGTTCCTCACTTACTTTTTTGGTTTGCTGTGGGGCATCGGCGGCTTAACTTATGGCCTGGGAGTACGCTACCTGGGCGTTTCATTAGGCAGCACCATTATTTTGGGGATGTGCGCGGTATTTGGTTCAATTATACCCTCGGTTTATTATAATTTCTTCCCGAAAGCGGGTAAAGACACCTTCAGCATGCTGCTCAACAGCCATTGGGGCCAAATGGTGCTGACCGGCATTGTGGTTTGTGTGATTGGTATTATCATTTGCGGCAAGGCAGGCACCATGAAAGAAAAGGAACTGATTGCCGGCAAGGCGGATGTGGAGGACAACAAAGAATACCGGTTCGGATTGGGCATTTTTGTTGCCATCGTGTCGGGGGTTTTGAGCGCGTGTTTTAACTTTGGTATAGAAGCCGGTAAGGATATGGCCGACCATGCCAATGAAATATGGAAGGCTTCGCATCCCGGACAAGGTAATTTTCTTTTTCAGAACAATGTAAGTTATGTGGTAATTTTATGGGGCGGACTCACCACCAACTTTATTTGGTGCATGATATTAAACGCCCGCAACAAAACCTTTGGCGATTATGGCAATAAACAGCAACCTTTGCTTAAAAATTACCTGTTTTGCGCATTGGCAGGAACAACATGGTTTTTGCAGTTCTTCTTTTATGGTATGGGAGAAAGCAAAATGGGTAATGGCGCCAGTTCATGGATATTGCACATGGCCTTTATTATCCTGGTTGCTAACGTTTGGGGTCTTTTGCTGAAAGAATGGAAAGGTGTGAGCCGGAAGGCTATTGTTACGGTAATTACCGGTATTGTCACTATCATCCTGGCAGTTTTAATCGTAGGGTATGGAAACTCAATAAAATAAAAATGCGGGTAAAGAATTAATATATTTATAATATGTCTATCAACACAAAACAGTTTAAACATGTGAGTTATTTATGGGACGATGCAAAAGCCGCGGAATTGGCTGCAGATGAAGTGGGCCTTTTAATTTACCGGTCCAACCTGCTTGGCGCCGATTTGCGCCTAACCAATTATGGCGGCGGCAATACATCCTGTAAGGTGACGGATAAAGACCCCTTAACCGGCACCAACGTTGAAGTAATGTGGATCAAAGGATCAGGCGGCGATATTGGCACATTGAAAAAGAGTGGGCTGGCAGCTTTATATGTTGATCGTCTGCGAAGCCTCAGGAATGTTTACAAGGGTATTGAGCACGAAGATGAAATGGTTGCCCTGTTCAATCACAGCATTTTCGACCTGGATTCAAAAGCGCCATCAATTGATACCCCTCTTCACGCATTTTTGCCCTTTAAACATATCGACCACCTGCACCCTGACGCGGCAATAGCCATCGCGGCAGCAAAAGATGGTAAAAAGATCACCGGAGAACTTTTTGAAGGGAAGATAGGCTGGGTTGACTGGCAGCGTCCCGGTTTTGATCTCGGCTTAAAATTAAAAGCCTGCCTCGATGCCAATCCCGGCATCCGCGGCATAATGCTTGGTTCCCACGGTTTATTCACCTGGGGCGACACGGCTTACGAAAGCTATATCAACACACTTGAAGTAATAGAAAAATGTGCTGAATACCTTGAACAAAACTATGGCAAAAAAGGCCCGGTTTTCGGCGGGCAAAAAATTGAAAGCCTGCCTGAAAATAAACGCAAAAGCCAGGCTGTTGCCCTTGCCCCGGTATTGCGTGGCTTTTGCTCCTCAAAAAAACGCATGATCGGTCATTTTACAGATAACGCCCGTGTTTTGGAGTATATCAATTCCAATGACCTTGAAAGGCTGGCCCCTATGGGTACCAGTTGTCCTGATCATTTTTTGCGTACCAAGATCAGTCCGCTGGTGTTGAACCTGGGGGTTGATGAGGACCTTTCCGATATTAGCGCATTAAAAGAAAAGCTCTCCCCCGCATTTGAGGCCTACCGCAAAATGTACGGGGATTATTATACCACCTGCAAACATGCCAACAGCCCCGCCATCCGCGACGCAAATCCCGTGGTGATCCTGTATCCGGGTGTGGGGATGTTCACCTTTGCCAAAGACAAACAAACAGCGCGGGTAGCGGCAGAATTTTACATCAACGCCATTAACGTAATGAAAGGAGCCGAAGCAATTTCCGAATATACTTCGCTGCCCCGGCAGGAGGCTTTTGACATTGAGTACTGGCTGCTGGAAGAAGCTAAATTGCAGCGCATGCCAAAACCGAAAGCACTTTCGGGGCGCATAGCCTTAATAACCGGGAGTGCAGGCGGCATTGGTAAAGCCATTGCAAAGAAATTTGTTGAAGAAGGTGCTGTTGTGGTTTTGAATGACCTAAATGCCGAACGCCTGCAGGGAGCCGGTGAAGAATTCAAAAAACAATACGGCAAGGATGCTTATACTACAGCTTTATTGGACGTTACCAATGCTGTGCAGATTGAGGAAGCATTGTCCACGGCCGTATTGGCATTTGGCGGCATAGATATCGTGGTAAACAATGCCGGCTTATCTATATCCAAAACCATTGGGGACCACACGGAAAAGGATTGGGACTTATTATATGACGTACTGGTAAAAGGCCAGTTCTTAGTAACGCAGGCCGCTGTTAAAGTAATGAAGAAGCAGGACATTGGCGGGGATATTTTAAATATTGTCAGTAAAAATGCATTGGTAAGCGGGCCAAACAATGCCGGTTACGGCAGTGCAAAAGCAGCCCAATTACATTTAAGCAGGTTGAATGCAGCTGAATTGGGTGCAGATAAGATCAGGGTAAATGTAATAAACCCTGATGCGGTGATCAGCGACAGTAATATATGGGCAGGAGGTTGGGCCGAGGGACGGGCGAAAGCTTACGGCATAACGGTAGCCGAATTGCCTGCCTACTACGCCAAAAGAACTTTACTGAACGATGTTATTTTGCCTGTTGATATAGCCAACGCCTGTTTTGCCTTTGTCGGCGGTTTGCTGAGTAAATCAACCGGGAATGTCTTGAATGTTGATGGCGGCGTTGCGGCGGCGTTTGTGAGGTAAGCCCCGCCAACCCTTCTCCGCCCGAAGGCGGAAAAGTCTCACCTGCCGGGGGAGATTAGAAGTGGCTAATGGTTATTTGGCTCTATGACGCTTTGTGTGGGTAAACATTTCATCCCAACAGCTATCGGGAATCTAAAAAAATGTTATTATGATGATAAAATGTGGTTTTCTAAGGTTCCGAAGAGGCGTAGCCTCGATAAATATTATAGCAACGGATTTTAATCCGTTGAAAAGATAATAAGGAAAACATTAAGAACCGTAGGTTCGACCCATATTAATAGGAAGCTAATATGGATCGTGCTTACAGCACTCTTAATATTGAATTCATGTAGCAACGGGTTAAAACCCGTTGCTGCAAAATATTTCGAGCCGAAGGCTCTATGAATTAAACACTTACCCATACAAATCGTTATAGAACCGATCATTTTTACATTAATATATTATGCAGGTAGAAAAACATAGCATTGAAGAGTTAAATCAGCAACACATAAAGGATCACCGGCGCAGGTTTGAGTTTGCAGTTGCTGATCTGGCTGACTTAGACGAAGTTTTGCAGAAACTCGTCGCTTTTAATATCGCCATACCAAGCTGGGCCTTAGGTACCGGCGGTACGCGTTTCGGGCGTTTTTCAGGCGGCGGCGAGCCGCGGAGCCTCGAAGAAAAGATTGAGGACGTTGGGCTCATCCATGCGCTAAACCGGTCAAGTAACTCAATTTCCCTGCATATCCCCTGGGATATTCCTGAGCATCCGGATTCAATAAAAACATTGGCTTCACAGCTTGGTTTGCACTTTGATGCGGTAAATTCCAATACCTTCCAGGATCAGCCCGGACAAAAATTAAGTTATAAGTTTGGCTCCCTGCACCATGTGGATAAAGCGGTGCGCAAACAGGCTATAGCACATAATATTGAGGTTATTAAATACGGCGTTCAGCTGGGCTCAAAAGCGCTATCCGTCTGGTTATCGGACGGATCGAATTTCCCCGGGCAGTTAAATTTCCGTAAGGCTTTTCAAAACACACTCGAAAGTTTACAGGAAATCTATGAAGCCCTGCCCGATGACTGGAAAGTTTGGATAGAGTATAAGCCATTTGAGCCTAATTTTTATTCAACAACGATCGGCGACTGGGGGCAATCTTATTTATTAGCCAGCAAGCTGGGTAATAAAGCCGCTACTTTAGTTGACCTCGGTCACCATTTGCAGGGCTGCAATATTGAGCAGATCGTATCGCTGTTGCTGATGGAAGGCAAACTGGCGGGTTTCCATTTCAATGATTCCAAATACGGCGATGATGACCTGACGGTTGGCAGCATTAATCCCTATCAACTATTCCTGATATTTAAAGAGTTGGTGGAGGGTATGGACGCCCGTGGCATGAACCATGCAACTGACATTGGCTGGATGATAGATGCATCGCATAATGTAAAAGACCCGATAGAAGATCTGCTGCAATCTGTACAGGCTATAAAAATAGCCTATGCCCAGGCTTTACTGGTTGATAAAGCCGCTTTGGAGGCCGCACAAAATAACAACGATGTGGCCCTCGCCCAGGAAATTCTGCAACAGGCTTACCGGACAGATGTGCGCCCGCTTATAGCGGAGGCAAGCCTGCGTGCCGGCGGCGCTTTAGACCCCATAGGCGTTTTCCGAAAATTGAATGTAAGGGAACAGCTGGTCAAAGAGCGTGGATCAAAAACGGTAGCCACAGGGTTGTAAATAATGTCTCCAATGAGCGCCAAACCAGTTATAGCGGTATTTGATGTTGGCAAAACCAACAAAAAACTATTCCTTTTTGATGAAGATTACCATATTGTTTTTGAAAGATCGGCCCGTTTTTTTGAGACGGTTGATGAGGATAGTTTTCCCTGCGAAAACCTGGAAAGCCTGAGATTATCGATTTTTGACTCCTTAAAAGAAGTATCAGTCTTAAAGGAATTCGGCATTAAAGCGGTTAACTTTTCCGCTTATGGCGCAAGTTTCGTTAATATTGACAAAGCCGGTAACCCGGTAACACCTCTATATAATTACCTGAAACCCTACCCCGAAGCATTGAGCCGTCAGCTCTATGAAAAATATGGCGGAGAAGAACAATTCAGTTTGGAAACCGCCTCTCCGCTATTGGGCAGTTTGAATTCGGGTTTGCAGCTTTACAGGCTAAAAAATGAGCAGCCGGAGATATTTAAACGGATGAAATATGCGCTGCACCTTCCCCAATATTTAAGCTCGCTGCTTAGCGGTAAATATTATTCGGATTTAACAAGTATAGGTTGCCATACTGCTTTATGGAATTTCGAAAAAAACAACTACCACGAATGGGTGCTGCAGGAAGGTGTTGATAAAAAGCTCGCACCTATTGTGTCGTCCTGCAAAGTTTTCCCCGGCAAGGGTTATAAGGTTGGCGTCGGACTGCATGACAGTTCAGCTGCGCTTATCCCCTATCTGGTAAGTTTTGAAGAGCCATTTGTCCTGTTATCAACAGGCACCTGGAGTATCAGTTTAAATCCGTTTGACCATTCACCCTTAACATCGGAAGAACTCAAAATGGATTGTTTAAGTTATCTCCAGTATCAGGGCAAACCCGTGAAAGCCGCAAGACTATTCTCCGGTTTTGAACATGACCAGCAGGTAAAAAGAATAGCTGGCCATTTTAACCAGGATGACATTAAATACCGCAATGTGGCCTTTGATCCCGGGATTATTAAAAAACTCCGAAAAAATGAAATATCAGGTAACATTGCCGGTAATTTCAAACAATCCAAATTTTCAACAAGGGATTTAGCCGGGTTTGAAAATGATTTGGAAGCATATCATCAATTAATGATGGATTTAATTGAAATACAGGTATTATCAACCAGCCTTTTACTGAAAGACAAAAAAGTAAAAAAGCTATTTGTTGACGGAGGGTTCAGTAAAAACAACGTTTTCATGCATCTGCTTGCTGCAGCTTCCCCTGCTATCGAAGTTTATGCGGCCGCTATGGCCCAGGCCTCCGCTATCGGAGCTGCTTTAAGCATACATAAGGAATGGAACGTTAAGCCTGTTCCGAAAGACATAATTCAATTGAATTATTACGCTTCCACCCCAAAAACTTACGAAGTTTTAAAAACTTCGTAAGTTTGTTTATACAACCACTTGGCATACGTTTTATAAGCACATTGGTATCGAAGACGAATTTATGATTCATCTTTCAAAATATCATCCAGTATTTCCTGTGTAAGTCCCCGTTCAGCCATATTATTACGCAGTTGTTCCAAATACAGTTTAAAGCCCTCCTTGTCGTAATCAAACAATTCTTTTCCTATCCTTATATTTATTTTATTCGCGATATCCTTTTTTTTGTTATCCGGAGCTGCTTTCCAGGCTTTCGCCACCTTGTCATCAACCTCCAATTCAATTCTTTCCATAATCCAAATTGATTAAGCCTTAATTCAAATATAATAAATATCCGGCAATTTTAAAGATATGTTTCCGAAAAGCTTCATTTAAGCATCTCACCTGAAAGGGCTGAGGGCTGGATAATAAAGTCATTTCCATTTGATCACAAGAAATATCACCAAGGGGCAAAAAGTCAAGCGACACGCTTGACTTGGCGGGGTAAATAAATTGCTTATTTTTTTAGCTTTTATTTTTTTTTACTAATATTTTTATTATTTTTACTTTATTGCGGCGTTAACCCATTTTATCATTAGTGCCGTAATATGTTTTTTTAAAAGAAATCTTCATTGTATCAATAATGGATAACTCACATTCAAAACTTAAAAACAAAAGAGTACATGACTGGTTTGAAGAAAACCCGAGCAAGACACAATTTTACCTTACACTTGGTATTCTTATAACCACAATTATACTTGCCCTTCTTAGCTTAAATGAGACAAGGAAGCAATATTCATTGGCAAAAGGTCAGCTTGACAATGCTAATCAACAATTAAAACTGGCTAAAGACCAATTTAAAACTTCAAACGATCAAAGAAAAGCTGATTTAAGGATCATGGCCAAAAGAGATAGCGAGCAAAAGGTTAAAGAGTATAATGACTCAAACCGAAACGCATTTAACGACAATCAACAGAAAAAGAATAATGACTACCAGAATAGTATCAATAAACAACAATTGCTAATTAACAAACAGCAGTTAGTTGCCATACAAATCCAGGCTAAAGTCGCAGACGATCAATTCAAGTTTCAAAAGATACAATCATCCAACCAATTCCAAGATAATCGTCCAATATTTATGGTCGACAGTGTTAAGTATGACAAATCAAAGGATCCATATATGCCGACTATCTCATTTCATGTAACAAACCACGGAATAAGAAACCCACATGTTGATTCCACGGTAATTGCAATTTGGAATTTTAATAATAAATGCTCCAGGGTAGAAAAGCATATAACAAACATTGATTTGAGGGACGTAAGTTTTATTACAGGTATTGGTATTTATCAGGATTGCATAGACGATCCCAATACAATTTACTTTTTAAATATTATTTATGAAGACACGAATGACGGCCAGATCAAATCTAAACCAATATTTTTCAGATACAAGATCAAACCAGATAAATCGTTAGTTACATTCGTCGTTGCTGACATTGAGACAATTGAGTTTGTGAAATATCTAAAACTTCAAGAAAAGGGTTGGGGTAGGTTACTTTAGGTTAAGATATTCATATCTGTTCAAATTTCCCAGCCTGTGTCTCAATTGAACACGTACAATTTTGAGCGTCCGCGCTCGTGTGGTTGTTGGCGCATTATCGCTTATAAATAAATTCCTTCATATTTGGGAGCGTCGACGCTCCCAAACCAAATCATTCAAGTGTGACACTTGAAGGGGCGGGGAAAGGAACAGCTTAAAGCAGATTTAAAAGCTAATGCTAAAGGGTATGTTATAGGTAAACTGAAAACTGAAATTTATAATCAGTATGGTAACAACATTGAAGGTAAAAAAAACCTATAAGAAAATATTTGACATTTTATTCGACTTTGTCGATATGTTGAAAACTCAAAAAAAGGATTTTTTTTTTACTTGGAAGTTTACACTATGTAAAATGTCATACTTTTTTAAAAAGTGATAAAGACCAAACAAACAGCCACCTATCACAATGAAATTTTGTGCTATAGTGGTGTATGTACTTACTTGGTCGATTGTCATTAATACAAATTTAACAAATTTTATTTTTCAATTCCAATGGATATACTTAATTGTGTATAAATATTTTCGCCTCATCAAAATCAACTTTCAACGCCTTCAAAACAGCTTTAACGGCGGTTAACTTATCATGATTGTCCGGGTGTACAATTAGATAATTCATATAACAAATACAATTTTTTTTAGCCAAATAACGAAAAATGGAAAGCACAATTCTATGTATTTTATAAATAAACCTCATGTAAATTGTAAATAAATGCTATGTAAATTGTAAATTTGCATAAAGGCTAAAGTAAATATCCCCCGTTGCTACAACAAGGTTGACCCTTTCGGGTAGCCGAAGTGATGCCCAGGCCAATACCAGGGCAAACGCATTAAAATTAGTTGATAAGACCCCATTTAGGGGTCAAATATTGGTAGAAATACCGATCAGCCCGACATTGTGTGCCATCGGCACCTAACCTCCGCCATGCATTGGCGCTAATGCCGCTTCGTTTGTTACGTACCGATGGCACGCTAAATTCTTTTTTATATTTTCTACCAATATTTCGCACCTAACGGCGCTTTTTTTAATATTTCTGCTTGATTCATTGCAACATTGTAGGAGTTGTTTTTGGAACGATATCAGAATTGAAATATTTTAATGCGTTTGCCCTGAGGCTAATGCCCTTGCAAATCCCCTCCAAATTTTGTATATTTACGTATTTCCACCGATTGTAAAACTGACTGCGGTAAAAATACCGGGAGAAATAAAAAACACGCGCCACATCCTCATTTTTCAAGCAAAAATTCCAGTTTCTTTGAAATATTTCGTATATTTGTTTGATATACAACACATTAATAAAACACACCCCCGGTTTTTTACGAGGTGCTAAACGCATTTAGCTCCTCAACTCACAAAAATTACGAGGGGCTAAACGCATTTAGCTCCTCAAACCGAAAAAATTACGGGGGGCTAAATGCGTTTAGCTTCTCGTAATTTCACACCTTTGGTTTTGAAAACAGTATTTATATTTGTTTTTAAACTTACGCCCTATAATTGTCGGCCCACCAGTTTTTGATGGCTTTTTTAATTTCAACCGGGGTAAGGCTTTCGTTTATGGCCCGGTCAACCAGTACCACAAACTCATCATCGGGTGCAAAGCGTAATGCAATGATCTGTCTCATGGTGATCCTGCTGTCAAGCGGTTTGCGGGTAAGGATAAAATACCGCAGGTTTTCTTCGGCGCGTATGGCCCTGTCCTGTGCTTTTAAAGCGAACTGGCGTGAAAACCAAAACAGGAAAATCCCGGAGACGAAAAGCAAAACGATTAGTACAGCGGTCAAAACCTCATCTTTAGCCGACCATTGCATCCATAGGTTCACGAGGGAAACGATAGCGCCGATAATCAGCAATGAGCCTAACACAAAGTGAAAACCCTTTACATAGCGGGCATGATTGGCATAGTTTTGTTCGTTCATAATGTCTTATTTTTTAACGCAATATACCATAATTTGAAATATTGGACCCGCCAAAAAAATTGTGTAAAATAAATTTTCAAGAACAATTTATTAAAACTAACGTTAATAAATTAACCAAAACGAAATTTACTATGAACAACACAGCAATTTCAACAGAGAAAACGTTGACGATAGGCGGAGATCTTACCGTTAACAGATTAGGTTATGGCGCAATGCGCATAACGGGCAAAGGAATATGGGGACCGCCCAAAGATGAAGGCGAAGCAATCTGCGTTTTACAACAGGCAGTTGAACTTGGCGTTAATTTTATTGATACCGCAGATAGTTACGGGCCGCATATTTCGGAAGAACTGATTGCCGAAGCGCTTTACCCCTACCCTGCGGATCTGGTAATCGGGACTAAAGGCGGGCTGCTTCGCACCGGCCCCGATGAATGGCCGGTAAACGCCCATCCTGACCACCTGCAAAAGGCACTGGAAGGAAGTTTAAAGCGTCTGAAACTCGACCAGATAGACCTTTATCAACTGCACAGGATTGACCCTTTGGTTCCGGCCGAAGAAAGCTTTGAGTTTTTAAGACAGGCACAGCAGGAAGGAATGATCAGGCATATTGGCCTTTCGGAGGTTGACATTGATACTATTAAAAAGGCGCAGGATTATTTTGAAGTGGTATCGGTGCAAAATATGTACAGTGTTGATAACCGTAAATGGGAGCATGTACTGCAATTTTGTAAAGCGCATGATATTATTTTTATACCCTGGTTCCCGTTAAATGCAGGCAATATAACAAGCCAGGCCAAATTAAAACAAATTGCCGAAAAGCATGGCGCTTCGGTACAGCAGGTGGCATTAAGCTGGCTGTTGAACCATTCCGATAATATTTTACTGATTCCCGGCACATCGAACGTTGCCCACCTGGAAGAAAATATGGGCGCCGGTTCAATTGAACTTAGTGAAGAAGACATCCGGGAATTGAACAGCATAAATCCACAATAAACATAAATTTAGCCTTTTAAATCTTTTCCGGTTTATTGTATCAAAACAATGTTATCTCCTGTTAAAATGTAAATCAATTATGAAAAAAATTCAATTATCTATCGTCGCGATGCTATTGCTCGGAGTAGTGGCATGTAAAAAAAATGCAAACACAGCAGCAAACATTAATGCAAATATTTCCAATGCCGATGCTGCTGATATGGTTGCGGGTTCGTTGTCGTCAAATTCGAATGGTATAGTCAATTTTTCTGCCGATGCGACATTAGATGCAACATCTTTTATAAGATTGCATATACCCTGCGGTACTGTAAAATCAGATACTATTTCGAGGCATAACGCTACTGGTTCGCCAACTATGTACAGTTATAACCTAACCTACAATTATATGGTTAACTGTATTAATAATATACCCGACAGTCTTTCAAGTAACCTGGTTTACAGCGGTAGTTTTAGCGGCCCTAACCTTTCCTCAACAAATTCGGGCAGTTCCATATTTACCGTTAACGGCTTATTGCCAACAGCGCCCGATTTTGTAATTAATGGCGAATACAAACAAAACGGATCATTTCAATCAAAAATTGATACTGCCAAACACGGCAATAACAAAATAGACATTGTTGTTAAAGGCCTTACTATTACCAAACCGGCCCGCACTATTGCCAGCGGTAACGCCACAATTTCGATGAGCGGCGACACACCTAAAAAGGGAAGTTTCAGTTATACCGGAACGTTGGTATTCAACGGTGATGGCACTGCAACTTTAACGCTGAACGGTACTGTATATACCATTAAACTGGATACAGGAGAGCGATTTAGGGAATAAGCCGGGGTTGGAGATCTGCGGTTAGATGAGGGAGATTAGTCTAAAACACTAAAAATATAACATTATTTGGTGTTTTAGGCTAATCTCTTTTCTATGATCAAATTTCAAGTCGTTATGGTCAAATTAGAAATATTTTTTTAAGTACTTTTGTTATAGTTTAATGCATTAAACTATAACAGGTTTTAACTGTCATAACTATATATTTAATATAGAAATCCAAACTAATTGTACCATGAAAAATATATTATATTTAGCCTTAGCGCTCCCGTTTTTTTTAACCGGTTGTTCGCCAATTGTATATACAAGCGGCCCGACACAACCAGTTAATCAGCAGCCCGAACCGGTATATGCTGACCAACCGCAAACCGATCAGGAGTTTTATGACCAACTGTCTCCTTACGGAGCCTGGATAGACTACCCTGACTATGGCTATGTTTGGCAACCAAACGTAGATGCCGATTTCAGGCCTTATGTTACCGATGGCTATTGGGTATATACCGATTCCGGCTGGACCTGGGCTTCAAATTACAGCTGGGGCTGGGCTCCCTTTCATTATGGCAGATGGTTTTTGGACGACAGCTACGGGTGGTTATGGCTCCCCGGGCACGAATGGGCGCCGGCATGGGTTACCTGGGGGCATTCAGGTGATTATTACGGATGGGCGCCGATTCCGCCACGCGAAAATTCGGGCAACGGATGGAGGCCGCGTAACGAAGACTGGAACTTTGTGCCAGCACGAAACATTGGCACAGAAAATGTCAACCGTTATGTGGAGCGAAACAATGTCACAATTGTCAATAACACTACTATCATTAATAATATAAACGCCAATAACACAGCCGCCAACAGAGGTAATAATTCCGGCAGATATAACCGGGGTCCTAATGTAAATGAAATTGAAAATATCACTAACACTAAAATTCAGCCGGTAACTATAAATGTGAATAATACACCCGGAAGGACCTCGGTTAACAATAACCGGATAAACGTATATCGCCCTGACTTAAACCGGAACGCATCGCAGGGCAATAACAAACCCGTGCCGCAAAAAGTATTTCAATATAACCAGGGTAACAACCAAAACCCTAACCAGCAACAAAACGGCCGGCGGGGTAATTATCAAAATCCCAACCAGCAACCAGTGAGACCTGTGAACGGACAAGGGAATAACCCGAACCCCAATCAGCAGCCGAACCAGCGACCTGTGAGGCCTGTGAACGGACAAGGGAATAACCCGAACCCCAATCAGCAGCCGAACCAGCAACCTGTGAGGCCTTTGAACGGACAAGGGAATAACCCGAACCCTAATCAGCAGCCGAACCAGCAACCTGTGAGGCCTGTGAACGGACAAGGGAATAACCCGAACCCCAATCAGCAGCCGAACCAGCGACCTGTGAGGCCTGTGAACGGGCAGGGGAATAACCCGAACCCTAATCAGCAGCCGAACCAGCAACCTGTGAGGCCTGTGAACGGACAAGGGAATAACCCGCATGAACAGCCAAACCGGCGGCCTATGCAACCTGCTAACTGGCCAGGGAATAACCCGAACCCTAATCAGCAGCCGAACCAACAACCAGTGAGGCCTGTGAACGGGCAAGGGAACAATCCGAACCCTAATCAGCAGCCAAATCAACAGCATACAAATCCACCGCAGGGAACAAATCAGCCGGGTAATGAGAACAAACCTCAGAAACCAAAAAAACAACCTGTACAGCCGGTAATAAAGTCAATTTCGTAACAAGCCGGAAACTGAAAAAACTGGTGAGATATTTTATTCACATAGCCTATCATGGCGCCAACTACAGCGGCTGGCAAAAACATCCGGGGGTGCCGAACGTGCAGGAAGTGCTGGAAAAAGCCATAGGCAAACTGTTAAAAAAACAGGCTGAAATTGTGGGCTGCGGCCGTACAGATGCACAAGTGCATGCAAGCCAGTTCTTTTTTCATACAGATATTGATGAAGAATGGGATTTTGACCTGTTTTTCAGGCTGAATAAAATATTGCCTGATGATATTGCCGTTTTTGATATTATCCCAATGCAGGGTCAGCCGCACGCTCGGTTTGATGCAATTCAAAGAAGCTATGATTACTACATTCACACTTATAAAGACCCTTTTTTAAGCGGGTTCAGCTCACTTTATCCCGAACGGAACCTTGATTTAGATAAGATGAAAGCTGCCGTAGCCCTACTCCCGCTTTACAACGATTACAGGGGATTTTGCAAATGCCCCGACCGGATTGACCATACCCTTTGTTATGTTTCAACAGCCGCCTTATTTATTGATGACAATGGCGACAAACTGAGGTTCCATATCTCCGCCAACCGGTTTTTAAGTAAAATGATCAGGATTATTATGGGCAGGTTACTTGAAATTGGCCGCGGGCAAATGAGTGTGGATGAGTTTGAGCACTACCTTATCCATAAAGAAACACCGAAAATTATTATCCCGGCTTACCCCCAGGGGCTTTATCTTTCAAAAGTCACCTATCCTTACCTTGATATCCCTCCCCGTTCTGCATTTACGTCCATCCTGCAAAACAGTATGGACATTGACTGGCATGAAATATAAACCCCTTTTGACCGAATTATGCGGGGAAATCGCTTTTAAATAATTAAAACTCAAGGTACGATATACTGACGGGAAATTCACCAGCTATTCATGCCCCATTAGGGGCTACCTGTTTGTAGAAAAAGAAATCACAACAAAATATTACCCCGTTAGGGGTAACCCATTCGCGAAGGGTAGCCCCTGGACTGGGCAATTGCCTGGTGGGTAATCGAATGCTACAAACGGGTATCCATGCTGAATTATGCCTGCGTAGCTAAACTACGCTCCAAAAAAGGTAATTTTACACCCTCTTAAAATAAACAGATGGTGTGGTCAGAAAAATTAAAGCTGAATAAACAATTGCTGCGGTCGGTTGCCGATGCTGGTTATTTAGCCCCCAAAGAAATTCAGTTAAAAACCTTGTCGCGGATTATTGGCGGTCAGGATGTTATAGCGGTTGGCCCCGATGGTTGCGGTAAAACGACAACATATATATTAGCCGTACTAAACAGACTGAAGCATACTTCGGAAGGGGTTCCCCGTGTGTTGATACTTGTCCCTGATAAAGAAAGTGTATTGGACGTGATAAGCCGCTTTGAACAGCTGAATAAAAACAAACCGGCATTGATCGTCGGCCTGTATGCAACGCCCGGAACTGAAAGCCAGATGAATGCCCTTGCCGATGGAGCGGATATTGTAGTTGCGACGCCTGACAGGGCCCGTGCCATTTATCTGAAACTTGGCCTTAACCTGAACAAAATAGAACTGTTAATTATTGACGACGCCGAACTGATTGTTAAACAGGGTCTGCAGTTACCTGTAGCAGAACTGGCCAACAGCATCACCAAATGCCAGCACCTGGTTTTTACTACGGTGGTCCATGATAGGCTCAACAAAATGATGGCCCCCTTCATGAAAAACCCGGCAATTGTTGAAGTAGAAGAACTTGGCGAATCAAAATTAGAAACCTATCCGCAGGTATTATATCACTTGCCAAATTTCGGTACAAAATTAAACCTGCTAAACCTGTTTATGCAGGATGAAGAACTGTTTACTAAAACAGTGGTTTTTGTAAATACGCGTCAAACTGCCGAAAAAGTGTATAAAAGACTTCAAAACCGCCAGAAAAATTCTGTCGCTATATTAAATTCATGGTCGGTAGAGTTTGAGAACATTAAGGAAATAGCTGAATTTAGGGAATTGTCGCAGATTAGGACGCTGATTGTTACTGATGAAACGATAGGGTCAACCCGACTTAACGAGATCCCATTTCTGATACATTTTGAGCTGCCTGCCGAAAAAGAAATCTTTATTGACCGGATCATCAATCACAAAACCAGAAGCGGGGACGAAACGCTGGCAATAAGCTTTGTAACCGACCTTGAATTAGGCATGGTTAGAAAAATTGAACAGGCGACAGGACAAAAAATACCTGTTGGGGAGCTGCCCGCTGAGCTGTTGATTGAAAAAGAAAAGAAAAACCCCGAACCTGAAGAAAAGCAATCCTCAAAAAAGAAAACGACTGAACCTGTAGCCGGCGAAGCCTTTCATCAGAAAAAGCCTGAAAATGCAAAAACTTATAACTACAGTTCGGGCCTGAAAGCTAAAATGAATAATAAAAGGAAACATTAGTGGTGGTGATTTGAGGTTAGAGATCAGAGATTAGTGTCTTGTCCTGAACTTGTTAAATAAGGGGTGGCTATATACAGATCTTCCACTTTTTTCCTGGCCCATTCGGTTTTACGCAGAAATTTTAAGCTTGATTTTATGCTTGGGTCTGTAGTGAAACAGTTAATATGGATACGCACGGCCAGTTCCGGCCAGCCATAATGGTCAACAAGGGCCGTTAATATCATTTCTAAAGTTTTCCCATGAAGTGGATTATTGGCCTGTTGCTGCGTCATTCAACAAAAATAACATAATTCATGTGTGTGTGTCGCCGGTATAATTTTATTCCTCTGCATCCTGCTCCACAAATTCTTTTAACGCGGTTCCAATAAAATGTGTCCACCCTTGTACAAAATTTTGTTTAGCCAGGTCAGGGTGAAGATCTCCGCGGAAGGTTTCGACTTGGTTATGCGTTAAAACTATCCTTGTTTTGCCATCTTCGTTAAAAAGTTCAAAACTAACTAATGAGTCACCGGGATAACCGCCAAATTTCCACTCATAACTAATCTTTTTACCACGTATAACTTCCTTTACTTTCCATATATGCGGGAATATCTTCCCTCCGCTTTCAACATCGAATACTGTTTCAAACCCAATTTCAGGTTCAAATTCGATAAGCGATGGAAAATACCATTGCCGCATTTGCTCAAGGCCGGTTATGGCATGCCATACCTTTTCAATGGGCGCGTTATATATACGCTGTACTATAATTGGCTCTGTTTTCACTTTATTTATATCCTTAAACTTTTTATCAAAAATAGAGATTTACGCTAAACAAAAATAAGATAAATTGCGCCCGAATTGGGCAATGAACTAATTTATGAACAATGAACAGTTCTGCCGCAAACTATGAACCATCAACACTGAACTAAACCAATGAAGTACGCTGATATTGATAAGCGCAAAAAAGCTTTTATTTTTGAACTGGATAATGTAATTTATCCCGAAAAGGATTATTTATACCAGGTTTATTACATTTTTGCCAGCCTGCTTGAATATACAGAAAATTTCGATGCTAAAGAAACAACCAATTTAATGGTAGATACGTATAATGCAGAGGGAAGTGATAGGGTGTTTGATCGTTTAAAAGAAAAGTTAAATATTGATGAGAAATTTCGCGATAATTTAAACAACCTTTTGATCACTGCTAAACTGCCGCTAAAGTTATTGGTATATAAAAACATCCTGAATTTATTGCAGGATATTGTTATTGACAGAAAAAAAGTGTTTATTGTAACCAACGGCAATCCGGAGCAGCAATTGAATAAAATTAAACAAATGGAATGGCACGGCCTTGAACCCTATTTAACGGCCTACTTTGCCGAAGAAACATTTGCGAAGCCTGAGCCTGATGCCATTGATTTATTAATAAAAGACCACAACTTACAGCGCAGGGATATTTTAATGATTGAAAACGCTGAAAATGATCGTCTTTGCGCTGAAACATGCGGTATTGATTATATTAACGTACAAGAATTTTTATAAAACATAACCATAAGATATCCTGATTTATTTCGTTACCTATTAACAAACTGTAAACAATCATTCACATGAAAAAAATATTTTACTTAATTATTGTACTGTCGGCCGGTTTAATTGCATCTTGTAAAAAAGACAATAAAACTACCGTTACGCCTTTGCCAACCGGCCCGTCAAAGAACGGCAGTACGCTGCAATTGATCCAGGACTCCATTTACCTTTATGCCAAAGAAGACAATTTATGGTTTGATCAGTTGCCCACTTATGCGGCTTTCCAGCCACGCTCATTTACCAACCCCGAAGATTTAACGGCTTTAAGCAATGAGCTTAACGCGCTTTCCCAGTATGCTATTAACCCGGCGACAAATGCCCCGTACGAGTATTATAAATATGCCCCGGGCCAGGCCAAATATTCATTTATTGACAATGGCACCGAAACCGCAGCTTTAAATGGCGTTAAAGGTGATTTTGGTTTTGATTTACAATATAACCTGGTGAACGATCTGCGTATTGAATATGTTTATCCCGGCTCACCTGCCAGCCTCGCCGGCTTAACCCGGGGCTGCCAGATCACAAGCATTAATGGGAGTAGTAATATATCTTATGATGGTGTTATCAGCGGCGTTGTTTATGGAACGGGGACAAGTACTAATCTGAATTTTGTAAATAACGCGGTTTTTAATAGCGGCACTATTACGATGACGGTAACAACCCTTAGCGGAAGTACAAAAACTGTAAGCCTGGCAACGACCAGCTATAATGTAAACCCTGTATTAAAAGATACAGTTTATACTGAAACGAGCGGCAAAAAATTGGGGTATATTGTTTTTAACAGTTTCGTATCCGATGCAGTTGCAGACCCATTGTTAAATGCTGCTTTCGCCAATTTTGCAACGCAGGGCATAAGCGACCTGGTTGTTGACCTGCGCTACAACGGAGGCGGATACGTTTCAACAGCAGAATATCTCGATAATTTAATTGTTCCGCCTGCTAAGAGCGGAACACTGATGTACAACACTTATTACAATAGTAATTTGGTAAGCGGGAAGGACCCTTTGATTACAAGCCAGTTTGGGTCTGTTGATTTCTCAGTAGCCGCAAATGCTGTAAATTTTGCAAAACAGGGAAGTTTGAATATCAACCGGGTATTCTTTATCATGACAGGACAAACAGCATCGGCAAGTGAATTGACCATCAATAACCTGCGCCCGGAAATGGATGTTGAGTTCGTTGGTTCACAAAGTTATGGTAAACCTGTTGGCTTTTTTGGTCTTAAAATCAACAAATACACCGTGTACACACCTGAATTTTCCATAGAAAACGCTGCCGGCCAGGGTGGGTATTATCAAGGGTTTATACCGGGAGCTACCGGCTACCCCGGCGTCAATAGTTATGATGACCTGACCAAAGATTTTGGCGACCCCAAAGAAGGTTTGTTAAGCCATATTTTAAACTATGTAAATACCGGCACTTATGCGGTAGCAAGGCAAACTGTACAAAGCCTGTCTCCGGAGGTGAGAGCTTTATCGCTGAACGGAGCAAATACCGCTTCTTTGCATGTCTCAAAATTCACCGGAATGGTGCTGAATAAAAAACTGAAACACAAAATAAGGTGAGTGGTGAATGGTGAAAGCCGAAAGCCGAACGGTGAAAGGTGAAAGGTGAAAGGTGAAAGGTGAAAGGTGAAAGCCGAAATTACAGAGGCTTTTTTCTTTTACCTTTTTATTTTTTACCGGCAAGTAATTTTGGCGATTTTAGATTTGACAACTTTTGAAAAGTTGTCAAATCTTTTCGCCTTAGATTTCGCCTTACCTTTTTGCTTCCGGCTTAATCAACCAGTTCCCGCAAATCAACCGGAACAACTCTTGAAATGCCTTGTTCAACCATCGTTACACCGTAAATAATATCGGTACTGGCGATGGTTCTTTTATTGTGGGATATAACGATGAATTGCGACTGTTTTGAAAACTCGCGGATGATATTATTAAATTTATCGATGTTGGTATCATCGAGTGGGGCATCCACTTCATCAAAAATACAAAAAGGAGCGGGTTTTAACAGGTAAAGCGAAAACAGGATTGCCGTCGCTGTAAGTGTTTTTTCCCCTCCCGATAACTGGTTGATCGAAAGCGGACGTTTCCCCTTAGGCTTAGCAATAATATCAATTTCCGATTCCAGCGGATGAGCCGGGTCTGTCAGTATCAAATCGCATGAATCTTCTTCGTTAAATAAGGAACGGAATACTTTTATAAAGTTTTCCCTTACCATAACAAATGATGTCATGAATTTTTCCCGCGCGGTATCATCAATTTCCTGTATGGTGGCTAATAAAGATGCCTTCGCTTCACTCAAATCCTTTTTTTGCGCCTGTATAAAGGTATAACGTTCGTTCATTTCGTTATAAGCCTCAACGGCCAGTGGGTTAATTGCGCCGAAATCGTCTAATTGCCGTTTCAGTTTTTCTGTCTTTTCCCGTATATCCTGTTCACTTTCACCTGCTGCTATTTCATTTTCAGGCAATTCCTGTATGTCCACATTAAACTCAACCGATAGCCGCTCTTTTAGGGCATTCAACTCCAGTTTAAGGTTATTGCGCTCATCCTTTAATTCATTCTCTATAATTTCGGCATTGTCTTTTTTTCGACGCAAGGCGGTAATTTCGTTTTCGCTCAAAGTGATATTTCCGCGCCATTCGTAATATTCCTGTTCGGCCTGCTGCGTAGCTTTCTCAAGTTCCTCTTTTTGTTCGTACATAGCCAGCAGGTCATCATCAGAATCACCTGTCTGCTGCAAATTTTCCTGGATGGCGATCTTTACCTTTTCCAGTTCGGCACTATTTTGTTTTATCCGGCTATCCAGGCTTTCCTGCTGTGTTTCACGGTAATCCAGATCTTTTACCAGGCCCGATACTTTGTTTTGCTGCTGGTGAAAGCGGATATTTTCCTGATTGTAGGCGTTTGATTGGATGGTTACATATTCATTCAGTTCATTAAAAGCCTCCTGCTTGTCAGTCAGCAAGTCGCTTTGCTGTTGTTTCTGGATTTTTAACTCTTCAAGTTTCGGTTGAAGCAACAGGGTTTCTTCCTTAATGCTGATGATTTTGCCGGCGATATCAGCTTTACGGTTAAGGCTGTTTTCGATAAATGCCTGGTATTGTTCCTGCCGGGTTTTAACGGTTATCAGTTCAGTGTTCAACAGGTTCAGGTCATGCTGCTTTTGCTTTATTTCAGCAGCTTTTCCTGAAGCTTTTAAATCCGACAATTTTTGCTGCAGATCAGCAAACCTGCTCTTAAAGTCGGCAACTTCAATATCAATCAGCTTAATTACCTTTAAAAGATTGTCGAGGTTCTTTGCCCTGCCAATCCGCTTACCTTCAAACAGGCCAACAGATCCGCCGGCCATGGTATATCTGGATTTGTTAAACTTGCCGCTTTTTCCGATCAACACTACCCCGGCAGACAATTCGGCAGTATTAAGCGCCTGGTCATTGCCATCATCAACCAAATAAACGTTCTTTAAGAGGTGATCACATAAGGGCTGATAGTGTTTATCCACTTCAACTACATTCAAGGCCGGGATAGCTCCGTTTACATCAATAATGGCGGGCGGCGATTGATGCTCATAACTGTTCAAAACAAAAAACTGGGCTCTACCCTGCGCCGCACTGCTTAATAAATTGATGGCCCTGATGGCTTCATTATAACTGTCAACCACATAATGGTTCATCAACGGCTCCAGGTAGTTTTCTATAGCAACACGGTATTCTTCACGGCAAAACAAGATATCGCTGAACAATGGGGCATTTTTGGCCCATTCTGTATTTTTCTTTAAAAAGCGGATAGATTCAGGAAAGCCTTCCAGGTTATCCACCATACTTTTGGTAAGGTTATATTCGTTTTGTTTGGCGTCAAGCTTCCTGCTTTCGCGGATAATGCTTTCCTGTACCGTATTTAGTTCAAGTTCGGTAAGGGTAATCTCTTCCTGTAGTTTGTTTTCAAATTCAACAATAAGCTGATATTCACTTTCATCCGCCTCAACCTGGTCTTGCAGTCCTGCAACAACTTCATTAAAATGGGATAACTCAACTTCTTTAGTCGAAGTATCTTCCATATTCCGCTGGCTTTCCTGCTCAAGCGCCTGCTGCTGAATTTGCAGAATATCCAGGTCTTTTTCCGTTTTATACACCTGGTTTTGCAACCGGGTATTAACGCCGGTAAGCTCGTTCAGTTCGTTCCTTGATTCAGTTTGTTTTAAACGTAATTCATCAACAGCGGCTTTCAGGTCAGCTACCTTTAACTGAACGGCTTGCAGGTTTTCATCTTCCTGCGCTTTTTCTTCGGCAAGCCGTTTAAGGTTATAAAGCACGTGGTTAAGCTGGGCCTTATCGCGTTCCAGGTCTTCGGTTAACCGTGTTTCTTTATCCTGCTGAAACCGCAGCTGTTCATTTTTGATTTTCTTTTCGCTTTCGTAGGCCCTTATTTTCGATACAAACTCATTTGTGGCCTTTTGCTGCGTGGATAGATTTTTCTCTTTAGTGAGGCTATCAAGCTTCTGTTGCTGTAACAACGCTTCCAACTGATCTATTTGGGTTACGATGCCCGATTTTTCAACCTTATGTTTTTGGTCGCGATCTTCAATCCTGCTTAAGGACTCGCTGAATGAAGCTATCCTGAAAGAGGCCAGCATAATACTAAGCGCTTTATATTGCTCTCGGATGCGGTAATAGCGCTCAGTTTTTTTTGCCTGGTTTTCGAGTGTCTTCAGGTTTTTCTCGATCTCGAAAAGCAGGTCCTCCACCCTTTCCAAATCGGATTCGGTATCTTTTAATTTACTGAACGTTTGTTTTTTGCGCAGTTTATATTTGGATATGCCCGATGCTTCCTCAAACAAATTGCGCCGTGATCCTTCCTTATTGGTGATGATCTCATCGATCATCTTTAACTCAATGATAGAATAAGAATCGGCGCCGATGCCTGTGTCTAAAAACAAGTCGGTAATATCTTTTAAACGGCACTGAACATCATTCAGGCGATATTCGCTTTCGCCGGTACGATAAAGACGGCGGGTTAATGTTACCTGTGAAAAATCGGTGGGCAGTATGTTTTTTGTATTGTCGAACGTAAGGGAAACTTCGGCCAGGTTAGCAGCCTTGCGGCTTTTGCTACCGTTAAATATCACGTTATCCATCTTTTCAGATCGCAGCATCCTGGTGCTTTGCTCACCCAGCACCCAGCGTATCGAATCAACAACGTTTGACTTACCACAGCCGTTGGGACCCACAATAGCAGTAACGCCCTCATTAAAATTAATGGTGATCTTGTCGCCAAAGCTCTTAAAGCCTTTGATTTCTAACCGTGTAAGCTGCATTTGTGATGTACTGATCCTTAAATTTTAGAACCTTCAAAGTAATCATAAAAAATTGATTTATTTATGATTTTTTTAGAGATTAGAGGTCAGTGTTTAGAGATTAGTTGGTGTAATTAAAAATTTGCAATGGTCAATTGGCGGCGAAAAATAAACCAGCCATTCTATTCCGAACTCCCTGTATTTTCAAACAAGGCAAACTAATCTCTAACCTCCAACCACTAATCTCTTCAAATAAATATTTCCCCCTTCAGGTAGGTAATTGCTTTCCCGCTTATCAGTACCCTGTCACCCTTTAGCTCGCACCACAGTTCGCCTTTGCGGGCTGATAGCTGGTAGGCGTGCAATTTGTTTTTTCCTAATTTTGCGGCCCAATACGGTATGAGGTTGCAATGCGTAGAGCCTGTTACCGGGTCTTCGGGGATTCCGGCGCCGGGTGCAAAAAAACGGGAAACAAAATCAACATCTTTTCCGGGTGCAGTAACAATTACACCTAAGGTGTCCATTTTTGATAATGTGAAAAAATCCGGCGAAATATCACGGATTTCGTCTTCTGATTTATATACCAAAAGATAATCACGCGACCTTAAAACTTCCAGAGGCTGCTTATCGCTTAATGCCTCGGCCAATCCAACAGGCGGTTCAATATGTATTGCCGGCCGCGACGGGAAATCCATGGTGTATTTATCCCCGTCCTTTTTAACGGTGAGCGCACCGGCCTTTACCGTATCAAAATGTATGGTGTCCTTCTGATAGCCCAATTCTGTGAACAAAATATGCGCCGAGGCAAGTGTTGCATGCCCGCAAAGATCAATTTCGTATTCGGGAGTAAACCATCTTAATTTATATCCCGTTTTATTTTTAACAAAGAAGGCTGTATCGGCAAAATTGTTTTCAACCGCTATCTTTTGCATGATCTCATCAGGGAGCCATTCTTCCAGCGGACAAATAGCGGCCGGGTTGCCGCCAAAAAGTTTATCAGTAAAGGCATCAGCCTGGTAGATGGGGATTGTCATAAAAATCTGTAACGTTAAATAATCGTTACTAAATTACTTTTTTATTGACTATTTCGAATATAAAATCCGGGATTGTTTCGAAAAAAAACAATTAATTTTATTTCATTCGTAGATTCGACAACTTTTAAAAAGTTGTCGAATCTGAATTACCCGGGAAATAAAGTGGGGAGGGATATTTTTATCCTAAATACGATTTCAGGATCTTGCTCCTTGAAGTATGGCGCAAGCGTTGTAAAGCTTTGTCTTTTATTTGCCTTACGCGTTCGCGGGTAAGGTTGAATTTTTCTCCTATTTCTTCTAATGAGAGCGGATGATTGGTGCCTAAACCAAAGAACAATACGATAATCTCGCGTTCACGCTCGGTAAGGGTTGAAAGCGAACGTTTTATTTCTTCGGATAATGACTCATTTATTAATATAGAGTCGGTATTTGGTTCCTGGTTCTCCAGCACATCAAGCAATGTATTTTCTTCGCCCTGTACAAAGGGGGCATCCATCGAAACATGGCGGCCTGAATTACTTAATGTATCCGAAATTTTGTCAACTGTAGTTTCAAGCATATCTGCAAGCTCTTCGGGTGAAGGCTCACGTTCAAATTCCTGTTCAAGTTTCGAAAATGCTTTGCTGATCTTGCTTAATGAGCCTACCTGGTTCAATGGTAAACGCACGATACGCGATTGCTCGGCAATAGCCTGCAAAATGGATTGACGGATCCACCAAACCGCATAAGATATAAATTTAAAGCCCTTGGTTTCGTCAAAGCGTTTTGCCGCCTTTATTAAACCCAGGTTTCCCTCATTTATTAAATCGCCCAATGTTAAGCCCTGGTTTTGGTATTGTTTAGCAACAGAAACCACAAAACGCAGGTTTGTTTTGGTTAAACGTTCCAAAGCCGCCTGGTCACCTTCCCTGATCTTTTGAGCTAATATTACTTCTTCTTCTGCAGTAATTAGGTCAACTTTACCAATTTCATGAAGATATTTATCAAGTGATTGCGATTCACGGTTGGTAATGGATTGCGTTATTTTGAGTTGTCTCATTTAATTTATTAACCTCGATTCTTGTTTTAGAATTGAACGTGCAAAGGTATAAAATTGTTACTAATTCTATACTTTGAACCATATATTTACAAAAAATTATATTACATTTTGCGTGCCTCAAGGGCACGATTTATTGCATCTTTGCCTATAATTCATCTATCTTAAAAGTATCCTTAACCCTCACCCCTTTTTCGGTTTGCTGTAGTGTACAACATTCATTTACAGGGTCGTGTTCAAGAAATAATATGTAATTATTTTCAACTGCTTCGTTAAGGAAAACCTTTTTTTCGGTCAGCGTTTTAAGCGGGAACATATCGTAGGCCATTACATAAGGCAGCGGTATATGCCCTACCGATGGCAGCAGGTCGGCCATGTACAAAATTTGTTTATCCCCATAATTAATCAGCGGCAACATCATCGCATCGGTATGCCCGTAAACAAAGCGGATATGGATATTATCGCTGAACCGGGCGCCATCTTCCGTTGAAACAAATTTCAGTTGCCCGCTCTCCTGTAAAGGCATTATATTTTCCTTTAAAAACGAGGCTTTTTCCCGTTCATTCGGATAAATTGCCCAGTCCCAATGCTGCCGGTTGCTCCAATAGGTTGCATTTTTAAATGCCGGCACTAATTTCCCGCCATCGCGGACGATAGCCCCCCCGACATGATCAAAATGCAGGTGGGTTAAAAACACATCGGTAATATCATCCTTGTTAAAACCAAGTGCATTCAATGAGCTATCCAAACTTGCATCCCCGTGGAGGTAATAATGACTGAAAAACCTTTCGTCCTGTTTATTGCCGATGCCGGTATCAACCAAAATCAGGCGGCCCTCATCCTCAATCAGCAAACAGCGCATGGCCCAGGTACACAAATTATTTGCGTCGGCCGGGTTGGTTCTGCTCCAGATAGTTTTAGGCACTACGCCAAACATAGCGCCGCCGTCTAATTTAAAAAAGCCCGTTTCAATGGTGTGAATGTTCATAGTTAATCAAGGTCCATAGACCATAGCCGATGGTCCATAGTAAATGGCTAATAAGATTGACCTTTTATTAGCATGATACAAACATATAATTATTGTTTAAAATTTTATGGTCCGCATCCTTTTTCTTTGTAATAAGATGGATATATTTCTATAGCCAGGCCGTTCGCAACAGCCAATGTTACTGTTTATGTTGATTTAATGCTTGTAAACCCCTATTTTCGGCCAAAGAACAAAACGAGAAAATAATCGGTGAAATCATATTCAAAAATCAGTGTAATCGCAAACAAAATCGGTGCAATCATAAAATAGTTAGTTAAATTTGTAATATGGAAAGCATAGTTATTAGTCCGAAAACAAGAAATGAAGCCAAGCTTATTACCGATCTGCTGGCAAAAATGAATATCCCCTCGAAAGTTATTACCGAAGAGGAAAAAGAAGATATAGGATTACTAATTATGATGAATGAAGTTGACAGGGATGAAATAGTATCGCGCGACGAAGTGATGAAAAAGCTTAATTCGTGAAATGGATATCAGGTTTACCGGGCGTTTTTCAAAAGACCTCGACAAAATAGATCAAGCGTCTGTAAAAAAGGCAATTTCGGATATAATTAAAGAAGCAGAAAAAGCTGCCCGCTTATCCGAAATCAAAGGCATCAAAAAACTTAAGGGTCATTCAACTGCTTACAGGATCAGAAGCGGTGATTATAGAATTGGCTTTTTCATGGAAAATGACACTATTGAATTCGCAAGGGTAGCCCACCGAAAAGATATTTACAAAATATTTCCTTAAAAACCGATGTAATCATCAGTCAAAAATCGGTGTAATCGCAAACAAAATCTGTGGAATCATAATATAAAATAATAAAAAAATCTGTGGAATCATTCTTAACTAAACTAAAAGACATAACCACTTTCATTTTTGATGTGGATGGCGTATTGACTGATGGCTCTGTATTTGTTACAGAGAACGGCGAACAAAGCCGCGCCTTTAATATAAAGGACGGATATGCCCTGCAACTCGCTGTTAAATGCGGCTATAATGTTTGTACGGTATCGGGCAGCCGTTCAAAAAGCGCTGTTTACCGTTTAAACAGCCTTGGTATAAAGGATGTGTATATGGGCATCCATACCAAAAAGGAAAAAGTAAAAATTTACTTCGAAGAAAAGCATATCCTTCCCGAAAAGGTTATTTATATGGGTGACGACATCCCCGACCTGGAAGCAATGCAATTAGCCGGGTTACCTGCATGTCCTTCGGATGCTGTTGAAGAAATTAAAGCAATAAGCAAATACATTTCCCCTTTCGCCGGAGGCCGGGGCTGCGCCAGGGATATCATTGAAAAAGTACTAAAGATACAAGGCAAATGGATGACGGAGGAGGCCTTTAGCTGGTAGAGGGGAGTTCATGGTTGATGGTTCATAGTTCATAGCAGCTGCAAACCTAACTATGAACCATCAACTATGAACCATGAACAAATTATGAACTTACCCAAACTGATACTTGCATCCAAATCGCCGCGAAGGCAGGAGCTTTTAAAACTGATGGATATTGAATTCCGCATTGTTTTAAAAGAAGTTGACGAAACCTATCCTGATAACTTAACCCCTGAAGAAATTGCGCTTTACATCGCAGAAAAAAAAGCCCGCGCTTTTGATGAATCTGTTACTGATGAGATTGTACTTACCGCTGATACCATAGTTTGTATAGATAACCGGATCCTTGGCAAACCCGACGATGAGGCACATGCCGTAGAAATGTTGAAATTACTATCCGGCAGAATGCACCAGGTTATAACCGGCGTTTGTTTGCTTTATAAACATCAGTACCATAGTTTTTATGATGTTTCGGAGGTGTATTTTGGTGAACTGACGGATGACGAGATCAGAAGTTACGTACGGCAATACCAGCCTTTTGATAAAGCCGGCTCCTACGGTATCCAGGAACGGATTGGTTTGATTGGTATTGAAAGAATAAATGGCTCCTATACCAATGTTGTTGGTTTGCCTACCGAAAAACTGTACCGGGAATTAATGAAATTGTAGAGACGCGATGCCTCCCGAAAAGAGACTTACGAAGTTTTGAAAACTTCGTAAGTCTGTCGCGTATTTTAATGCACGCGTGTAGAGACGCCCCGATACATCGGGGCGTCTCTACGAAATATTTTATTTTACCTGCATCGTATTATTCTTCCTGTCAGCATCCGGCAGCACCGCACCCGGGTCAACCGTTACACTTTCAGCTTCCGATGTAGTTGGGATGGTAAAAGTAATAACTTTGTTCTGCAGCCAGGTTTCAACGGGCAGGTTTACACGCTGCCTGCCGCCGTCTTTCAACTTAACTTCAACGGTACAGGGCATGGCCATCCGGTCTTTGTTGGCGATGGTTACGCTGATGCCATTTTTGGGGTCATTATTTACATACTTTGCATCAACAACCGCCAGGTCAAGCGACCAGTTGTTATAAAACCAGCCCTTCCAGAACCATGACAAATCTTCCCCGCCGCCATTTTCAATCGACCTGAAAAAATCATCCGGCTGCGGATGTTTAAAGGCCCAGTTGCGGATATAATTCCTGAAAGCATAATCGAACCGATCTTTCCCTAAAAATTGCTCGCGCAACAGAACCAAACCGAAAGCGGGTTTAAAATAAACGATAGGGTGCCTGTATTTTTCCGGAACAGCATCTGCCGCTGTCATAATTACGGGCGCATCGGCATCGGCAATTACCGGAACTATTTCATCCGCCGGGTTACCTTTGCCGGGGGCGTACTCGTCATCGCGCTTGGGCGCGTATTCGCCGTGATTAAACTCATCCGCAGCATAAATATCAATAAAAGTATTAAAGCCCTCATCCATCCAGCCATAACGGCGCTCGTTGCTGCCCACTATCATCGGGAACCAGTTATGACCGATCTCATGCGCGGTAACCCAATATAATTCACCTGCTTTATCATTAATGCCATCAAAAACAATACCGGGGTATTCCATGCCGCCTGCTATGCCGGCCTCGTTAACGGCAACTGGATATGGGTAAATAAACCATTTTGCCGAGAAATACTCCATTGATTTTTTTAAATATTCGGTAGCCCTGCCCCATGCACCGTTACCTGCGCTCTCAACCGGGTAAACCGACATGGCCAGCGATTTTTTACCTTCCGGCAAATTAACCCTGGCCGCATCCCATACATAAGCTTTCGACGCGCCAAAGGCAACATCGCGGGTATTCAGCATTTTAAAGTGCCATGTAAGCGTACCTTTGCCTGTTGGGCGCGATGACGGATCGGCCACCTCGTTCACATCCCTTATCATAACTGTTTTATCACTGTTGCGGGCTTCTGCTAACCGGGCAATTTGTTTGGCGGTAAGCACGTCCTGCGGGTTGAGCAATTCGCCTGATCCGGCCACTATCATATCTGCCGGCACAGTGATATTATAGTCAATATCGCCATATTCAAGGTAAAACTCACCGGGACCCAAAAATGGGAGCGTATCCCAGCCACGACTATCATCATACACGCACATGCGGGGGAACCATTGGGCTATTTCATAGATCTTGCCGTTTTTGGTGCCAAAAAAATCGGTACGGTTGCCAAAAACACCAGGGATAGTATATTTATATTTTATGATTAAACTGATTGCCCCACGCCTTGGCAAAATCTCTTTTGGCAGGCGGATCTGCATGCGGGTATCCGTAATAATAAAATCAGCTTTTTGCATTACATCTCCACGGTTAATTGCTACCGATTCAATCTGGTAACTATCTGTGTGCTGATTGGGCGCAGGTGCAAACCCTGTTGAAAAATTTGAGCGCGCATCCTTTTTATAGGTGTTCTGATCGAGCTGCAGCCATAAAAATTGCAAAGCATCAGGACTGTTATTGATATAGTTGATTTTTTCAGTGGCGGTAAGCATATTTGCGTTGGTATCGATGGCCGCATTTAGCACATAATCAACCCGGTTTTGCCAATATTTTGCACCCGGAGCACCATTGGCGGAATGAAATTCATTCCCCTTTTCGGTGTAAAACAAAGGCGAAAACAAATCAGACGGCCTGTAATTGGATGATATGAAATCAATGCCGTTTTTTGATCCGCGCATTGTTTGCGCGGATAAAGAAACCGCTACCATTAACAGAAGGCCGATACCGGCAAATTTTAATTTCATAGTATATTTTTTAAAGGGCGGCAATATACAAAGGGTGAGGTGAAATTTAATTGTGTGTAAATGGTATGTGACGGGGAAAGTCAGAATTTCACATTAACCCATCATCTCCGCCAAAACCCCTTCTTTTAATGAATTTGCTGACATCATCACTTTGTTGATCCTAAGCTTGTTAATTACAAACCGGGTAAGTAATGAAGCGGTAACGATCATATCCGTTCTTGCCGGGATGATGCCATTGGTAGTCAGACGCTCCTGGTGCGTGGAAAGGACGATCTTTTCTATCAGTACTAAAAGTTCATCGTGGTCAAAATTATAATGTTTTGTATTTTTAAGATCAAAAGAATTGCCTTTTGCCAGTTCAATTACTTCTGCGTAACTTTCAAACACGCCCGATGAACCGATGATATTTTCAACAGGATAAGCCGATACGGCAGAAAAGAGATCCTTCAAATTAACTTCCAGGTACAGGTTTAGCGCGGCGATTGATTCAGGCGGGATAGGGTCCGTCCGGTGAAAGGTATCCATCAGCCTGGCGGCGCCGATCTCAAAACTTTGCTTCCAGAGTATCCAGGCATCATTGCAAATAATAAATTCAACACTCCCGCCGCCAATATCAATGATAAGGCTGTTTTGCCCCGATAAACAGCCCCCGGCTTTGATGCCTTTATAGATGAAAGCTGCTTCCATATCGCCGTCAATAATTTCAATGCTGATCCCCGTTCTGATCTTAACTTCCTCAATAAAATATTGTCCGTTTGCCGCGCTGCGCAATGCGGAAGTAGCGATTGCCCTAACCTGCTGCACGTTGTATTTTGTAATCAGCCAATGAAACCGCTCCATGGTTTTAATACCGCGCTCAAATGCCGCTGGTTGTATAACCCCCATATTAATACCACCTTCACCTAATTTAACAGCCTCCTGCTCGTGGACAATTTCATGATATTTAGCAGCGGAGCCTTCCGCAATCAGCAGATGAAACATATTGGTGCCGAGATCCATTACGGCTACATGATTATTCATGCAGCTAAAATAAACAATCCCTTAAATTGTTTTTGAATTAGCCCCCTCTAAATTGCGGAGCATTCATGAACGCCTTTAAAAAAACAAATTATTTTGTGAATAATCTCCTCCACAGAAATCCTTCGGACCGGCAGGGGAAGACTTTTAATGCCGTCAAGTCATGAGGTTGTTTTTTTACCCTCTTTCTGCGCAGCAAAGAGAGGGTCGATGAGCGAAGCGATGTCGGGGTGAGTAAAGTCGCCGCCATGTATTTGCGTTAATGTCGCTCGTATATTAACTCACCCGATCTGCGCTGCGCTCGATCACCCTCTCTGCCGAAATCGGCAAAGAGGGTAAAAAAGCAGTTATGAAAAATATTTCCCCTAACTAATAACACTAGGGAGACTTTTAAAAATTCCGAAATCGGCATTCCGAATTCCAAAATCAAATCACTCTTTATAAAAAAACCATTTGGCCAGTTCTTTATAGCTTGCTTTTTTACCGTACATTAAAATGCCCACTCTGTAAATTCTCGAAGCAATATAAGTAGTAAATATAAATCCAACAATCATTAAGCTCATCGATATGGCCATTTGCCATCCCGGTACGCCAAAAGGTACGCGTACCATCATAGCTACCGGCGCTGTAAACGGTATTATTGAAAGCCAGAATGCCAGGTTACTATCAGGGATCATGAATAAGTAAGAAACCGAAAGTATATAGGTGAACAATAATGGCAGTGTTATGGGGAACATAAACTGCTGGGTTTCTGTTTCGCTGTCAACTGCTGAACCAACCGCTGCAAAAAGTGCGCTATAAAACAAAAATCCGCTGATCCAGTAAAAAAGGAAACAGCAAAGCTCATAAGCGGCATTGGCGCCAAGACTATGAACAAAAGTATAAACAGGACTATGGATAGATGTTACCTTATTCCCTACAAAATAAGTAATAGCAGCCGATAAGGCTATCCATAAAATAAACTGCGTCAGTCCGACAAGGCCGACACCAATGATTTTGCCCATCATCAGCTGGAAGGGCCTTACGGATGAAACAATCACCTCAACTATGCGGCTGGTTTTCTCTTCAATAACTCCGCGCATTACTTGCGCACCGTATATAAACAACGACATATAAATAAGTACAGCGCCTGCAAAACACAATGTATAAGTAGCTGCCATATTGGTGCTTTTTTCGCCGGCATCGGTTATTTCATTTGATTTTATGATGATATTACTTTTGATTTTATGCAGACTGGCGGTGTCAATTCCCGCATTTACAAGGCTTACCCCTGTAGCAATATCATTCATCTGGCCCTGTATGTTATCCGCTAACGATAGCGTGGTTTTTTTCTTTGCATAAAGCACCGCAGTATCTTTTGGGTTTGCCGGAATGTTTAATATAAGGTCATCGTCATTTTTCAGGTCGGCTTTGGCTGCCGCTAAAGATTGAGTCAGATAATTATATTTAATAAATTTCTGATCTGTGAACCTGTTTTTAAAATTGCCGCTCATGTCAATAACATTAACAATATGAATAGTCTGGTCCTTATCATTTGCTACATAAGCGATAATAGCAAACATTGCTGCAAACAGTGCCGGCACCAGCAAAGTCATAATAATAAATGATTTCTTTCTGACCCTGGTAATATATTCCCTTTGTATAATCAATAAAATCTTGTTCATGGCTCAGGCAATTTTGTTTACTTGTTCAATAAAAATTTCGTTCATACCCGGTATTACCTCCTGCAGCATGTTGATCCGCACTTTGGGGATCAGGTATTGCAAAACGTCGTTTGATGTCGTCCCCTGCTTTAGTTTTATCCTGATGATATAGCTGTTGTTATGTCCGGTTGTTTCATCAAGCAGTTCAAAAGGCTCGGCGCTATTACTGCTAACCCTGTCACCGGTATATTCCACCATGTAAATATTATTGCGGTATGTGTCTTTAATGTCGCTGATTTTGCCGTCCAGTATCTTTTTTGATTTGTCGAGCAGGGCGATGGCGTCGCATAATTCCTCCACCGATTCCATGCGGTGTGTCGAGAACAGGATGGTCGCGCCTTTGCGGTTCAGTTCAAGGATCTCGTCTTTTATAACTTCGGCATTTACCGGGTCGAACCCGGTGAATGGTTCATCTAATATGATCAGGTCGGGTTCGTGCAAAACGGTGGCGACAAATTGAGCCTTTTGCTGCATACCTTTTGAAAGTTCCTCTATCTTCATTTTCCACCAGCTATCCATACCCAATTTTTCGAACCATATTTTTAACCGCCTTATTGATTCCGCACGGCTCAGGCCCTTTAACCTGGCCAGGTAGATCATCTGCTCGCCGATCTCCATTTTTTTATAAAGCCCGCGCTCTTCAGGCAAATATCCTATCCTGTCGATATGTGATTGATTGAGCTTTTCGCCGTTAAAATAAATTTCGCCCGAATCAGGAGCGGTAATTTGGTTTACAATACGGATAAGCGAAGTTTTACCGGCGCCGTTTGGCCCTAAAAGACCAAATATTTGTCCGCGGCTAACTTCAAGGCTTACATCGCTCAGAGCCGTGTGCCCGACGTATTGTTTTACAATGTTGCGGATGCTTAACATAGGTAAGATTTGATTTCTTTAACAGTGTTGCAATTAGATATTGCTGCGATGCTAAAGTTACATAAGGAATTTAACTTTGGATGGAAATGTTGAGGGTGCAAATCATATTGTCGCTCCTAACAGCCACTGAAGCCAACGGCAATGAATAAAACAACGTCATTATGATTTCTTCCAGGGTTTGCCCTGGTTGGGCCTCACCATGAAACCCTTTTTTTGTCATTCCTCCTTCAGAATTTCTCAAAATTTCCTCACTCGTAATAAGGCGTTTACCATTTGCAACAAACGCCAGGGCAATTATAAGATTCAGGCAGGTGCGTACTAAACCTCAATATCCCCCTCAAAAACCTTAACTGCGGGCCCTTCCAAAAATATATCGGTAAACTTTTCGCCGTCGTAGTCAAAGCGGATAATAAGGTCGCCGCCTAAAACCTTTATGGGGGTAACAATATGACCAGCCTGCAATTTATGTTTTGCCATGGCCAGCGCCACTGCCGTTACGCCTGTGCCGCAGGCATAAGTTTCATCTTCAACACCGCGCTCAAAGGTGCGTACAAAATAGCCTTCGCCTGCCGGCTCAACAAAATTCACATTGATGCCTTTGGCCTTATAAGTATCGTTATTGCGGATGGCATGCCCATCCCGGTACACATTTTTCTCTTTGAGGCCCTCAACAAGCTTTACATAATGCGGCGAGCCCGTATTTAATACGTAGGCATCCTCATCACGTATAATCTCCTTAACATCTGTCATCTGCAAACTCACCCAATCTCCCTCATCTGAAATTTTGGCATAATGCGGACCGTCAACCGCCAGGAAATTTGTCTCCATATCAATTACTCCGAGATATTTGGCAAAGGCGACAATGCACCTGCCGCCATTCCCGCACATGCTGCCCGGTTGGCCGTCGGCATTGTAATAAACCATCTCAAAATCATAGCCATCGCTATTTTGCAGGAACATCATACCATCGCCCCCAATGCCAAAACGACGGTCGCACAAAGCGGAAATCAAAGCCGGGTTATGGTGATCTATAGTATTGGCGCGATTATCGGTCAGTATAAAATCATTGCCTGCACCCTGGTATTTAAAAAAATGTATTTTCATTGCAGATGTATTAAATTTAACAAAATTTAACAAAATTACTCATAACTTATCATTGCATATAACGTCTATATGGTATTAAATTTGAATAATAAAAAATAAACATAACAAAGAAAGAGAAAATAAGATGAAAAAGATTGGTTTAACATTATTAACAGCTTTTGTTGGCGGGGCTATGGCATTGGGCGGATACAGGCTTATTGAGAATAAGTACGCCAGCAACATGAGTTTTGAGGACAGGCAAAAAGTTTATTTTGCAAGTAATCATATTACACCAACGTCAAATACATTGTCATCTGCCGGGCAGCTTGATTTTACCGGGGCAGCGGCAGCGGTAACCCCGGCGGTTGTTTATATCAAAACTACCTATACAAACCAGGGGGGAGATGACCAGCAAAGCCAGCTACAGCAAATGTTCGGGCAGATGTTCGGACAGCAGGGCCAATCGCAGAATAAAGTGCAACAGGCTTCAGGCTCCGGCGTTATTATTTCGCCCGATGGCTATATCGTTACCAATAACCACGTGGTTGATAAAGCCGATAAAATTGAAGTGGTAACTAACGATCACCAGAATTTTAAAGCCAAAGTGATCGGTACCGACCCAAACACCGATCTTGCCTTAATTAAGATTGAGGGCCATGATTTGCCTATCGTAAAATTAGGTAACTCTGATAATGTAAAAGTTGGGGAGTGGGTATTGGCTGTTGGCAATCCGTTCAGGTTAACTTCAACCGTTACTGCGGGTATTATAAGCGCCAAAGGCCGTAATATAGGTATCATTGGCAGCGAAGACAGGCAGCAGCAAAATCCTTTTGGGCGTACCCAATACCAGCAGACGCCAAAATTGAACCAGTCCATTGAATCCTTTATCCAGACAGACGCTGCCATTAACCCCGGAAACAGCGGCGGAGCTTTGGTGAATACCAACGGCGAACTGATCGGTATCAACTCAGCTATCGCATCGCATACAGGTTCGTATGAAGGTTATGGCTTTGCGATCCCGGTTAACCTGGCAAAAAAAGTTTTGAATGATATTGAAAAGTTCGGCGCGGTAAAACGCGGTTTTGTAGGCATCAGCTTTAAGGAGCTTGACGAGGATGTTGCTAATGAGTACCACGTAAACAAGACTGTAGGCTTATATGTTGACGAGGTTGTGCCCGGTGGCGGCGCTGAACAGGCTGGCCTACAAAAAGGTGATATCATTAGCAAGGTTGAAGGTAATAAAGTTTATGAATCATCAGACCTACAGGAGCCGGTTGGCCGTTTGGAACCCGGCGATAAAATTCACTTAACTGTTTTACGCGCTAATGAAGAGAAAAACTTTACGGTTACCCTGAAAGCCAACAAGCCGGAACTAAAAACTGCGGCAATTACAAAATCCTCCGGAGAACTGTTTAACAGGATAGGCGCCAGCTTTATACCGTTGAATGCTGCTCAAAAAGCTAAGTTCCATACCAATTCGGGCGTAATGGTTACGCAGGTTAGGGAAGGCGGTTTGTTTGATGCTACCGATGTTCCGGTTGGATCAGTAATTACACAGATCAACAAGCAGCCAATTGCCAGTATTGATAATATGGACCACGCATTAAGCAGCCTGAGGAATGGTTTGTTAACCATTTCCGGTTATTATCCCGATGGTTCGAGATTAAGAAGTACTATTGAAATACAAAATAATTAGTAGTAATTAAAATTTTAATGCCGGAAGCTGCCCCTGAAAAAGGCAGCTTCTTTTTTTGGGTTTGGTGGGATAAAATACTTTGTTTTTAACCGGTAAAACAATGACCAAAACCAAACGTTGTGTTTGCATTATCCGGATTTGGTTTTCAGAATTTCGATCATGCGACAACAAGATTACTTCTCTTCCTTCACCCAAAAGCAAACTTTACAAATTCTGAACCATGTTCATGTCATATTCAAAAAACAGTGCATTTTATCAAAGCAAAGTATTTTATTTTTGGCAGCCCTAAACGGGAATCATCAAAAAACAAAATAAATTCTTAATAAAATAACAAACACAAAAGATGGAACAGTACAAATTATTTACACCGGCAAAAGTTGGAGATATTGAAGTTAAAAACCGCATCGTTATGTCGCCTATGACCAGGTGCCGTGCCATTGGCAATGTGCCTAACGACCTGATGGCCGGGTATTACGCCCAACGTGCCGGTGCCGGGCTTATCATCACCGAAGGCACTTCGCCATCGCCAAACGGATTGGGTTATGCCCGCATACCCGGCATTTTTAACCAGGCACAGGTAGAAGGCTGGAAAAAGGTTACATCAGCCGTGCATGCAAAGGGCGGGAAGATAGTTGTGCAGTTGATGCATACCGGCAGGATCAGCCACCAGGCTAATTTGCCTGAAGGCGCAAGGGTAATTGCCCCCTCGGCCGTACAAGCTACGGGACAAATGTGGACTGACGGCGCGCAAATGCAGGATTTCGCCGTACCGGAAGCCATGACCGCCGAAGACCTGGAGCAAACCAAAGCTGAATATGTTGCCGCTGCAAAAAATGCCATAGCCGCCGGCTTTGACGCTGTGGAACTGCATGGCGCCAACGGTTACCTGCTGGAGCAATTTTTGTCGCCGGTAAGCAATGTGCGCACCGATAATTACGGCGGAAGCGTAGAGAACCGCAGCCGTTTTGTTATTGAAGTAGCCGCAGCTGTGGCCGAAGCCATTGGCAAGGATAAAACAGGCATCCGTTTATCGCCTTACGGCGTGGCCAGCGATATGCCGCATTACCCCGAAATTGACACTACCTACAAGTACCTGGCCCGGGAGTTAAATAACATTGGCATAGCATATATCCATTTGGTCGATCACTCTGCCATGGGCGCTCCGGCAGTGCCATTACAAATAAAGCAAACCATCCGCAATACCTTTAAAAATACCATCATCCTGGCCGGTGGTTACGACCTTGTACATGCTGAAGCCGACCTGCAAAGCGGTTTGGGCGATTTGATAGGCTTTGGTCGTCCGTTCATCAATAACCCCGACCTTGTTGACCGCTTTAATCATAAAAGCCCCCTGTCTGCCGACCTGAAAATGGACCTGTTTTATGCGGCGGACGAAAAGGGTTATACAGATTATCCGGTACACAGCGCCTGATTTTAATAGAAAGACTGAAAGACTTACGAAGTTTTGAAAACTTCGTAAGTCTGTTGATTCAATTTTATTAAGCCATATTGTTCTTCAAAAATGCCAGCGTAAGGGCCCAGGCCTCTTTGGCGGCCCGCTCATTGTAGTTAGCACGTTCATCACAAAAAAAGCCGTGATCTGCATAAGATATTTTTACGCTGATGTAATCTTTGCCGGACTCATCCATCGCTTTGATAACGGTATCTATCTGGTCCTGGCCGATATGTTTATCCAAACCTCCCCAAAAAAACAAATGCCTGCCGCTTACATTGGGGGCCATTGCGGCCAGTGGCGCCATATTGCCGCCATAGTAGCTGACAGCGGCGCTTAAAGGAAGCGTAGCGTTGGCTAAAAACGAAACCCTGCCGCCCATACAATAACCAATGCTGAAAATATTTTCCGGGTTTACCAGTTCATGGTGCCTTAGCCAGTGGTAGCTTGCTTTCAGGTCGGCTTCTGTACCTGCCTGGGTTAAGGCCTGTATAAAAGGCATTACCCCGGCAAAATTGGTATAATCACCCTCAAAATACGGTGGTGCGGTGCGGTGAAACAATTCTGGCGCTATCACCACATAGCCCTGCGCGGCAAAACGGTCGGCCACATCGCGGATATGATGGTTTACACCAAAAGCCTCCTGCAATAAAATCAAGCCTGGTGCATTTCGGCCCAGCGCACCTTCCGGGATAGCTGTATAGGCTTCCATATCAGTGCCGTCAGCTATTTTCAGGTTAATGTATTTTTCGTTTTCCATAATTAATTTAAACAATGTAAATGATTATTGGTTTACAGATTTTTATTTTTTTAAGGGCTGATTGTCTGGATTCGGATTTATTGAATTATTGAATTTTTAGAATTCCGGCAATTCCTGAATTCCGTAAATTCGGGTTCAGACAAAGAAACTGCTACCGCAAGCACCCCCGCTTGCGGCCCGTATGCAAGGTAATAAACATGCAAATAAACACCCTGCATGAAAGGTTAACTCTTTGCCGTTGTTGGTTTGTCTCCAACAACATGGACTGTTTTTGAGGCGGGAATTCACGATCCTGCATTTTACTCCATTTGGCATATTGGTACTTGTTGGTGACAACACCAACAAGGGCGGGAGGAAATGACAGTTTTATTACCACACAATGCCTTATCCACAGGCATTAGCTCTTCTTTCAATCCCCTTCCTGCCAAATTAAAAGATAATATTTTATCGCTTAATTCAATTTCATCCTGTTATATTTGTTCAGGCTGCCAATTAAACAAAAAGCATTGTAAAAATTTCAGGACAATTGTTCCCCTTTTGCTAAGTGCCCGATTTTTACCCTTAAATTTAAACATTATTTTTATCCTGATCGGCTGCGGGCGTTTATTTGATCGGAAGCCGGTTTTTTGCTCAATATTTAATCTGCATTACCATGATTTCATTAAACATCAACAACAAGGTATATGAGGTAGATGCCAGTCCGGATATGCCGCTTTTATGGGCCATCAGGGATCTGGCACAACTTACCGGGACAAAATTTGGCTGCGGCATAGCCCAGTGCGGCGCCTGTACCGTTCATTTGGATGGGATGGCCATCCGTTCATGCAGCTTCCCTGTAGGCGCAGCGGCAGGTAAAAAGATCACCACTATTGAGGGCCTTTCCGAAAAAGTAGGCCTGGCGGTTCAAAAAGCCTGGGTAGAATTACAGGTGCCCCAATGTGGTTACTGCCAGTCGGGACAGATTATGAGCGCAACGGCGCTGCTCACCAGCAAACCCCATCCCACCAATGCAGATATAGATGCCGCCATGCAGGGTAACCTTTGCCGTTGCGGAACTTACCAGCGTGTACGGAGCGCCATTCACCGCGCAGCAGAATTGATAAAGTAACCTGTTAAAATTTGCATCATGAAAACATCACCCTCTACCATAGATCGCCGCAATTTTATCCGCCTCACCGGCATCACCGGCGCGGGCCTTATGCTGGGCCTGTCCATCAACGTGAAAGGCGAAACAAACGTTGAACATTCAGCCAATATCGCCGAAGGTTTCGAGTTCAGCCCTTTTGTGATCATCGAAAAATCAGGACAGATCACAATTTTTAATACAAGGCCCGAAATTGGCCAGGGCGTTTTTCAATCTATCCCGGCTTTAATTGCCGAGGAGTTGGAAGTATCCTTAGACCAGGTCACCATTAAACAAACCGGCGGCGAAAAAAAATTCGGCGGCGGGCAATCTGCCGGCGGCAGTGCATCGGTTCGCAGCAGTTACAATAATTTAAGGCAGGTAGGCGCAGCCGCAAAGGCCATGCTGATTACCGCTGCCAGTACGCAATGGGCCGTTCCTTTTGGGGAATGTTATGCAGAGAGTGCCAAAGTGATCCATAAGCCAAGCGGCAAAACTTTGGGCTATGGCGACCTGGCCGAGGCAGCCGCCAAACTGGAAGTGCCAAAAACGCCACAATTAAAAGATCCCAAAGACTTTAAAATATTAGGCAAACCTTCCCCACGGCCCGATGTGCCTTTAAAATCGAATGGCAAGGCCATGTTTGGAATTGATGTAAAAGTACCCGGTATGGTGTACGCCTCCATAGAACGCTGCCCGGTTTTTGGCGGCACCCTGGCAAGTTTTGACGACTCGGCAACCAAAAAGGTAAAAGGCGTGATCTCTGTAGAAACCTGCGACCGGACCATTGGTGCACAGAAATCAACAGGGGTAGCCGTAATTGCCGATAACTATTGGGCCGCCCTGCAGGGCCGCAAAGCTCTCGTGGTAAAATGGGACTACCAGGGGAATGATACTTTCAACACAAAGGATTTTGAACAAACCCTGCGCGATGCCGCCAAAGAAGACGGCGCGGTGCAGTATGCTCAGGGCGATTTTGATAAAGCTTACGCCGATGCCCCGGTAAAACTGGAGGCATTTTATGAAACGCCCGTGGTATCGCATTCTGCTATCGAGCCGATGAATTGCGTGGCCAGCTGGCACGATGGTGATCAGTTGGAGATCTGGGCATCTACCCAGGTACCGGGGAATATTATGAACAGTTTCCCGAAAACTTACGGCATCCCGCCCGAAAATTTAAAAGTGAACGTGATGTTTAGCGGCGGCGGTTTTGGCCGCAGGTTATATCCCGATTATATCCACGAAACGGTGCTGCTGACAAAAAAGATTGGCAAACCGGTAAAATGCATCTGGACAAGGGAAGACGATACCAAACTGGGGCCCTTCCGCCCGATGACCTTTTCGGCCATGAAGGGCGCTTTATCCGCCGATGGCAAAGCCATTGCCTTTCAGCATAAAGTGATCTCGCCGACCCTAGACGGCAAGAAAGATTTCGACAAAACCAAGGCGGACGGCACCATGACCGAAGGCATCAGCGAGCAGAAATACGAAATTGAAAACATGAAGAACCTGTTTGTACACCAGTACATGCCGGTTCCCCTTGCGGCCTGGCGCGCGGTAACCAGCACCACCCTGGCCTTTGCCCACGAATGTTTTATTGACGAAATGGCGGTGAAAGCAAAAGCCGACCCCATGGCCTTCCGCCTGCAAATGCTGAGCAAAGATTCGGACACCAAAAATGTGATGCAAAAGCTCAAAGAGGTTTCGGGCTGGGATAAACCGCTGCCTGCAGGATGGGGCCGGGGCGTGGCCCAATACGAGTTTTTTGCCGGGCTTGCCGGGTATGTGGTTGAGGTATCGAAAAAAGGGACCGGCATAAAAATTGAAAAAGTTTTTGCCGTAATTGACCTCGGTACCGTAGTTAATCCCGATACCGTTGAGGCCCAGGTACAGGGCGCCGCGGTAATGGCGCTCGGCGCAGCCACCAAGGGCGGCATTATCTTTGAGAAAGGACAAACAGTGCAAAGCAATTATCACAATAACCAATTGGTACGCATAAACGAGATGCCAAAGGTGCAGGTGCATATCCTGGCCAACGGGGGTCCTAACATAAAAGGCGTGGGCGAGCCCGGTCTGCCTTCGTTTGCCCCTGCTTTGTGCAATGCCATATACGCCGCCACCGGCAAGCGCATCAGGCGGCTGCCTTTTGATATCAACAAAATTGCTTAACCTGTTTTTTTAATAATTACGGATGCTGAAAGCAATAGGTTTTAGTTTAACGATGCTGACTTTGGTTATTACCATAAGCTCCTTTAAACAGGGCTATAACCTGCCCGAAAGTATAGCCCGCGGCAAGGACCTGTACGTTACCTGGTGCCAGAACTGCCATAGCGCCGACGGCAACGGGCAGCCCGGCGCAATGCCCCCTTTAGCTAATGCCGACTACCTGAAAAATTCGGCTAAAAAACTGATCAATGTAATTTTGCAGGGCCAGAGCGGCGAAGTAACTGTAAACGGTACAACCTATAACAACCCCATGCCCGCCCAAAACTACCTCACGGACGGGCAGATTGCCGATATACTCAACTACACTAAAAACACCTGGGGCAACAAAAGCACCATTGCCATAAAACCCGGCCAGGTGAAACAGGCGAGAGGATGAGATTGGGACGTCCTTATGTTGGAAAATTGTAAATAATATATGAATTTGAGGGTGATGATATTATAGCAAACAGCATTCGCCACATAAAGCGGGAACCATATAGCTCATAACCTGCTCAACATCAGTCTTACTATCCGTAACAATTTTACACAGATTTAATAAAACCCAAAAATCCTGCAAAATCCTAAAATCGTGTCTAAATTCGCAGCCGTAAACATTGATAAAATGAAATTCATCTATTCAGTTTTCCTGTTCATATTTCTTGCAACAAATTTACACGCCCAGAAATGGAATGTAGAAACCCCTCCCGGAACACAAAAAAAAATATCCATCACCACCGATGAAGGCACCTGGATGAACCTGGATGTGAGCCCCGATGGTAAAACTATCATTTTTGACCTGCTGGGCGACATTTACAGTATCCCTGTCACAGGCGGAAAAGCCGCATTGCTTGCTGGTGGAAAGGCCTGGGAGATACAGCCCCGGTTTAGTCCGGATGGTAAAACAATTTCCTATACCAGCGATAAGGATGGCGGGGATAATATCTGGATAATGAACAGCGACGGCAGCGATAAATATCCAATCACCAAAGAAAACTTCCGGCTGCTGAATAATGCCTCATGGACACCGGATGGGCAGTTCCTGGTGGCGCGTAAGCATTTTACGGGCACAAGGTCGTTGGGTGCGGGGGAAATGTGGCTTTATCATAGAACAGGCGGCGAAGGCATTCAGTTAACCAAACGTAAAAACGACCAGCAGGATGCCGGAGAGCCTATTGTTTCCCCTGATGGCAAATACATTTACTGGAGCGAAGATGTTACACCCGGCCCCAACTTTCAATACAATAAAGACCCCAATAAGGGCATCTATGCCATTCAAAGACTGAACCGGCAGACAGGCGAAACTGAGACCGTGACAGGCGGACCGGGCGGTGCCTGCAGGCCTCAAATATCGCCCGACGGCAAGCTCCTTGCCTTTGTAAAACGCATACGGTTAAAATCAGTATTATACCTCCATGATCTGAAAACCGGGGAAGAATGGCCGGTGTATGACGACCTCTCGCACGACCAGCAGGAAACATGGGCTATCTTTGGCGTTTATCCAAATTTCGGATGGACGCCTGATAGTAAAAACATCATTTTTTATGCCAGGGGTAAAATATGGAACCTTGACGTAAATACACTGAATGCCGTTCAGATCCCTTTTGAAGTTACATCGCAGCAAAACATTACTGAAGCGCTTCATTTTCAGCAAAAAGTTTACCAGGACGAATTCACAGTAAAAATGATAAGGCAACTCACCACATCGCCGGATGGCAGTATGGTGGCCTTTAATGCGGCAGGGCATATTTATTTAAAAATGTTGCCCAATGGAAAACCAGCGCGCATAACGGCAACAAATGATTTTGAATACGAACCCGCCTTCAGCCCCGACGGCAAATCATTGGTTTATGTTGACTGGAGCGATGAACTAAAGGCCTCTGTGAATAAAATCGACCTGCTTAGCTGCCTGGTAACAAGGCTTACCCCCGAAAAAGGTTTTTATTACTCCCCAAAATTTTCGAATAAGGGAGATAAGGTAGTTTACACAAAAGGTGAAGGAAACGAAACATCGGGATTTGCTTTTGGCAAAAACCCAGGCATTTATACTGTTCCTGTTACTGGCGGCACACCTAAAATGATAATCAATAACGGCGTTTATCCCCGGTTCTCAACTGACGATTCAAAAATATATTATCAAAGCAGCGAAGGCGATAAAAAAGCCTTTAAAATGATGGATACCACCGGGGCCAATCAGCGGACACTATACACCTCAAAATATGCGACCCAGTTTAACCCAAGTCCTGACGGTAAATGGATGGCTTTTACTGAATTATACAACTGTTATATCACCCCGATGGTAAATACCGGCAGCCCGCAGGACCTGTCGGCGGCAAATAAAGCACTCCCATTAAGCAAATTAACCCGCGACGCCGGCACTTACCTGCACTGGAGCAAAGACAGCCATAAAATGATGTGGAATTTAGGGCCCAGATATTTTGTGAGAGATATACGTAATGCCTTGCCTTTTACCGATGACGGCGCCGATAAAACCCCGCTGCCTGATACTGCGGGTACCGATATTGGCTTAACATTAAAAACCGATGCGCCCGACGGTAAGATAGCTTTCAAAAATGTGCGGATAATTACAATGAAGGGCAACGAGGTAATTGAAAACGGAACAGTGGTAATTGAGCAAAATAAGATAGCCGCTATTGGCAAAGCAAACGATATACAAATACCTGCCGATGCTAAGGTTTATGATCTCAGCGGAAAAACCATTATGCCCGGCATAGTGGATGTTCATGCACACCTGCATCCCAGCCCGGATGGGATCTCACCGCAGCAGGACTGGAACTATTATGCAAACCTGGCCTTCGGGGTAACTACCGCCCATGACCCCTCAAGCAATACCGAAATGGTCTTCAGCCAGGCGGAAATGTTAAAGGCCGGCAATATGGTTGGCCCGAGGGTGTATTCAACCGGGACTATTTTATACGGCGCTGACGGTGATTTTAAGGCGGTAATCAACAGCCTTAATGACGCCCGCTCCAATTTACGCAGGTTAAAGGCTGTGGGAGCGTTTTCGGTAAAAAGCTATAACCAGCCCCGCCGCGAACAACGTCAGCAGATTATTGAGGCCGCGCGTGAATTGCAAATGGAAGTTGTGCCAGAAGGCGGTTCAACTTTTTTCACCAATATGAATATGATACTCGACGGCCATACCGGCATTGAGCACAATATACCGGTTTGGCCGGTTTATAAAGACGTAAAAACTTTGTGGAATGACAGCAAATCGGGTTATACCCCTACCCTGATCGTTTGCTATGGCACACAGTTTGGCGAAAACTTCTGGTATGACCGCACGGAGGTTTGGAAGAATGAACGCCTGCTTAATTTTACCCCGCAAACCACCATTGATGCCAGGTCGAGGCGGAGGGCCACATCTGAATATGGCGACTACGGGCATATTGAGGTTTCGAAATATGTAAAACAAATAGCCGATGGGGGCACAAAGGTAAACTTAGGCTCGCACGGGCAAATACAGGGCCTTGGAGCGCATTGGGAACTTTGGATGCTTACACAGGGTGGCATGACGCCCATGCAGGCCCTGCGCTGCGCTACAATGAACGGGGCTTCCTATTTAGGAATGGATAAAGAAATAGGCTCACTGGAAACCGGGAAACTGGCTGATCTGATAGTTTTGGATGAAAACCCGCTTGACGACATCCACAACAGCGACAAAATAAAATACGTGATGGTAAACGGCCGCCTGTACGATGCCGAATCAATGAATGAAATTGGCAATCGCGAAAAACCAAAAATGCGTTTCTGGTGGCAGCAAACCCGCGGTGAAATGACCAGCCAACCTAATGGCAACACCGAAATGTATTTGTTTAATGCACAGGACGGGGATTGATTTCAGATTTACGATTCAATGTCATTAAGTTAAGGAAGCCCTCGTGAATTAGCCCCCTCTAAATCTCCCCCGGTTGGGGAGACTTTAACTGCGCTCGTGTTGATTTTTTTAAGTCCTCCCTACCGGGGAGGATTTAGGTGGGGCTAAAAAGCATTGTCAGAGCGTGTAAATTCTCTTAACTTAATGACATTGAACGCGGATTCCCAGGCCGTATCAGCGGGGTTCCGGCCATTAAAACTACCCGCCGGAAACAAGTGTACAACTAACACTTTGCCGGGTGCAATTTCACCTGTTTTAAACACTGTTTTTTGCTGTCCTTTCAACAAAAAAATTTGGCCGAAAAGCAAAAACGCGCAGAAAAATAATTTTTTTACCATTATAAATTGTCAACAAGACGGTTATATTTCCGGGAACGTTCCCGGAAATCGGTTATCTAATAGTAAAATCACCGTTTGTGTAATTTATACACCATCCCTGAAAAAATACAGTGTTTTTGGCGAAATTTAAGCTGAAATCTAAAATTTTCTTAAAATAAAACATATTCATATTTCATTGCTTTATAGTTAAATTTAACCCTCAAAATACCGGTAAAATTATCTTTTAAATAATATTTGCATTTATTAAACCTTAGTGTACATTGGTCACATGCTGTTGAGGCAAAAATAACAAACCAATTGTAACCGGCGCAAAATGCCGTTTTTTTAATTATAAAATTAAAGTATATGAGAAAAAATTACTCAAAAAAGTATGTACTCCTCTTTGCGTTCGTAATGATGTCATTTATGGCATTTGCGCAAACAGGTGGTATTACCGGAAAGGTTGTTGATGAAAAAAATCAGCCCCTTCCAGGTTCGTCGGTAAGCATTGATGGTACTACCATTGGTGCAAGCGCTGATGTAAATGGTAGTTATACCATTTCACATTTAAAGCCAGGGACCTATTCGGTTACTGCAAAATTTTTAGGTTATGTTGCATTGAAAAAAAGCGTAACAGTAGGTGCTTCCACTATTAATGTTGATTTTTCATTGCAGCCAGAAAACACAAGCCTTAACGAGGTTGTAGTTATTGGTTATGGAACTGTAAAGAAAAAGGACCTGACAGGTTCTGTTGTATCGGTTACTTCGAAAGATTTTAACCAGGGGCCAATTACTACGCCCGAAGCATTGATCACCGGTAAAGTTGCAGGTGTTGAGATCACTTCAAACGGTGGTGCACCAGGTTCTGGAAGTACGATCCGTATCCGTGGTGGCTCATCATTAAATGCAAGTAACGATCCCCTTATTGTTATTGACGGTACCCCGGTGAGCAACACTGGTATCGCCGGGATTGATAACCCGCTTGCTACAATTAATCCAAATGACATCGAATCCTTCAGCGTTTTAAAGGATGCATCCGCTACAGCAATTTATGGTTCACGCGCATCTAACGGCGTGATCATTATTACTACTAAAAAAGGAAAAGACGATAAAACGTTATCTGTTAATTTCAGTTCATTAAACTCTTTGTCGAAAATCACTAACGAGGTTAATGTTTTAAGCGCAGCTCAATTCCGCGCCGCTGTACTTAGCCCTCAATCTGGTACAACTACTGCTCAGCAGGCTGAATTAGGCACTGCCAGCACCAACTGGCAGAACGAAATTTACCGCCAGGCTTTTTCAACTGATAATAACATCAGTTTTACAGGAGGCGTAAAAGGGCTTCCATATCGTTTATCTATTGGTTATTTAGACCAGGACGGTATCCTTAAAACTGATAACCTGAAAAGGACATCATTGAATTTAAACATCAATAATAGTTTTCTGAATAACAGTTTAAAGGTTGACTTCAATATTAAAGGCACTTATACCGACAGGCATTTTGCAAACCAGGGCGCTATTGGCGCAGCTGTGATATTCGACCCAACGCAACCGGTTTACTCTGGCAATCAGCAATATGGTGGTTATTTTGAATATCTGAACGGCGGAACCCCGAACACGCTGGCGCCCCGGAACCCATTGGGTTTATTGGAGGAGCAAAACAACACTGGTACTGTCAAACGCGCATTAGGAAACTTAAGCCTTACTTATGTATTCCCATTCCTGAAAGAATTAACAGCCAATGCAACCTTTGGCGGCGACATATCTGACGGACAAGGCAGTAACCTGATCCCTGCTTCCGCGGCATCAAGTTTTGTTCAAAAAGGTTCATTTTCGCAATATTTTCAGGAAAACTATACCTATAACACTGACTACTATTTAAAATATGCCAAAGACTTTAAGGAAATTAAAAGCCATTTAGATTTCCAGGCGGGCTATTCGTATCAATACTTTAAATTCTACACCAGGGACGAACAAGGCTACGCAGCCGACATGGTCACACCAATCGGTTCAGCATCAGTTAATTTCCCCGGGCAGTATTATATCGAATCCCCTTTCGCCCGTTTTAATTACAGCTTTATGGACAAATATTTGTTGACTGCCACTATCCGCGACGACCGATCTTCGCGCTTTGGCCCAAACAACCGCAATGGTTATTTTCCTGCCATAGGATTAGCCTGGAGAATTAATCAAGAAGATTTCCTGAAGGGCGTTGAAGCTATTTCCGATTTGAAATTAAGGGTAGGGTATGGAGTTACCGGACAACAAGACAATTTGGTAGGCGGTTATTTCCCTTATCTTGCAGTTTATACACCAAGCAATACCGGCGCAGGCTACCAGTTTGGCGGTGTTTATACCAATACGCTACGTGCCGATGCCTACAATGCAAATTTGAAGTGGGAGCAAACAGCTACATCAAATATTGCCTTGGATTATGGCTTCCTGAATGGAAAAATCAATGGTTCGATTGAATATTATTATAAGAAGACCAAAGACCTTTTGGTTGACACGCCGGTTCCGGATGGCACTAACTTAACCAACCACGTTATAGCTAATATTGGTACCTTAAATACAAAAGGGATCGACTTTAATATTAATGTTAACGCCATCACTTCAAAAGATATTAACTGGACAATCGGTTATAACCTATCTTACGACAAAGTAACTGTAACTAACGTATCGTTAACAGGCGACCCTAACCAGATCATTGCTACCGGCGGTATCCCTGGCGGTGTAGGTAATACTATTCAATTATATAAGGCGGGTTATACCCCGAATGCATTCTATGTATATCAGCAGGTATATGGCGCCAACGGGGGCCCGTTGGAAGGGGTATATGTTGACAGAAACGGAAGCGGCACTGTAACAACCAGTGATAAGTATCTGTACCAACAACCAAACCCATCCGTGTTTATGGGTCTTAACTCAACTTTCAGCTATAAAAAATGGTATTTAGGTTTCAGTATGCGGGCTAACTTAGGTAACTATGTTTATAATGCCGAAGCTGCCAGCAATGGCGCCTACCGGGGCCTTAAATTCCAGGGCTACCTTGGTAACTTACCGAACAGTGTGTTAAAAACAAATTTCAACGATTATCAGTTATACTCAGATTACTATGTTGAAAATGGTTCATTCCTTAGGATGGACAATGCCAACCTGGGTTATAATTTCGGAAAAATAGCCGGTGTGGCAACTTTAAGGGTTACGGCCAACGTATCTAATGTATTTATTGTAACAAAATATACCGGTCTTGATCCTGAAGTACAGTACGGTATAGATAATAATTTATACCCCCGTCCGCGTGTTTATTCATTAGGTGTTAACATGACCTTTTAAGATATAGTAAAATGAAAAAAAGAAATTTATTAAAACTGGCGTCTGTTATAGTAATAGGCTTGTCAGTAATTATAACATCGTGTAAAAAGAACCTGACCCCCATAGGGGAGTTAACGACAGCGAGTGTTTACAAGGATTTTAGTAACTATCCGCAGGTACTGGCTAAACTTTATACTGCATACGCCATCAGCGGCCAGGCCGGCCCCGCCGGTAATGCGGATATTGCCGGTATTGACGAAGGTTTTTCAAACTACCTGCGCGAATATTTTAACACAGAGGAACTTACAACCGATGAAGCCCAGATAACCTGGAATGATGGTGATGTGCATGATTTGCACGATATGATTTGGACAAGTTCCAATACTTTCAGCAGGGCGATGTACGACCGTATTTATTACGAAATATCATTGGATAATGAGTTTTTACGTAATACTACCCCTGCAAAGCTTGCCGCAAACGGAATAACAGGCAGTAATGCTACTTTAGTAACTCAATACCGTGCTGAAGCCCGCTTTTTAAGGGCATTAAGCTATTGGCATGCTATTGACCTTTATGGCAGTGTTCCATTTGTTACAGAAGCTCAAAGCGTTGGTGTGTTTTTCCCTGTACAACAATCGCGCGCCTACATATTCAACTTTATTGAAAGCGAACTGAAAGCGATCGGTAGCGACCTTGGCGCGCCAAGGTTTTCGTACGGGCATGCCGACCAGGCCGCAGCAAATACCTTGTTAGTCAATTTATATATGAACGCGCAGGTTTATACCGGAACAGCCCGTTATACCGATGCCATTACTTATGCTAACAAAGTAATAGCTTCAGGTTATACTTTGGAGCCTAAATTTCAAAACTTGTTTACTGCGGATAACAATCTGTCAAAAGAGATCATTTTCCCGATTGAATCCGATGGCTTGCATACCCAGGGTTATGGCGGTATGACTTACCTGATACATGCAGAAAATGGCGGAAACATGAGCCCTGCAAATTTTGGCATTGCAGGCCAATGGGCAGGTTTACGCGTAACTGAACAATATGTATCATTATTTAGCGACCCAAGCGGAGCTACAGACACAAGGGCTATGTTTTTTACAAACGGACAAACCTTAGGCATAGCTGATGAATACACATTTAACGATGGCTACGCTGTTACAAAGTTTACTAATATGACCAGCAAAGGTGTAGCCGGATCAGACCCTACCGGAACTTTCGTGGATACCGATTTCCCGATGTTCCGCCTTGCTGATGTTTACCTGTTGTATGCCGAAGCCGTATTGCGCGGTGGTACCGGCGGCGATTTGGGGACTGCTTTAAACTATGTAAATTTAGTACGTGCAAGAGCATACCAGGGCGCTTCTGGAAATATTACAGCAGCGCAGCTTACCCTTCCGTTTATGCTGGCTGAAAGGGGCCGCGAATTATTGTGGGAAGGCCACAGAAGGACTGACCTGATCCGCTTCGGCCAATTTACAGGCTCTTCCTATCCATGGCAGTGGAAAGGCGGTGTGTTAAACGGCACTTCTGTTCCGGATTATCGCCAGCTGATGCCGATCCCTTCAACTGAAATGATTAACAACCCAACTTTAAAACAAAACCCCGGATATAATTAATTAAATTAATAGATAGGTATCCTGTCTGTGTTTTAAAATTAAAAATCAGTTAAAAAAATATTAATATGAAAAAAATTCTGACAAAATTCTTAGCATTGAGCGGTGTAGCGCTGCTCATGCTTTCAGCCTGCAAAAAGGATGGCACGCTGGTTACTTCCAATGGAGGTAAGGCGGGTACGCTTACGGCGTCGACCACTACACCTGTATTGGATCATACAAAGCTTGGTGACACTTCTGCGGTGGTTAGATTTACCTTTACCAAAGCTGATTATGGCTATAGCGCGGCCATTGCCAATACTTTGCAAATTGATGCAGCAAGTGATAACTGGGCAAATCCCACAACAGCAGTTTTGCCGGTTGGGACTTTTTCCCAGGGGTATTCAACTGCAGTTTTTAATAACCTGGTATTGAAACTAAACCTGCCCGCCGGAACCGCATCGCAAGTTGTGGTGCGTATTGCACATTCCCTTTCGGCCAATGTAAAACCTGTTTACTCAAATGTAATTTCACTTACTGTTACACCATTTAATTTAACATCCTGGATATATGTTACCGGGGCGTTCTCGGGATGGCAAAACCCGGGTCCAAATGAGGATAGTTTGATATCGGTTACAGGTAACGGTATTTATACTGGTATTATTAATTTTAACGCTACCGGCGGAGGCGCCAACCAGTTTTTACTATTACCGGCAAAAAAATGGGACCACAAATACGCCACCAATGATAATACTACCCCAAGCAGCACAATAACTTATGATGCATCCAATAACCTGAATGCTCCGGCAGCTAATGGCCAGTATATTGTAACGGCAAATTTGAATGCCAACACTATTTCATTTACGCCTGCAGATTATTACAGCATCATTGGCTCGGCAACACCAGGTGGTAACTGGTCAACAGACATGTTCCTGAAATTTGTAAATGACGGCAATAATAATTGGGTAGGTAACTTCACGTTATTGGCTGGCCAGTTTAAATTCAGACAAGACGGTCAGTGGTCCAATAGCTGGGGAGATGTTTCACCTGCTGATGGCATCAACGCAACAGACTCCAATGGAGGCAATATTAATGCTACAGCTGGAACCCATACTGTAACATTTAATATGGCGCCTTCTGCTGTGGGCTCTTCAGCAGTTACAACAACTACCTATTCGCTCAAATAACACAAGATAATACAGAGAGTTGATTAATTGATGAGTCCGCCTGGTGAAAACCGGCGGGCTTTTTTTATTGGTCTGAACCATGATTGACAGGAT
>DHXR01000003.1:0-43988 GCA_002413785.1 Mucilaginibacter sp. UBA5151
CTGATCGCTGGATGCGCCATAGCCATTGATTAAAATGCCTTTCAGGTTGTGCTTAATAGAAGAAATAGCATATACGATAGCTTCATCAGCGGGATCGGATAATCCCTCAAAACGATAGTGCTTGTCCACGATGAATTCATCGGGGTATATCTGCAGGGCGTTTTCATGGCATTCAAGACAATTGTCCTTTAGATTAAAATCGACCGTATATCCCTCTTTCTGTAGTTTATTTATTACCTCCGATACGGTTGTCATGGTGTCCATAATGTTGCTATTTAATTTAAAGTTAGTCTTTTTAATACGCTCGAACGATTTGTGCAAGAAAATTCTCCCTGGTATTGTAGGATGTGAGGACGAGCTTACAGGAATGATAAATTTATTTAATCGTTTTTTTACGGTTAGCCGGCTGCTCTTTAATCAGACTTTCCGAAGAATTTCAGCCTTCCGAAGCCTGATTTCACCAACTGTGTTATAGTCGCAATGGCGGAATGAAGATCTGCGATCAGGTCATCCGCATCTTCAATACCCACGGAAAGCCGCAGTAAATTATCCTGGATACCCAGCTGATGGCGCTGCTCAGCAGACAAACTCCGATGTGAGGTCGTGACCGGCGAGCAGATCAAAAGCAATTACAGGGACGAATACAATGTTCCTTATTTAAAAAGTTTAAAAGAGATATATGTTATTGAAAAGGATGATGAAAATCTGGCAAAAGTATTGTCGGTACTTTTCCCCTATACATTTGAGTTTGATGACTATCTTTTTATTATTAACACGCTGTCTGAAGAAGAAAGAAAAAAATGGCGCACCAAAATTTTAGCAAGGGCACGCAATGCATCAGGAAACAGTAACAGCCAGGCAATAGAATTTTGTTTCAAACTAATGAATTACGAAAAAGGCTATACGAAAATGATCGGGTATATTGATGCACATACACCCTTTGCGCTTATTTTACAATATTTTGAACCAATGGCGCTTGCTGAAAAAGACAAACTGTTAGAAGCGATTGTCCGCAAGTCAGATGATTATGTATACACAAACGCCCAAAATGCTTCCGCTTGCTTTCCAGAGTTATTTACAATCGCGGTAAAACATTATTCTGCCGGCTATTTGAAATCCGTCATCAGCAATGCCGAAAAAAACAGCCGGTATTATAGCCCCAACCGGTTTCTTGTTTATATGAAGGGCCGGCTAAATCAGCGGGATAATGCTTGAAAAATTGGAAAGATAATACTGCGCGCGTAAAGGCCTTCGCCCATACGTTTCGGGTACCTCAGGATGACAAATTATTAAAAAGGAGTGGTAGTTCAATGGTAGCATTTGTGCTTGTCGGGCATGTGGTTGCGGGTTCGAACTATCTCTTGAGCAGGAAAGTGCCTGGACGGCGGGTGCGAAAAATCCCGTTCATTCCGCAGAAGAGTTTTGTTAAATTAAATATAGATATTAGTAAATCTTAAATTATGTCACCATCCAAAGCAACAAATTTTCCTTTATTGTTGGAAGTATTCCAGGACGGGTAGTGGTAGGGCATCAGATTTATAACGGCCTAGGGAATAATGCTTTCCAATCTTTATTTTCCGACCATAATATTGGTAGGGAGTTATTTGGGATTGTTTTTGGAAAAACGATTAATGACTGACTATTACTGTATCCAAGCGGATAATTCTTCTCTAAAATTGCCCCGCGATAATAACATATTGCTTTTGCAGCATACCTTTCGCTCGGTGCAGTAAATAATTTTGACGAATCATCAAAAATTTTATCGGATTCATCTAAAATATCGCACATGTGAATTGATAAATTAATTTTCAAGCGCTTCATTCGTTGAAGAATTTTATGTTTGGCCTCCTGAAAACCACAAACAACACCATAATGAAAACTCAATTCACCATTAAGGAATACTCTTGGGTAGGTTTCCGCTAAACGGATAATATTATCTAAAGCTGAACTACCGCTCCCTATAAAATCATCAATGAAAAGCACGGCGTTAATATTTTTATTAGTGTCTAGATATCTATCTAATTTGTCGGGAGCAACGATATTTTTAAAAAAAATATTGTTTTCATCAGCGAAAAGCTTGGCATATTCTGATCCGCTTTTCGCAGGTGTATCTTCAAGATAGCTTACAATTATATCTTTTCTCTTAAATTCTCTACCTACTATTGTCCTTATAGTTCCAGCTTCTACAAAACTCTTTTTGACAAGATTGAAAAGTTGGCTCATTTTGGTTTTTATTTCAAAATCTGTGTAAAAGTGTATGTTTTGTAATATTTTAAACATTAGTCTTTGATTTTTATTTTCGCCAAATTGTTCGAGCCAAATTCTAATTTTATCAGTAGTTATTTCTTGTCCCCTGTAAGGAACCCAATCTTTGGTTAACGCTACAAGTTCCTCAGCTTTAACTTCCGCCAATTTATTGCTCATCAGTTCTTGATCCAATCGATCACTTTCTACCAAAGTGGTACGAAGTTTTTCATTCCCCCCCGCTAACAACCAATCCTTAAAAAAAATAACCTTAAAATCTATTTTACCACAGTCGTCTATGAGCACATCCCTGTCTATAAACTCTTTTAGCGTTGCTATTGCGACTGATTCTTGCAAAGACATTTTCACACACTGATCAATGACGTTAATATTTGTAAGTTCTTTACCTAAAATAGATACTATCGTCAATGCGATTAATAATTTTCGCCTGTTAAGTGAAACTTCTTCTTCATTTACTATGAAGTCTCGTATTCCATCCTTCCAAAAATGAGCGAAAATTTGTTCGCCAGCATTATCGACTGCTTTTATTTTAGCTTCTTCCATATCCATTTTCGTGATATGATTGTCTTTTCGGGCAATCATAAGACCTAATAATTCTTCACATACAACTTTTGTAAAGAATGGATTACCAGCCGTGAATTCATACAAATGATTAATGGCTTCCTCTGTTACTTCGAAATTTCTATGAATTGGCTTAATAATCAATTCCATAAAATCAGTCCAGTGCGTTTTCCTATCAAAATAGTCAACCCTTATCGACTTGAATTTATTCATCTCCTGACTTTGATCTCTCATAATGTACTCCATTCTCTCTCCTCCAACTAACAAAAAACCATAAGGCCCTTTATTACTAATTGCGCGAATAGTGTCAAAAAATGAATCTCCGATTTCTCCTTTTCTATATAATTCAACGGGGATTTTATCAAACTCATCAAGAATGATAAGTATTCGACTTGTTGGAAGAATTCTTGAGACCTGTTCAAGATAGCCAGATATAGGGCTTAATGCACCTCGAAATTCTGGAATTGGAACGTGAGTTAAGCGATTGTCAAAATTTTTTATATAATTACATATGTTGGTTGCCAATTGATTTATTGTTGTGTTAGGGTTTGGATCTATATAATCTCCTGTTTCTTGATAGAACACGATATTTTCAGTGGGAGCTGATTTTTCCAATTCTGTTTTTAATGTCTTTACAATAGAACTTTTCCCCACTCTTCGCTGCCCATATATAAAAGAGGAACTAACTCTTTTTCCTTCAATTCTAGTTATTAAGGACGTTAAAATTTCTCTTCTTCCAACTAGTTCGTCTTCGGATTCTACAGCTTCAGTTGAATAGAAGTCAGTATATTTCAATTGATTCCAGTTAATATCATCTCTTTGACCATCAAGTAAAAAATCACATTTTAACAATTGTTGGTTCCTGTCAAAATTCGCCCAACTAACTTGCACCAAAATCAGCATATCTTTGGCGGGTGTTTGCATTTTACATTTAAATTCAACTAAATGATCTTCAAATTTTATATGTCCAATGTATTTATCGAGCTCTATTTGAGCATGGCCTGAAATATCTTCTACAGTAATTTGAATATCAAACGCATGTCCTTTACCAGAATTAGATAATATTAAACCTAATTTAAATTCGTATTCGGTTTGAGAAAATGGATATTTTTTATTAATCGGTATAATATTTAGGTCTGCTGGCTTACTAAAGGGAGAATTGTAAAAGTCTTTGTTTACTATATTTTTTATTTTATCAAAAACATCAACAATTAAAATCTTGTAGTAATATGTGCTTTGAAAATTGTCAGCATCGGTTACGCGATCTAAATCTTGTATCAAAAGTGAGAAACAATTTATTTTATCATCAGGCGTCGCCGATGTATAATCTTTTATTTTATTAAAAATGTTGTCAATACTAGAACTTATATCTTTTGGCAGAAAATATGGTATAATAGTTTTAAGTTCCGACCCCCTTAAAATACTTAAAAACAGTTTTTTAAAACCTTCGATTGAGCCAATGGAATCCAAATTGTAATTTTGTATTTCTACGAATTTTTCTTCTTGTACCTTAATAAAGTCTTTTAATTTATTGATTTTCTCGAAATTCTGATCGCTAGTTTTAATACTCAGAGCTTTTATTTTGTATAAACTGTTGTCAAAAATGACATCAAACATTTTTATTACTTTGTGCATATAAGACCTATCATGGTCAAAAATGCGCTCATTGGAACTCCATAGTCTCAGTAGACAAATTGCAATAAATCGTTTATCGGAATTAACAATTGCTTCATCGAAAATAGAATTAATCGCATCTCCGTTTATTATATCCCCATATATAGACAGAAGAATTTTTCTTTCGAAATCTAATAAAAGTCTTTGTGCTTTTAATGGATCAGATACAGCGCCTTTTTTATTGGCATTAATTATAATTACATCAATAGCACTTAGGTAAAAATGGTCGAAACCTGTTTGGGGATCTATTTGTGAATTCATATCTAGGTTTTCTGGATTTTAATGAAGTGTTCTAAGGTATCAAAAAAAATGAAATAACTATTTATATTTCTTAATAGACTGATTTTTTTAAGAGTTAGGTATGTATTTAGTCTTGTATTACTTTCCGAATGCATAGCAGGTCAACACAAGTCCCCGATATACGGATTATGAGCTGACGCAAGCTTCGCTCGTGCAAGAATGGACTAAACAACAAAGAGGGACTCAGATTGAGCCCCTCTGCAAATTCGCAGATTAATTATCGATTAACCGCTGTGTTGCTTCCAGCAACTCATTGAGCGCATGATAAATTGTAATTTCATCGTTTGTTTGCCTAATAATCTGGGCCTGATTTAAAACACAGTTTCGCTCGTTTGCATTCAAGTCCCAAAGCAACACTCTAGCAATACCTTTTGAAAGATAGTTTTTTACTTTTGCCATTTGTTTTGGGTAATCTTTTTTTGTGCCATAATACCCTTTAGTAATGTGATCAAGTAATTCAAACACAGAACTGTCGATGCCTTTTGAGTTGTCCCTGCCTTGCTGGAACGCCCGTCTCATGAAGTTCTCATAAGAGAACGCACGGGTGTAACTCGTTGTATTTTGATTAAACATGGCTTTAAGGTAACAAAGTGCCATCTTATAGAAAACGATAAAGAGTGTTAATGACCTAAATGGCTATTTGTCAATAGATTGCACCAGAACATGCTACCACCGTCATTCTTCGCTGCCCCGCACTCCGTAGATTCCATCTACGGATGAACTATGCACATAATCTACATCTACCGGATCAACACCACAACCATATAAAGAAATATCTTTACTACAAAACATACCTCACCCTACCCAAATACCGCCAGGCTAAAACCAAAAAACCAATCAAAAAGTAACAATCGCTACTTCCAAATCATCAGTTTTCCTGCATGGATTTTTCGCTCACACAGCCCAGGCACTACCCGCTCAAGAGAAAGTTCGAACCACGATTTTCTGAACCAAAATCAGACGTGCTACCGTTGCACCACAGGAAAATATCGAGGTCAGTACAAGAGTTGAACTTGTGAACATTCCTTTTGCAGAGGACTCCCTTAAACCACTCGGGCAACTGACCTTATATAGTGGAGAACCCGGGTAACGATCCCGGATTTCCGGATTTTCAGTCCGGCACATACACCATGTTTGCTAATTCTCCCTGTAAATCAAATATTTAATAAGTGGAAATAAAAGGACTTGAACCTTTAACCGACACCGTATAAGGGTGCTGCTCTGACCATTGAGCTATATTTCCATGTAGGGTAACCCGGACTCGAACCGGGAGCCTCTCCGTTCCAAACGGAGTAATCTGACCAATTGATATACTACCCTGAAAAATCTGCCTAAAACAAAAAATCCCCTTAGAGTTATCTAAGAGGATTCAAGTATTTCGTTTATTTTAAGTCAATACATAGCCTATCCTCTCTGATAAATCAGTTGGGGTATAAAGCATTGTATTGTTGTTGTTTTCATGGCACAATGATACACATTATTTTTATAAATAAAGAAATTCTGTAAAAATATTTTTTACTTCCAGCGCCGCCCGTAAATTCCATCTACGAATCAGCTACGCCAGTAGTCTTTGCCTGCCGCTTCAATTTCAGTCATGCCCTAACCTCTCTCCGCTTGGGTTGCGCAGGAGACATCGTTGTATGATAGTGGTGCGAAGATGCTCAATTTATTTATAGTCAAGCGAAAGGCTCAGCAGGGCGGGAGCCAAGAGTCAAGAGCTAAGAATTAAGATCGGGGACGAAAAGGCATGACGTTATAAAAAAGCGGGACTATCAATGATGATAGTCCCGCTGTATGGGCTTGCAAAAGCGTAGGTTATTTTTACGCCTGGCCGCACCTTTATTCAGTTTTCTTAACTGTAGTGGTGGTAGTGGTTTTTGTCGCTGGCTTTGTAGCCGCTGTTTTTTTGTAAGTTCTGTGGTAAGTATGCACCGGCTTGTGGTAAGCTGTTGAAGTATGCGTAGCATGGTGCGTATTTACACTCGTGGTAACATCTGGTTTGGTTTCGGTAGTGGTAGTAGTTACCTCGGTTGTTTTGGGTTCCGGAGCAGGTATATACACAGGCACAGGTATCGGCGTGCGTACGGTATCATGTACCACAACTACCGTTGGTTGAGGTTGTACCGGCGCCGGTGTGTTTATCACAACCGGCTTTGCATGACCCGTTACGGCATCATCAGCAGCGCCGTTAATAGCATCAGGAGTCCCTTTGCCTGTCATCTTAATTTTGGTTATTGTACGCCCGTGAGCGCCTTTTCTAACCTTCTTTTTAACTTCGATACTGTTTTTTGTCGTGTCCTGAGTTTGGGCCTGTGCAGTTTGGACTGTCCAAACCATGCCAGCTATAAATAATAATAAAATGATCTTTTTCATAACGATGTTTATTAGTGGATGTATATTAGTATATATCATTAAGTAACATAGCCATTGCAATATTGTTTTTTATTTAATTTGTTTAACCAAAGAGAAATTGAATACTGTCGGTAATACTGTTTGACCTATTTTGAAGCATGAAAGTAATTGGATATGCAAACACTGCGCTGTCCGATTTCTACGGACAAACTATGCACGTAGTCTTCAAAACCGCTTCAATGTCAGGTGTGACGAAAATCCCCAACCTCCCTCCAGCCCTGGCGACTATTAATAAGCACAATTTACAACCCAAAAAAGCAGCCGGATAAACCCTATTCATTCTTCTTTTCATCTTGCCGCTGTTGCCTCTTAATCTTCTTTTCCTCCCTTTTCGCTTTTCTTTCGGCTTTTTTCATGCCTTTGGCCTGTTCCTTTTCGGTGGTGGCTGCATCGGATGCTTGTTTCTGCGCTGTCCCTAATCCCGCGCAAGACTTAATACCGCTAAATAAAGTAGCCCAAATGCTTCCAAAAAACGATACTTCGGGTGGTCGTACGTATGCCACATCGGCCCGTCTTGCTGTTGCGCCGGGGTCATCAGGGTTATTACTTTTGAGCACAATTAAATTGGCAATCAGGCTAATCAGCGGCTTTTTAGTATAGCCTTTCTGCGGGTCGTGCCGCAGCAGGGTCACTTTCATGTTGTTATATAAAAGGGAGACCTTCCCGGTGGATGTTTTTTTCGTGCTGTGGATATTAAAATCGAGGCTTTTAACGTCGCCGGATACAAACTTCACCAGGCCCAATGGCATAACAACGGAATTGCCTGCCGGCAAATCAATGGGTCCGAGGTGGCCGCTGTAGTTGTAGTCGTAATTACCGCTTAAATTAAACGCAAAGGCCAGGTCCATCTTTCCTTTTCCCATCAGGTAAGTGCTTAGTTTAACCGTGCTTTTACCATGCTGTTTGATGACCTCCTGCTTATTGGTAATGTGGAGAAAACGGCCCGTTGTATTGCCGAACAGGACGGCGCCGGCTTCCGTTGATTTTTTATTTTGCGCTTTATATATTACATCGATATGGCTAACGTCGAGCGTATCGACATTCAGGCGGGCTTTTAAATTGCGCAGCACCCAATTGGGATAGGTGACTATCCTTTCCGTTTTTTTAGGCCCGCCATTAGGATTGTCGTACACCTCAAATAATCCTTTTTCAATAACCAGGTGCGCAATGTTCAGCTCCTGCTTTTTGCGGAAGCTCTGAAAATCGAAATTATTCAGCACCACCGAATTCAAATGCAGCGTATAGCGGTCCCACTTTTTTTTAGCGTATGCGAAGAAGATTGTGGCCGCTACGGGTTTCATTTCGATGCCGTAAATGGAGAGCCGCGAATTAAGGGCGGAGAAATGAATTGATTTTACCCCGAATTTATACAGCCCATCTGCTGTTGCCCATTTAAAGTGGTAAAGATCGGTGACGATGTCCCTGCAAAATAATGACCGCGTATTATCAGCTTGCGTGGCCGAATCGATCAGCAGGTCGATTGCTTTTAGGTTCATCTCTTTCAGCGCCAAAACCTCCGGCTTTACACCTGTACAATCTTTATAAGTAAGATGAATGTTATTTAAGTTAATACTGCCAACATGGATGAATTTGAGGCTTTTGGAGATCTTTTGATAAAGCGTGCTATCGGGTTTTTTAACTGTATCGGGAGGCCCGTTTCCATATTTGCTGACGGATAGCTGCGGTTCATCTAAGGTGATTTGTCCAATATCCAACTGCTTGTGAAAGTATAATTTAAACGGATGTGCACCGGTGATCAACAATTGTTTCACCTTTAGCTCGTATAATTCAGCAGGTGCGGCACCCCGGCGCTCCAATTGGTGATATATAGCCGTATCGGGTATCAACGTAACATCATAAAGTGTAACCTTACCCCGCAATACATGTAAGTCGGCCCTGTTGAAATTTATCCGGTATAAGCCTCCGGAACTTTTTAAAACTGTACTTTTTAGCTTTTCAGAAAGTTTAGGGGTTAAATAACTATTGATGAATATAAGAGGAATTAAAATTACAGCAACCACGCCCGAAACTACAATTGCTGTGATAGCCCACTTACGCGTTAAAAATTTAGCTGCCATTATTTGCTTGCTTAAATGCTTTTAAGCTACCTTGCCCGGCGGCTCTATATTTTACAACAACGGGATGCCCATTTTGTTAATGGGAAAAATTACAATGGTTGAAACCATCCTCCCTCAAGAGGGGAATCGCACGGGGCCGCCGCTTTGAAAAAGGGCTTGTGCGTCGGGTTCCCCTCTTGAGAGGGGCAGGGGTGTGTTTCTAAAAGGGATATTTGCTGACGACACGCCGGAAAAACACACCCCTCCACCCCTCTCAAGAGGGGAATCGCACGGGGCCCCTGCTTAAAAAAAGGCTTGTGCGCCGGGTTCCCCTCTTGAGAGGGGCGGGGGTGTGTTAATAAAGGGATAGATGATTAACTATTTGTGAGAAATTTGTTATTTTCACTTTATCAACTTTAACAAACTTTTATGCGCCGTAAAATAATCCCATACAACTCAAATCTTAAGGAATTGGCGCGGAAGCTAAGAAACGACAGTACATTAGGTGAAGTTTTGCTTTGGAATGAATTAAAGAATAAACAGTTATTTGGTTTTGATTTTCACCGGCAAAAGCCGTTGCTGAATTATATTGTTGATCTTTATTGTTATGAATTGGAACTGGTTATCGAAATTGACGGCCAGTATCATAATTGGGAAGAGCAATACGGCAAGGATATATTACGGGACAAGCAACTGGGAAAGTATGGTTTGACCGTTCTCCGTTTTACTGAAAATGAGGTAAGAAAAGACATGCAAAATGTTTTGCGAGCAATTGAACAGCATGTTTTTGAGCGAAATCCCGAACTATTTATTGACGGCACGTCGGAAAAACACACCCCTCCACCCCTCTCAAGAGGGGAATCGCACGGGGCCTCTGCTTAAAAAAAGGCTTGTGCGCCGGGTTCCCCTCTTGAGAGGGGCGGGGGTGTGTTTCTAAAAGGGATATTTGCTGACGGCACGCCGGAAAAACACACCCCTCCACCCCTCTCAAGAGGGGAATCGCACGGGCCGCCGCTTTGAAAAAGGGCTTGCGCGACGGGTTCCCCTCTTGAGAGGGGCGGGGGTGTGTTATTAAAGGGATAGGTTATTCGCCCTATTTCGGCGCCAGCTTTGGCGCTATCCTGATAAGCAGACCCGGCGCCAGGCGGTTGAGCCAAAGCCCTATCCTTTCGCCGCCGAACCTGCCGATATAGGGTTCAAATGCACCTCTTTTAATAGCTTTCATGATCTGTCTGGCGGCACGGTCTGCCGGGAGGCCGTTGGTTATGTTTTCCGAAGGCTTTGCCAAACCATAAGCTTTATTGGTAAGCGCATATAAGGAAATATTGGTGCGGATATAACCAGGCGTAAGCAGGGTTACCTTAATATTGTCGACCGCTACCTCGGCCCGGAGGCAGTCGAAAAAGCCGTGCAGGGCATGTTTGGCGGCAGCATAAGCCGACCGCATGGGCGTACCTATTTTGCCCATCACACTACTGGTAATAACAAAATGTCCACCCTTTCGCCCAACGAAATGCGGCAGCAGCGCCCGGGTGAGTGCCACATAGCTAAAGTAGTCAACTTCCATTAAGCGCCTGTGTACCTCCATACCGGTTTCAATCACCAGCGACCGCTGGGTAACGCCGCCATTATGCACCATAATATCTATATGACCAAAGCAACTCACAGCCGCCGCTGCCTTATCTTCCAGCGAAGGCGCGTCTGCCAGATCAAGTTGCAGCAACTGTACCTGTGCGGGATCGGTGCAGGCTTGTTTTACCCGCTCCAGTTCCTCCATTCTCCGGCCCGACAATATCAGCCTCGCCCCGGCGACCGAAAGTTCATACGCCAAAGCCTCGCCAATGCCCGAAGACGCGCCTGTTATCCAGGCAACTTTATTATTGAAGTGATTATCCATACAGATGTGTTTTTTAAGATGACCAGGACCCAATCCTTTTTTGTCCTAATCTAAATAAAAATCAGGTTTAGTAAAGAAAGTTCAGGCACAATCATCGGTACTGACAGATTGAAAGGTCCCCGGTCAGCGTGCCTGTACCACGCTAAATGACCTATCACAAATTACCCCCTGCCAGTTTAAAAAAAAATCTTCAAATCTATTGTAAATGAGCGCCTTTATGTTTAACTTAGTATAAGCAATTAAAAAAATAATAAAATCAGGAGATATTATCATGAAGAAAACAACTACTACAGTTAATCAGCCTGATAAGACTGAAACCAATAAATCCGAATTGCTGCCGCTTCACGCGTTTAACCAAAAAATGTACCGCGACCACGCCCACCATGATTATGTCCATGGCAGGGTTAATAAATTCCCATTTGGGAGTAACCAGGGTCCGGTAGCTTTTTAGGGAGCGGGGGTCTCTGTCCGCCGCTGCGGCGGGCGTGCAGCCGGTTTAACGGCATGGAAAACTATCCCCCAAGCTTTTTCAAACAAAATCCGGCTCACGTATCATTTCATCGGCGTCGAGCTGACGTTTTGTAATAAAATCATAAAACATCTTTGTCCACAAACTGGTTGAATCCAGATGTTCATAAAACTCCCTGGTAATTTTATAATAGCGGGGTAAAAACCAGCCGGGGATGTTCATAATATCATGGTGTTCGTTATGGTAGCCCACGTTTTTACAACGTTGCATGAAGATAAGGAATTTCGGAACTTCCGGGGTGTGATTTTTGAATTAGCATGGATGTGTGAGTGGCTTTTTTATTTATTTGCCGGAATTTTTATTTGTGCCGGTTTTTTTGGCCTGCCCCAAAACCCCTAAAATAAGTAAAGCCCCTGATGGGCAGGGGCCTTTACTAACCAATTATAAACCTAAATTATGAGAAGACTTTTTAATCTGTATTACGGTATAAATGTAACACTAACATTTAATAGTAACATCATTTTTTTTGTAATTTTTATGTAAAAAACCTATTTGTTCCTATTTGATTCTCAAAAATACAAACATTTTATTAAGAATATGTTAAATTTTTAAATTTTTTTAAGCAGTAGCAAAATCATGTGTTTTGATTAAAAAATATTTATCTTTTTTGTGATTTTTTGAATCAATAATGAGATTCAAGTCGATTTGGCTTAAAAAACTACTGAATAAGGCGTTTAAAATAAAAAATATCAATCAAAAACCATGTTTTTACGTTTTTTTTATTCTATTTTGGGATAAAAAGTCAATTTTTTTGTTCGTTTTTAAAAAATATACATTCATTCTCTGAAAAATCATTTAACTGTTAAATAGTCTTTTTGGAATTCCAGGGTGAATTTTTGGTTCCACCTAATCATCTTCCCAAAGAAAATGCATAAAACCAGAAGGCAATCTGCGTAATTACAGGGAACTGCATCAAAAACTTAATGAGCCAAAGAAAAATATTGCTTAATTCAAACATCATTTAAAAAATGCTTTAACACTTTTGCGGACAAATTTGCATTAATTTATGACTGCCGTATCCGCCGCCAGAAAACACCCCGAACTTACACCATTAACCCTGTGGATAATGACCATTGCCACCGGTTTAATTGTGGCTAACCTTTATTACAACCAACCCCTGCTGGAAGAGATTGCCCGCACCTTTCATACAAGCAAAGCAAAAGCAGGCCAGGTATCAATGCTGACACAATTGGGCTATGCGGCAGGTATGTTCTTCCTTGCACCCCTTGCCGATATGCTCAAACGTAAACGGATGATGATGGTGATTTTCGCCTTTATCGTTTTGTCATTGCTTTTAACGGCCCTGTCACAAAGCATAAACCTGTTAATATTTGCCAGCTTTCTTTTAGGGGCCTCGTCAATGATCCCGCAATTGCTGGTACCCATGGCCGCACATTTGGCCAAACCATCAGAAAGGGGTAAAAAGATTGGCGTTGTAATGAGCGGCTTACTAATTGGCATACTGCTGTCGCGTACGTTTAGCGGGGTGATCAGCGAATATTTGGGATGGAGGGCGGTGTTTTTTATTGCGGGCGGGATAATGCTTGTGATCTGGGGACTGATCGGCTTGTTCTTACCTGAGGTGGAACCGGATCATAAAGATGGGTACAGGCAATTAATGGCATCACTCATAGACCTGGTAAAGCATGAGCCAAAACTGCGGTTGGCCGCTTTAAGAGGAGCTTTGTGTTTTGCCTGTTTCAGTGCATTTTGGACCACCATTGTATTTTTATTAAAACAAAACTTTAACCTGGGGAGTGATGTAGCCGGTGAATTTGGCCTGGTTGGCGCTTTTGGGGCCATCGCGGCAGGCCTGATGGGCAGGTTAAGCGATAAAATGGACGCTTATAAATTGTCCGGCTTTACTTTATTATTGATCCTGATGTCCTTTGTTATTTTCTATTTTTCGGGGCATAGTATTGTGGGATTGGTGATAGGCGTTATCATTTTGGATATGGGCGTACAGGCTACCCATATTTCGAACCAGTCAATTATTTTTGCAATGAAACCCGAAGCGCGTAACCGCATCAATACTATTTATATGGTCGCTTATTTTTTAGGTGGTTCAGCCGGGACATTTTTCGCCACGCAGCTCTGGAAAAATTATCAATGGAACGGCGTGTGCGCCATTGGTACTACGCTATCGGTAATAACGCTTATTATACATTTTGCCAATCATCCCAAACCCGTAAATAAACAAGTGGCTATACAATGATGACTACAATTTTATACAGTAAGAAGTAAAATCAAGCCAATATTTACCTCCTCAATTAGTTTTTTGCACCCGCTTACATCCATCCAAAAATAAAAAACGAACATAAAGACAGGGGGAGATACGTCACACCAAAACTTTGGCACTGATTTGGAATACTACCCGGCAACGAACAAACTAAAAAGAGCTATGAAAACTTATAACCAACCCGCAGCAAGCAAATTATTAGACCGTTTTGATAAGGAATTGAAAACTTTAATAACGGAAGATTTAAAGTTGTTTATGATTAAAAATCAGTTTTTAGCACACAACAAACAGGCCGTCATACAACCAACGTTGTCAATAGCCTGACCATCATATATCTACCCTGCAATATCTATGAAAACCACAAAGCTTTCCGGGAAACTGGTGGGCTTTATTTTTTGGAGGTATATTTTATAATAAGTTCCGCAGTTTTTGCCGAAGCGCCGGGCTTGCCCATTTTTACATCAAGCTTATCATAGTTATCCAGCATTTCTTTGCGGTAGCTTTTATTGTTGAGGATGTTATCCAGCTCCGCCCTTATATTTTGAGGGGAGCAATCATCCTGTATCAGTTCCTTTATAACTGCACTATCCATAATCAGGTTAACCAGCCCGATGAACCTTATTTTTACTACGGCCCTTGCAATGCCTATAGATACCGGGTGCCCTTTATAAACCAATACCTCCGGCACATTAAACAAAGCGGTTTCGAGCACCGCCGTCCCCGATGCTACTATCGCAGCTTCCGCATTACTTAGCAGGTCGTAAGTAGCGTTAAATACAACAGGGAGGCTGTTATCCTTAAAAAACTGCTCATAATATTCCCTTTTAAAGGATGGCGCTCCGGCTATGATAAACTGATAGTCGGGAAATTTCTCGCTGACACTGATCATTTCCGGCAGCAAACGGCTGATCTCCTGTTTCCGGCTCCCGGGTAATAAAGCGATTATCTTTTTACCGGATAACTGATTGTTGCTTAAAAAATCCGCATCGGGCTTAAACGCAGCAACGGCGTCAAGCAAGGGGTTGCCCACGTAATCAACCTCCATCCCCCATTTTTTGTAAAAATCAACCTCGAAAGGAAGAATACAAAACAGGTGATCGACAATACGTTTTATTTTGAGCACCCGCTTTTGGTTCCAGGCCCAAACTTTTGGCGAAATATAAAAGCAAACCAGCAGACCCTTCTTTTTGGCAAATTCGGCTATCTTTAAATTAAAGCCGGGAAAATCTATAAGTACCAAAACATCCGGCTGCCATGCCGCTATATCTTCTTTGCAAAATTTAAGGTTTTTCAGGATGGTGTTTAAGTTAGCGGCCACCTCAAAAAAGCCCATAAAGGCCATATCGGCAATATGCTTAACCGGGACGCCGCCTTCGGCCTGCATCAGGTCGCCGCCAAAAAAACGGAACTCTGCCTGCGGATCGCGGGCTTTTAAAGCTTTCATTAAATTAGCTCCATGCAGGTCGCCCGAAGCTTCGCCGGCTATCAGATAGTATTTCATCTTATCGGGTGGGTTTTTAAAATAAATACCAACACCATCACTGCAAAGGTAGTCAGCATTGTCCCTCTTGCAGTTTTGTCGGCGCCCTTAGTAAAACTAATCCTTATTAAAACCAGGTTTAAAGCAATTGCAACAAAATATGGCATCGCAGGCTTATTGATTAAATAAACGTTGTTTGCTAATAAACCGGCTATTAGCCAGGCGATGGTCGGGAATATTAATGCAGCTAAAACACCAAAGAGCAAATTATTTTTTTTCAGCATTTTTTTGGGAAGTGGTCTTTTGTTTGCAATGTACTTAAAATATCATACCTCAAACTTCCACCCGTGCAATGCAGGTATGGCATGATGCGCCGTCATATCAAACTGTACCGGCACTACCGAGGCAAAATCATGCTCCAGCGCCCATACGTCGGTATCTTCACCGCCATCATTTAACTGAAATACACCGGTTAACCAATAGTAAGGGCGTTCATGCGGGTCAATCCGTTCGTCAAATTCTTCGGCCCATTTGGCATTGGCCTGCCTGCATATTTTTACGCCTTTTATATGCGGCGTATTCGGAAAATTTACATTAAGCAAGGTTCCGGCAGGCAGTCCGTTTTTTAGAACCTGCAGGGCTATCTCCTTTACATATTTTAAGCAATGGCTGAAATCGGCCTGTAAAGTATAATCATCCAGCGAAAACCCGATGGAGGGGATGCTTTCAATCGCGCCTTCAACTGCGGCAGACATGGTGCCCGAGTACAAAACGTTAATAGAATTATTTAAACCATGATTGATGCCTGAAACACAAAGGTCGGGCTTATTGCCCTTTAAAACTTTATTTACGGCCAGTTTCACACAATCAACGGGCGTGCCCGAGCAACGGTACATTTCAACACCTTCGTAAATATCAACTTTATCCAGCCGTAAAGGTTTACCAATAGTGATGGCATGACCCATGCCCGACTGCGGGCTGTCTGGCGCTACAACCACAACCCTGCCGATTTCCTGCATTACCTCTATTAGCGCCTTAATTCCATGGGCGGTGATGCCATCGTCATTTACAACAAGAATGGTAGGTGTTTTTTTCATTTGACGCAAAATTAGTTATATTTGACTTATGCTTACTGTTGAAAAGAAAAAGAAATACACCGCTGATGATTACATGATGCTGGAAGAAGGTGCGCCTTTTCAATTAATTAATTATGATTTAGTTATGTCGCCGTCACCTATTCCTTTACATCAGGTAATTTCCCGTAGAATTGTTAGTGCAATCTCTTATTTTTTAGGTGATAAAATCGACGATGGTTTTTTGGTGTATGCTCCAATGGATGTAAAACTTGATGAAGGGAATGTTTTGCAACCTGATATTCTTTATGTCACTGCAGAAAGGAAGGCCCGGATTGTTAAAGAACGTATAGAAGGCGCACCTGATTTAGTCGTTGAAATACTATCTCCTTCAAACGCATACTATGACTTACGTCTAAAAAAAAATATCTATGAAAAGTACGGCGTTAAAGAATATATTATAATTGACCCGATAGAACAAAGCGCCGAGTTGTATGCTTTGAAAGACGGCATTTACTACCTCCATCAAAAAGCCCAAAATAACGAACAGTTAAATTCGTTATTGCTACCCGGTTTTAGTATTGACCTTACAAAGCTGTTTAAATAAAAAAGCACGGGATAATCGGGTCGGGTGTGCTTGCTTATGTCCCGCTGATATCAGATCGGCAAAAAGCTTTGGCTGTGCCTGTTTCAGCGTTAAACATTAATGGAAAGGACATTATGATTTGGATTAAAAATACCGATGGCAGCTTTTCCCCCGGATGGTCAGCTTAGGGACAGGCAACCAGGTTTATGCCCCCGTACTGAGCGGTTTATCAAATAGGCGACGTTGTAGTAAGCAACGGCGCCTATTTGCTGAACAGTGGGTATGTTTTTAAGAATGGGGATGATAAAGGGGGGATGGGAGGGAAAATATAAAGAAATGCAAATAAAAAATGTGGATTCTTTATGCTGTTTCGTACCGTATATTCGTAAATTACCGATGATTCCAATACTAATGACATTAGATGACACAAAAAGAAGAAGCATACAATGAAATAGCAGCCCTTATAGAAAGGTTTTCAGAACAATTCGACTCTTACAAAAAAGCCGAGTATAACGAAACATTAACAAGACGGGATTTCATTGACCCCTTCTTCAAGGCATTGGGTTGGGACATTGACAACCACAATGGATATGCTGAAGCTTACCGAGAAGTAATCCATGAGGACAAAGTAAAAGTTGGAAGTGCAACCAAAGCACCAGACTACTCCTTTCGACTGGTTGGCGGGAAACGACTTTTCTTTGTGGAAGCGAAAAAGCCAAGTGTTGTAGTTAAGGACGATATTGTAGCGGCTTATCAAGTTCGCAGATACGGTTGGAGTGCAAAACTTTCAATCAGTATAATTACAGACTTTGAGGAGTTTTCAATTTACGACTGCACAAAAAAACCAATCCCCACGGACAAAGCCTCGGTAGCACGAGTAAAATACATCACTTACAAAGACTATTTAAAGGAGTTCGATTTTATTTGGAACACGTTCTCAAAAGAACGTGTTTTACAAGGCAGTTTTGACAAGTTTATTATAGGTACAGCCAATAAAAAAGGAACTGCGACGGTTGATAAAGAATTTTTGCAATCGCTTGACAGTTGGCGGACCCAACTTGCAACTTCTATAAGTTGGAATAACAAAGACCTTGACGAAGACGAAATAAATTTTGCTGTTCAGCAAACCATTGACAGAATTATTTTCTTACGTATTGCCGAAGACCGAAGCGTAGAACCTTATGGAAACTTAAAAATTGCTTTAAAGCAAGGCGACTATTATCAAAACCTTTTCAGCATTTTCAAAGAAGCTGATGACAAATATAATTCGGGATTATTTAATTTTAAGAAAGACCAAATAAGTAAAAACTTAAAGGTTGACAACAAGGCAATAAAAGCCATTATTACCGAACTGTATTACCCCGTTAGCCCTTATGAGTTCTCGGTTTTATCAGTTGAAATTTTAGGTTATGCTTATGAGCAGTTTCTTGGAAAAGTAATCCGAATTACTCCTGCACATCATGTAAAAATTGAGGAAAAACCCCAAGTTAGAAAAGCGGGCGGAGTTTACTACACACCTCAATACATAGTTGAATACATCGTAAAAAACACAGTCGGAAAACTCGTTGATGGAAAGACGCCCAAAGAAATAAGCAAAATAAAAATAGTTGATCCGGCTTGTGGCAGTGGTAGTTTTTTAATCGGTGCTTATCAGTATTTGCTGGACTTTCATAAAAACTACTACACCGGGAATGGAAAAATTTCGAAGGGAACTAAAGGCAATACATTAACCCCCGAAGGGAATCTAACAACAGCTGAAAAGAAACGTATTTTAATAAACAATATTTTCGGGGTCGACATTGATGTAAACGCCGTTGAAGTAACCAAGTTGAGTTTACTTTTGAAATGTATGGAAGGAGAAACCTCGGCTTCAATAGCTCATCAATTATCAATCTTTCACGAAAGGGTTTTGCCTACACTTGATGAAAATATAAAAGATGGCAACAGCTTAATCGATACAGATTATTATGATGCTCAATTAGATTTTGGTGATGAAAGGAAAATAAAACCATTTAGTTGGAAAAATACTTTCCCAGAAATTTTCAAACAGCAGGGCTTTGATGTTGTCATTGGAAATCCGCCTTATCTAAAAGAAAGAGGGAGTAAGGAAATATTTGAACCTATTCTAAAATCTCGAATTGGCAAACTTTATCACCAAGGCAAAATGGACTTTTGGTATTACTTTGTACATAGAGGAATTGATATATTAAAAAGTAATGGTTATTTAGGTTTTATAACAAATAGCTATTGGATGAAAAGTGATGGTTCGTCAAAATTAATTAAACGCATATCTACAGAGCTAATCATTGATACTATTGTTGACTTTGACAATTACAAAGTATTTGAAGATGTTAGTGGAAAACATAATATTTCAATTTATATTAAAGGACATGATTCAAATCAAAACTGCAAGGTATTAACTATTAATAAAGGAAACCCATCTTCAAATATTGAAACATACAAAACAGAAATCATCAGGAATAAGGATTTGTTCACGGATAATAGTAAGATAAATTTGAATTCTTCTGATGACTTATTTGCTGATTGTGATATTTTAGATAATCATTTTGAAACATCTGTTGGCGTTCAAGAATCCACAGATAAAATTGCAAAAAATCAACATTCAAAGTCAAAAAATAAAAATGTTAAAGTTGGTGATGGAGTATTTGTTTTAAATGAAAAAGAAATAAAAACTCTCGGTTTCAACGATGAAGAAATAGCACTTTTCAAACCTTATGTTAATACAAGTCACATATCAAGATACAATATTAATTTTCAAAACGAGTATTTGCTTTATTCTGGTAAAACAGAAAGAGAGAAAATAGCAAAAGGGATTTATCCTAATATAAAAAAACACTTAAACAGTTTAAAAGAGTTCATCACTTCATCAAATGCTCCTTACGGAATTCATAGAACCAGAGAACAAAGATTTTTTGACGACCCAAAACTAATATGTAGGGGTATGTTCGCTGAACCTGAATTTACTTATGATGATAAGAAATTTTATTGTGGTTTTTCTTTTACAGTTGTTATTCAAAAAACAAAAAAGTATGATTTAAAACTTCTATTGGCACTTATGAATTCCAAAGCAGGAGCTTATTGGTTCAATCAAAATGGTAAAAAGAGAGGAATAGGTGTAGATATCGGAGTAAAGGTTTTCAGATTATTTCCACTTCCAAAAATTGACAAACAAAACTCAAAGGAACTAATTATTAAAATCGTAAAACTCGTTGACCAGGTTTTAAAACTGAATGAAGAAAAAGCAGAAACAAAATTGCAAACTAAAATCAATCAACAGCAATCAAAAATTGATTATTGCGAAAGCATGATAAATGAAATCGTATATCAGCTTTACGGATTGACAGAAGATGAAATAAAAATTGTAGAGGGGAAAGAATGATGGCTGGATTAGATGACATAATAAAATCAATGCAGCTTGGCCAAAATATTTTTAAGCAAATTAGGTTCGCTTCGCAACTATCGGAGTTAGCAAAATCGCAGGAAGTTTGGGAAAAAAATCTAAGCGGAATAAATATGCTCACCGAGATAGCAAAAAATTTCAAGCAGCAAGAAATTTTTAATCGTATTCATTTATCAGGACTTGATACGATTGCTAAAGCAATTGCTTCATTGCCAAAATTTGAAATTCCGACAACCGCATTTGATGCAATTAATTCTATTGCCAAACAACACGAACAACTTTTCGGAAACCTAAGAAGCATTACAGATGCTTTGAAACTGCACAATTCAGCGTTTACGCAAGTGAATAATTTACAGTTTGCTTTGAACGGAATTTCTGGTCAGATGGCAACAATTGCAGCAGCACAGAAACAGTGGGGCTTATTAGATGACTTTGCAAATATAAGTAAACAGGCAATTGAGATTACAAACAACATTACAACCGACATTGCTTTAACAGAAGAAGAAAGCATACGATTTGAAAAATTAATTGAAACAATACTTGCTTTCTTAAAACGGAACAAAAAATTTGCAACAAATGCTTTGTTGTTTCTTTCAGTTATAGTAAACCTAATGGCACTTTATGACTTTGTAAAACCAAAACCCGAACTTGCTACAAAAGAAGATTTGGCAAAGTTTGAAAGAAAAATTCTTCAAACAATTGAAGTTAAACTCAAAGAAGAAAAAGAATACAGAACAACAAACAGAGTTTGTAAAGTAATGTTGAAGCCAAAAAGAAAGACTTTGGTTTTAGGAACGCTCCCACTTGATTTTAATATAATCGTTTTGCAGAGTTATCACAAATGGATTTATGTAAGCTACATAAACCCGATTGACAATTTGCCTCAAACTGGTTGGGTAATGAAAAAGTATTTGATTAAGCCTTAATTCATTTTTATTAATAAAAAGTTCACAAAAACCATTACCCGATATCGGTTTTCCTCTGCCAGGCGTCTTTACGGATATTTTCTAATGATCGCGGCTTGTTTGCCCAAATACCGAACAAAGCCGTAGGGTCGATTTTTTTATCGCCTTTAACGATAGGAACATTGTCATCTTTAGAAATGACGTTGACCTTATTTATTTTAAATGCTTTGAAAAAAGCAGATAGTTTTTCCATCTCGCTTTTACTATCTATTTCGATAGTTACTTTCATAATAAACCTTTTTTAATCCTGATTTTAGCAGAGTAGAACAAAGCTACAATTTTAAAATGATTTGAAAGCGGCTATTTACTCATCAAGCCAAACCAGGCTTTTTCTTTCGGGTTTTACTGACTTACGGTCAAAAAATCAACTAATCTCTAACCTCTTATCTCTAATCTCAACAAAACACCTACTTTTGCACCATGATTGAATTGCCTGTAATCCCTGCAACCCAGCCACAACGCAAACCCGACTGGCTTCGGGTGCGCCTTCCCGTGGGGAAGGAGTACGCCCAGGTGCGCAGTTTGGTGGATACCCATAAACTGCATACCATTTGCGAAAGCGGTAATTGCCCAAATATGGGCGAATGCTGGGGCGCCGGTACTGCCACTTTTATGATATTAGGCAATATCTGCACGCGCTCCTGTTCATTTTGTGCCGTTGCCACCGGCAGGCCATTGGCTGTTGATGCCGATGAACCCAACCGCGTAGCAAACTCTGTTAAACTAATGCAGGTAAAACACTGCGTAATCACTTCGGTTGACCGCGATGACCTGAAAGATGGCGGCTCCATCATCTGGGCCGAAACTATCAATGCCATCCGCAGGGAAAGCCCTGTAACTACCCTGGAAACTTTATTACCCGATTTCAGAGGGGTATGGGAAAACCTTGAACGTGTGCTGGAAACCCGGCCCGAGGTAGTTTCCCATAACCTGGAAACGGTAAGGCGCTTAACACGCGAAGTGCGCATCCAGGCCAAATATGACCGCAGCCTGGAATGTTTACAGCATATAGCAAAAGCGGGGCTGCGTACCAAATCGGGCATTATGCTGGGCCTGGGTGAAACTGAAGAAGATGTTTTGGAAGCTATGGATGATTTGCTGAACGCCGGGGTGCAGATATTAACCCTCGGACAGTATTTACAGCCGACCCGCAGCCATCACCCGGTGATTGACTGGATACATCCTGATCAGTTTGCCCGTTACAAACAAATTGGGTTGGAAATGGGTTTCAGGTATGTAGAAAGCGGGCCATTGGTGCGATCATCATACCACGCAGAAAAACACCTGTTTGAAATTTGATACCCCAATTGGTTTTTAACATAATTTAACATTAAAAACAAGCTATTTTACGGCTTAGCCTATAATAAAACAATATTTGGTGCGTCTGTTAATTGAGTATTTTGTTCTTTATAAGATCAGTTAATAGTTATGAGACGGTTGTACGATACTTACAACCGTTTTTTTTATGCCATTAATTTGCCCATGGTAAAAGGTAATTGTGCAGCAACCTGTCCGGGCAGTACCACATTCATCTTATCAGGTAAGGCCAGTTCATCGCCCGCTTTACCATGGATATATGTCCCGATGATACAGGCCTCTTCAGGTGAATAACCTTGCGCCAGCAAAGAGGCTAATATACCGGTCAGCACATCGCCCATGCCGCCACTGGCCATTGCCGGGTTGCCTGTGGTATTAAAATATACTTTGCCCTGCGGTGTTATAATTAAAGTGTAATCGTTTTTTAAAACGATATATAGCTGCTGTTCTTTAGCCTTTTGAATCCCGGTTTGCATACGTTGCCACCAGTTTTCATGTTCGCCGAACAGCCGGTCGAACTCTTTCTTATGCGGGGTCAAAATGGAGTTTTCAGGAACAGACCGCCATAATTCCCTGTGAACAGCTAACAAATTAAGCGCGTCTGCATCAATAACTATTGGCTTTTTATAATTGGTAAAAACATCTGTTATCAGCTCCACGGCCAGTTCATCTTTCCCCAGCCCCGGACCAATGCCTATCGCGCTGAATTTATCCCATTCAATTATGGGTAACTGCACATCGTGCCTGACAATTGCCATAATTTCGGGCATATAACTATTTAAGGCTATTAACCCGCTTTGTGGTATGCAGGCCGTTGTTAATCCGGACCCCGCATAAACGCAAGCCGATGCACAAAGCAAGGCTGCACCCATAGTTTCAGGCTGCCCGGCAACAATCAGCGTATGCCCGTAAGAGCCTTTGTTGCTGAAACGGCGGCGCGGTTTCAGCATTTGCCTTATGTCTTTTTCTTCAACTGCCAGGTACGGTGAATTGAGTGATTGGATAAATTTTTCATCAATGCCAATATTAACCGTTTCCCGGCATTTGATGTACGGGCCTGACTCCGGCAGCAGAAAGTTGATTTTGGACTGCTGAAAAGTGATCATATAGTCGGCTTTTAAAACTCCGGCACCGTGGGGCATCTCACCATCGGCAAAAAAACCGGTTGGTACGTCAACTGCCACAACCGTTTTATCCAAACTGTTTAAATGATCAACCAGCCTTTTATAATCACCTTGGAGCGGTTTGTTTAAACCCGTCCCCAGTAAGGCGTCGATGATAACCTGGCCTTCTTCAACAGGGAAGCCGCTTCCGGGGTGTATTTCTGTTATGCTTATTGACGTTTTTTTTAGCCGTTCAAGATTGGCATTAAAGTCAGCGGTCGATTTATCCGAAAACCGGGCCACTTTAACATTTATATTTTTATATAGATAGTTCTGCAATATTCTTGCAACAGCCAGCCCATCGCCGCCATTATTGCCGGTACCGCAATAAAACGTTATTGCCTGGTTTTGATCCGGGAAATGATTAATAAACCAGTCTGCAAAAGCATGCGATGCACGTTCCATCAGGTCAATGGAGGCAATAGGTTCATGGGCGATTGTATAAGCGTCAGCTTCGCGGATCTGGGCGGAAGTAAGTAAGGGTAGCATATAGCTTAAAGGTACAATTGTTTATTTTTGTTTGGATAGATTTATGAAGTTTTTAAACGGCGAACCTATCTCAACCTTTGTTTACGCTGATGATGATTGGAATACCCCGTTATCTGTTACTCCGTTATACCAGGCTGTTTCACCAAACGGCGACGTCGCTGTTATTTACCACTAAAGGGAATAATTTAGAGTAACCTGTGCGTCTGAAATCACAGCAGGCTTCGTCGCCGTCGGGATAAATAGCCAGCCATTTTTGGGAGATAATCCCTTGCCGGTTATGCTAAAGATATCTCCCTTGTTTCGGGCAATAGTGATATTATTTAAATAAGGTCCGGCGCTAATGGTTCCATTGGCAGGGTTGATGCAGGGTGCTGCTGTGCCGGTTGCATCGGTGAGATACCCGGCGGGCATCGTTGCACCTTTTTCATGGTCAATTTTTTTACCTCTCAACCGTGTTTTTACAAATCTGCCGGCCCGACTAATCCCTGTCGCGGCTAAGTTTGGTAAACACCAAAGGGTTTTCATTGAGTTCCATTGTTTCGCGGCGGTGCTTAACAATATGAATTGCCGTAAATATAGCTTCACGGAATGAGATCTCCGAAGCCAGGTTTTTACCGGCAATATCATAAGCAGTGCCATGGTCCGGCGATGTACGCACAAAGTTTAAACCTGCGGTAAAATTGACCCCGGATTCAAAAGCAATCTGTTTAAAAGGGATCAGCCCCTGGTCGTGGTACATGGCTAATACGGCGTCGAACTGCAAATACGTGCCGTTTGCAAAAAAACCATCGGCTGCATAAGGGCCAAAGGCCAGGATGTTATTATTCCGCGCTTCTTCAATGGCCGGGATAATAGTTGTTTGTTCTTCGTTGCCGATAAGGCCGTTATCACTTGCATGGGGGTTTAAGCCCAGTACCGCAATCCGTGGTTTACGGATCCAAAAATCATTACGGAGGCTGCTATCCATCAGTTTTAACTTGGCCAGTATTTTTTCGGTAGTAATGCTTTCTGCAACTTTTGCCAGCGGGATATGCCCGGTAACAACGCCTACCCTTAGTGTATCGCTTACCAAAAACATCAATGATTCCCCTGCTCCCGCGCGTTCCTGCAGATATTCGGTATGGCCCGGGAAATTAAACTGGTCGCTTTGTATGGTATCTTTATTAATAGGCGCGGTAACAAGCGCGTCTATATCGCCATTGATAAGGTCAGTTGTTGCCCGCTCCAGCGACATAAAAGAATATTTACCCACGGCGGGATTAACCACACCCGGCTCAATTTTTACATCCTCTTCCCAGCAATTGATCATATTGGGTTTTTTATGATCCTTTTTGCCAGTAACTTCTGATGGGTGGTTGATCACAAAAAAATTAAGATCTTCTACATTTGTTGTGCGGCGGTAAAATGAGGCCACTTTGGTATGGCCATAAACTATAGGGATACAATAATCATAAATGGGGCTATCCGCCAAAGTTTTTATAATTATTTCTAACCCGATACCATTAACATCACCTATACTTATCCCTATTTTTATTTTCTCGCTCATATTATATTATGATTTCACCGATGTGATAATGATTACACCGATTTTTATTTATGATTACACCGATTGCAACGATGATTACACCGATTTTTGTCATTGGGTCATTGGTTTTTCTGCCTTTGCCCTTTCACCCTTCACCCTTCACCTTTACCCTTTCACCCTTTCACCCTTTACCTTTCACGTTCACACAATCATGCAAATAAAAGATTTTAAGCTTATAGTTCATGATTAAAGCACAAATATGTATAATTTGCCCCAATATTTGATTAATAATGACATTAGTAAGAGCAAAAAAGCATTTGGGGCAACATTTCCTTACTGATAAAAACATTGCTGCCAAAATCGTAGAGAGCCTGCGCCCTGAAAATAAATACAGCCAGGTGCTGGAAGTTGGCCCCGGTATGGGTGTCCTTTCTGATTTTTTACTGCAAAAACCGGAGTATGAGGTTTCGCTGATCGATATTGATACCGAGTCGTACCAGTACCTTCAAAAAAAATACCCGCAATTGGGCAGTCGCCTTATTAACGCCGATTTTTTGGAGATGGATTTTCAGGCATTTTTTAAAGGACCGATGGCCATCATTGGCAATTTCCCGTATAACATATCTTCACAGATTCTTTTTAAAGTGCTTGATAACAGGCAGCAGGTAGTCGAGGTGGTGGGTATGTTTCAAAAAGAAGTGGCAGAGCGTTGCGCCGCTAAAGCAGGCAGCAAAGAATATGGCATCCTTAGCGTGTTTTTGCAGGCTTACTATAAGGTTGAATACCTGTTTACTGTGAAAGCGGGTGTTTTTAATCCGCCGCCGAAAGTGTTGTCGGCTGTAATAAGGTTAACGAGGAATGAAAAAGAGCAATTAGGCTGCGATGAAAAACTTTTCTGGCAGGTGGTAAAAGCAGGTTTTAACCAGCGGAGGAAAACCTTAAGGAATGCCTTATCATCACTGATCAACAAGGAAAAGATGACCGGTGAGCCAATGCTCGATTTGAGGGCAGAGCGGTTAAGTGTGGAGGATTTTGTAAGGCTGACGAATATGATTACGGCTAACAGATGAACTATTTTCGAGGCGTTTTAATTGCTATCATGCTTGTGGGTTCGGGTGTTTATCCCGGCTATGCGCAAATCAGGCCATCGCAAAAAAGAAGCATTATATCAACCAAAACTGTATCACTCAGTTATGATAAACAGAAGGATACGCTAAGAATACCGGTAGTGGCTGATCAATATCCGGGGCTAAAAATAGCACTGTCAGATAAAAACATTTTCGATGGGGATGACTTGCAGGCAGTAGTAAAAAATTATCAGTCATGCGGCTGCGGTATTACCGGTTTAAATTATGAGGTTACTTTTGAGAGCGATGATATCATATCCATAATTTTGTACTTCGACACGATGGCAGCTTATCCCGACAATTATCAAAAATATCTGACATTTAATATCAAAACAGGTGAGGTGTACCCCATTAGTAAAGAGATCAGTGCGAATGGATTGAAATGGATTTTTGACAGCTATAAAAGTACGGTCAGAAAGCGGATCCTTAATGACAAGGATGGCAATTCCGATGAGGATATTGATGACTTTAATGAATTGAAAACCACTATTGACAGTCTGGACAGTCAGGAACTTTTTGGGAAATATATTTTCACAAAAAAAGGGATCATGTTATCAACCGAAAGGATATTACCACACGTTGTACAAGCGTTTGAACCCGACCGGGATTTGCTGGTCCCTTATGACAAATTGAAAATTTACAAAGCTGCGACAGCCGTGGTTGTTAAATAAACATACTTTTTTTGAATTAATACATCTCAAAAGGTACAGGCTGAATTGCTAAATGCATTGTCTTCACTGATTCAGCCATCCTTTTGATAAAAATATAATTTGCTGCTCCGCCTATAACAGCACCGACTATGGGCACCAGTCTTTCCGCCGTTCTGGTTCCTAAAATCACCAGCATTTTTTCTGCTATAGCTTCCATCATTGTTTTGGTGAGCGCTACACCAGCCTCCACTTTAAGCGAAGTGGCTACGAGCGACATAAATTCGTCGTATTTTACATCGTAACTGCCTTTGTTGTAATAAGAAACAGCCATGGTGACCCTGAATTGCTGTGTTATAAGGTTCAGAAAATCAACGGGGATGCCTACTAAAACGGTAAGCGCACCGCCGCTGCCTGAAATAATGCCCGATCCTGCGGCAAGATATGCACACTGATCAATAAATTTATCCAACCCCATTTTATCAACCCCTTTTTTAACATTAAGCTGGTCGAGCCGGTCAAATATTTGTTTAAACCCAATATGTGCTAGTTTTTGGGATTGAAGTTTTATTTCTGAACTGATTTTTTTAAATTTTATACGTTTCATAACGGGCAGATTAAATAGATTAAACGAAAAAACAACGTCAATTTATATAAGAGCTATTTACGTGCCAATTTGTTGGCTGAAAAATCCTGATAAATTTACGTCGTTGGGAAAAGACTATATGGATTGGAAAACAATAAGAACCCAATGGTTGACAATGAATTTATTGCCAATAAACCTGACAATAAAAATTTTGTCATCCATAGTAGCTATCTGAGAACGGACATACAGCGGGGACGATAGCTATTAGGGTGAACTAAATACTTTGTCAAATACCTTTTAATTAATTATACATATAATACATTTGTACCCTTATAAAAGTATCAAATTTGAAAAACAACATCCTCATCGTTGATGACATACACCCTGTTTTTATGGAACAGGCAGAAGCTAAGGGTTACCATTGCGATTACCTGCCGCTGATAAAACCTGACGAAGCCTTGCAAATTATCGGCAATTATGCCGGGCTGGTAATGCGCTCGAAATTTAAACTAAACCGGCAGTATATCGACGCCGGGGTAAACCTCCGTTTCGTCTGCCGTGCCGGGGCTGGTATGGATAATATTGACGAAGCTTATGCCGCCGAAAAAGGCATTACCCTGATCAACGCGCCCGAAGGGAATATGGATGCCGTTGGGGAACATGCTGTTGGCCTTTTACTGGCTTTAATGAATAACTTTAATGTAGCCGATGCCCAAATACGTGCCGGGAGCTGGCAGCGCGAAGCTAACCGGGGTTACGAATTAAAAGGAAAAACTGTAGGAATAATTGGCTATGGTTTTATGGGCCGTAGTTTTGCACGTAAGCTTTCGGGCTTTGAGGTAAACGTTATTGCTTACGACAAATACAAAACCGGCTTTAGTGATCAGTATGCCCGCGAGGTAAGTATGGAAGAAATTGTTAAGCATAGCGATGTGCTAAGCCTGCATATACCGCTCACCGCAGAGACTGAAGGACTGGTAAATGAGGAATATTTGTTCCATTTTAAAAAGCCCATTTTTTTACTGAATACCGCACGCGGTAAAGTAGCACAAATCAGGGCGGTACTAAATGCCATTAAGCAAGGCAAAATTTTAGGCGCCGGTTTGGATGTGCTGGAAACCGAAAAATTCCCTAACCTTGCTGAACAGGAATGGTTTGAAGAACTCCGCCAGTCAAATAAAGTGATACTAACCCCTCATGTTGCCGGATGGACCTTTGAGTCATACCGGAAAATAAGCGAGGTGATGGCGGGGAAGCTGGGGAAGTTCATGGTTCATAGATGATAGTTCATAGCAGTTGCAATCGGGCAATGAACTATCGTCCATGAACCATGAACTATGAACCATGAACTAACAAAACGTTATCAATCAACCTCGTGATCCCCACACGGGCGGCGACAAGGGCAATAATATTTTTTGTTTTTTCATTAGCCTGGTGAAGTGTATCCCCGTCAGCGATTTCAAAATATTCAAGTTCAACACCGGGCTCCTTGCTGATCATCCGGTCAGCTTCCTGCTTTAACTCAGCCAGCTTATTTCTGTCAAAACTATCCTTTACCCGGTTCAGCGTTTTTGACAGGATCAGGGCATGCACCCTGTCTTCCGCAGTTAGCTGAATGTTCCTTGAGCTCATAGCCAGGCCATCCGCCTCGCGCCTTATGGGGCACATAACAAGTTTAACCGGCATGTTTAACTGCTCGGCCATCTTGCTGATAATCAAAAATTGCTGATAATCCTTTTGCCCGAAATAGGCGGTATCAGGTTTCACTATATTAAATAATTTATAAACAACCTGGGTGACGCCCTGGTAATGCCCCGGCCTGAATTTTCCTTCAAGCAGGTACTCCAACTCGCCGGTGTTTAAATGCCATTGTTCATTATCATCATATATTTCATTGACTGCGGGATTAAACAGCACATCGCACTTAACCTGTTCAAGCATTTTAATATCTGCTTCAATGGTGCGGGGATATTTCTCAAGGTCTTTTGGGTCGTTAAACTGACTTGGGTTTACAAAAATGCTGCAAACAACTTCATCATTGTTTTGCTGTGCCTGTTCAATTAATGAAAGGTGGCCGGCGTGCAATGCACCCATAGTCGGCACAAAGCCAATAGTTTTCCCCATAGCCCTGGTTTGCAGTAAATATTGTGCGAGGGTTTCCTTAGTGGTAAATATTTTCAAATCAATTTTAAATTACGGAATCCGGCAAAGTTGTATAAATGATTAAAAATTACCAAACTTACTTGCATTATTGGTTGCCAGTTTATATAATAATGCTTATATTTGCACACTCAATTTTTTTTGACTTCTTATATTTAATTTAATACTGATATAGTGATGGGTAAATCTAAGCTTCTGTTTATAACTCATGAAATGTCCCCTTTCCTTGAACTTACAAAAATTTCTGAAATCACACGCCGGCTTCCGCAGGCTATGCAGGAAAAGGGTTACGAAATTCGTATCCTTATGCCTCGTTTTGGGAATATCAATGAGCGCAGGAACCGTTTGCATGAGGTGATCCGTTTATCGGGTATGAATATCATCATTAACGACAATGACAATCCGTTAATTATTAAAGTCGCTTCTATCCCTTCTGCCAGGATGCAGGTTTACTTTTTAGACAATGAAGAGTATTTTCAGCGCAAGCACGTTTTTGGCGATAAAGACGGCAAGTTTTACGCCGACAACGACGAGCGTATGATTTTCTTTTGTAAAGGCGCTTTGGAGACGGTAAAAAAATTAGGATGGGCGCCCGATGTAATTCATTGTCACGGCTGGCTGAGCTCGCTGATACCGGCTTATTTAAAAACTGCCTTTAAAGATGATCCTACTTTTAAAAATTCAAAAGTAGTTTACTCTATTTATGAAAATGATTTTACCGACGAGCTGGCTGCTGATTTTACTCAAAAAGCAATTATCGGCGATATGACGGAAACACAGATAGATGTTTACAAACCCGGCACCAATTCGGCCCTTTATGCCGGCGCTATCCAGTACAGTGACGGGATTGTTTTGGCAGGTGAAAATATCGACGAAGATGTGTTAAATAATGTTAAAAACAGCAATAAATCGGTTTTAGAGTTCGAATCCACCTCTGATTTCGAAAATTATTACAATTTTTACGACGAAATTGTCAATGAGGAATTGGCACATGTTGTATAAGCTTTGAGATCATATATGAAATTTTTCCGTTTAGACTTATTGACCCTGTTAATAAGTCTTTTTATTTTGAATAGTTGTAAAAATCAGGATAAGTTTGGGTTGGGTGCAAATTCAACCGCACAAACAGGTGCTGGCCTGGTTGATACTTCTACCGTTGTTATCAATACCGTCCCGGATGATTCCGTTGCAACCAGCGGATCACTGGCTAAAAACCCGCTGGGTTATTTTACCGACCCGGTTTTTGGGGTCTCAGCATCGAGCATAGCTACAGATATTAATTTACCCGGAACTGCCGCCTATACGCCCCCTACCGGTACCATATCTATCGATTCGGCGAGGCTGGTACTTCATTATGCCAACGGCTTTTACGGTGATTCAATTGCTTCGAGCTATACAGTTAATGTTTATACCCTTAACGAAAAGTATGTTGACAATACTACCTTTTACAATACAAAAAATTGGAATGTCAACACAAACAACTTAATAGGGTCGCTAACTTTTAACGCCCGGACCCATGACTCGGTAACTATTACCAAAATTATAGCAGGGGGGCCTGATGTCCCTGTGAAAGTGCCGCCGCAAGTAAGGATACCTATAAATAAAGATTTTATTAATGCGACACTTTTTGATGCGAGCGCTACTACACTTGGTTCAAACACCATTTTTCAGAGTACGTTAAAAGGGCTATATATAACGCTTGATCAAAATAAAACAAAAGGTGCCGGGGGAGTATTTATGATAAAACCGACGGATTCTATAGTTGTTTATTACCGGTCTGTCAGCGGAGCAACTATTGATACAGCACAGGTGGCCCTGCCAATAACGCAGATGACTGCTCAAATATCCCACACCTTCACGGCAGCAATTCAAACCGAATTGAGTAATACAACTACCGGTTCCCGGAATACGTTTTATTTACAGGGGCTTGGTGGTTTAAGGGCTAAAGTTAGCTTTCCGCATTTATTGGCCAACCTTAGGGCAAGCCTTAGAGGCCGGCCATTGAAACCGGATAGCGATATAGTAATCGACCGCGCCGAACTGGTAGTTACACCCAGTCCCGGCACAAATACGCCATTTTGGGCGATACCTAAAATATCAATGTACCAGCTTGATATAGCCCATCAGCGGCTATCGCTTCAGGATGCCGGCGCCGATATACGTTCAGGCGGAGCAGCTGTTTTTGGCGGCTACTATGCTTTGGACCCCAATACCGGTCTTCACCAGTATCATTTTATTATTACCGCCTATTTACAGGATCTTTTACTCGGCAGAACCGTTGATTATGGCACTTATATAGCACCTGTAGATAATGTGGCTACAAGCAGCGGAGGGGTGGATATTGCAGTTACCGCACAGGTTGCTTCCCGCACAGTTGCCGTTGGTACTGATAAAAATTCACCTTTTAGAATCCGGTTAAATATCATATATACCAAAATTGGCAGAATTGTGACCCATTAGTGCCTTTTTGCAGTGTAATGAGAAAAGGATAGCATTGTATATCTGATAGAGCAGGGCCTTATTGGTTCCTGCTTTATTGTTATAATACAAACCTGAGAGGGGGGGTACAAATTTAAAATATTGGTTAGTTCAACAAAACCATATTGCTTTGGCGTTGTTTACATTCATATTTATGATAAAAGGAGTGAATTTGTAAAAAAATACAGTTAAAAGCTCATCTCCCTTACTAATATCTTTTTTACTTTTGTTTAAATAATATTTAATAAGCTAATTTATGTGCGGAATTGTTGGTTATATAGGTTATAGGGATGCCTACCCTATAATTATAAAAGGGTTGCACCGTTTGGAATATCGCGGGTACGACAGTGCGGGCGTCTCATTACTGGATAAAGAATTAAAGGTTTATAAAAAAGCAGGCAAGGTAAGTGCTCTTGAAGAATTTGTAAAGGATCTGGACACCAGTGCAACTATGGGTATGGGTCATACCCGTTGGGCTACACATGGTGCCCCGAGCGACCGTAACTCGCATCCCCATGCTTCAGGTAACCGCAAATTAACTATTATTCATAATGGAATAATAGAAAATTATGCTGCAATCAAAGAAACACTTATAAATAGCGGGCACGTTTTTTTAAGCGATACAGATACTGAGGTATTAATTCACCTGATTGAAGATATACTGGACGAAAGCCCTGTAGATCTGCGGGAGGCGGTCAGGATGGCCCTGACAAAGGTGATAGGGGCTTATGCCATAGTAATAATGAGCGCCGATGAACCTGATTTGTTAATTGCCGCCAGGAAAGGCAGTCCGATGGTTATTGGTGTAGGAAAAGGCGAGTATTTTATAGCCTCGGATGCCACACCCATTGTTGAATATACAAAAAATGTGATCTATTTGAATGATAATGAGATCGCCTACATACGCCGTGAGGACCTGCTTATCAAAAATATTGATAATACAATACAGACACCTTACATACAGGAACTCGACCTGAAACTGGAAGCGCTGGAAAAAGGGGGCTACGACCACTTTATGCTGAAAGAGATATACGAGCAGCCACGTTCGATACGGGATTGTATGCGCGGCCGCATTTATCCGCAGCTGGGCAAGGTGCAGTTGGGGGGTATTAAGGAATATACAGAAAAACTTAAAAATATCGACCGCATCATCATTGTAGCCTGCGGCACATCATGGCATGCCGGTTTGGTGGGCGAATACCTGATTGAAGAGTACGCCCGTGTTCCGGTTGAGGTTGAATATGCTTCAGAATTCAGGTACCGTAATCCCATAATTACCGAAAAGGACCTGGTAATTGCCATTTCACAATCCGGCGAAACGGCAGATACCATGGCTGCAATTGAGCTTGCAAAAGAGAAGGGGGCTACAATTTTCGGCGTATGCAACGTAGTGGGAGCGTCCATCCCCCGCACCACCCATGCCGGGGTTTACACCCACGCCGGACCCGAAATTGGCGTAGCCTCAACAAAAGCGTTTACTGCCCAGGTTACAGTTTTAACTTTAATGGCATTTTATATCGCGCAACAGCGGGGGACCATTACACAAGGTAAACTGGTTGAACATTTAACCGAACTGAATTCAATCCCTGAATTGGTTGAGCGTGCCTTAAAATCAAACGAACATATAAAGGAAATTGCTGCTAAGTTTAAAGACTCGACAAATTGTTTGTTTTTAGGACGCGGCAGTTCGTTCCCTGTGGCGCTTGAAGGCGCTTTAAAGCTAAAGGAAATATCCTATATCCATGCCGAAGGTTACCCTGCCGCTGAAATGAAACATGGCCCTATTGCCCTGATTGACGATGATATGCCTGTTGTATTTATTGCTACCAAAGATTCATCGTACGAAAAGGTCATCAGCAACATACAGGAAGTAAAGGCACGGAAAGGGCACGTAATTGCTATAGTTACCGAGGGCGATACCGAAGTAAAAGGCATGGCCGATTACGTTATAGAGATACCGCAAACCGATGAAGCGTTTGTGCCCCTGCTGGCAACTATACCATTGCAGTTACTGGCATACCATATAGCGGTTATGCGTGGTTGCAACGTTGACCAGCCGCGTAACCTGGCCAAATCGGTGACAGTGGAGTAGGTCGCAGTTTGCAGTGTGCGGTTTGCAGTTAAAAGAACAATATATTAGTTAGCAGTTTGCATTTATTCATGCAAACTGCCAACTAATAACTGCCAACTGTTTATGCGAGCGCCGGCATCGATTTCATAGCCTCGTCGGTATCCACCTGCAGGCCTTTGGCAACCGCCATTCCAAGGCCAATATCGGCCCTGAACCAGTGGCAAAGCTGCCTGTTGATAATCAGTTCGCGCTTTGATCCGTCAATACCGCTCATCGCGTTGGTAATATTGGTAATCAGCGCGTGTTTTTCATCCTCACTCATTAAGCGGTACAAATCACCAGGCTGTGTATAATGATCGTTTTCGCCGTCGGCATTGCGGTCGTACCAGTCAGCCAAACTATTACCCAGGTCCCATGACTGGTTTTTGTAGTGCTGATCGGCTTCTATCTCATCAAAACTGTTAGGAAAATAATTGGGGGCCGATCCGCCATTGCCGTCAACGCGCATCTGGCCATCGCGTTCGTGGTTGTTTACGGCAAAAGGACAGCGGTTAACGGGTATCTGCTCGTAATTACCCCCGAGGCGGTAGCGGTGCGCATCGGGATAAGAAAGCAAACGTCCCTGTAACATCTTATCGGGCGAGTAGCTTATACCATCCACCACATGCGCGGGTGTAAAGGCAGCCTGCTCAACATGTGCGAAATAATTATCCGGGTTTTGGTTCAATTCCACAACGCCAACATCTATCAGCGGGAAATCACCGTGCGGCCAAACTTTGGTAAGGTCAAAAGGGTTCCATCTATAGGTTTTGGCTTCTTCTTCTGTCATTACCTGTATTTTTAAATCCCATTTCGGAAAATCGCCTTTGTCAATGGCGGTCAGCAGGTCATGCTGCGAAAAATCAGGGTTTATGCCGCGCATGGCATTTGCCTCGTCGGCAGTAAAGTTTTTTATCCCCTGTTTATTTTTAAAATGGAACTTTACCCAATTACGTTCGTTTTTTGCATTGATCATTGAGAAAGTATGGCTCCCAAAACCATCCATGTGCCTGTAACCATAAGGTGTTCCCCTGCTTGACATCAGGATAGTTACCTGGTGCAGGCTTTCGGGGTTTAACGACCAGAAATCCCACATCATGGTGGCGCTTTTGCAATTGGTATAAGGGTCGCGTTTTTGGGTATGGATAAAGTCGCTGAATTTTTTAGGGTCTTTTATAAAAAACACAGGGGTATTGTTACCCACCAGGTCCCAGTTCCCGTCTTCAGTGTAAAATTTCATGGCAAAACCCCTTGGGTCGCGTTCAGTATCAGCCGAGCCTTTTTCGCCGCCTACGGTTGAAACGCGCATGAACATTTTTGTTTGCTTGCCAATCTGGTTAAAAAGTTTGGCCCGCGTATATTTCGAAATATCATGGGTAACCGTAAAAGTGCCGTAAGCGCCCGATCCTTTGGCATGAACCACCCTTTCGGGGATGCGCTCACGGTTAAAATGAGCCATTTTTTCGTGCAGGATGAAATCCTGCAGCAGGATAGGGCCGCGCGGCCCAACGGTCATTGAGTTCTCATTTTCTGTGTACGGTATGCCGGATGCCGTAGTCAGCTTTTTTTTATTTGTTTCCATATAGATTTGATGTAAATTCGGTATAATCTTTATTGTGGTTTATAGTACATTTTGTAATAGCCTCACCTAAACGGCTAAGCCTTCATTAACACCTTTAAAAAACAAACAACATGTTAATAATCCTCTCCAAAGGAGAGGACTTGAACTTCGCTTTTTTTTAGCCCTCTCCTTTGGAGAGGGTTGGGTGAGGCGATAATAACAACAAACTTCGATATAAAAAGTTTAATAGAAAAAATCAATAATTACTATATTTGAATAGAAGAAAACTATATGACCATTACCCAGCTTGAATACATTGTTGCTGTTGATACCTACCGCAGTTTTGTAGCGGCAGCCGAAAAGTGTTTTGTTACCCAGCCAACTTTAAGTATGCAGGTGCAAAAACTGGAGGATACCCTCGGCGTTAAACTGTTCGACCGCAGTAAACAGCCGGTAACCCCTACTGAAATAGGTATTGAGATCATTACACAGGCCAGGATATTATTAGGGGAGAGCGAAAAAATTAAAGAGATCATCACCGACAGGCAGAAAGAATTATCCGGCGAGTTAAAAGTGGGTATAATCCCAACCGTGGCGCCCTATATTTTACCGAAGATATTACATGGCTTTATTGAAAAATATCCCCAGGTAAAACTTATCGTATCAGAGCAAACAACCGAGACGATTATCCAGCAGCTGAAGTTGGGGATGATAGATTGCGGCATATTATCAACCCCGCTGAATGAAAGCAGCTTAACCGAATTGCCGGTTTTTTATGAAAACTTTGTGGCTTATGTATCAAAAAACAGCAAACTATCCAAAAAGAAAACCATCACTCCCGAAGATATTGATATGGAAGAGATATGGATACTGAACGAGGGCCATTGCATGCGCGAGCAGGTTTTAAATATTTGTCAGCGCCGTAAATCAACCCAGGGATTTAAACATTTTGAATATAATACCGGCAGTGTTGAAACATTAAAGCGCATGGTTGACCAGAACAACGGCGCCACTATTTTGCCGGAGCTTGCATTGGCCGGCCTTAACGATAAGCAATTGGATAAAGTGCGGTATTTTAAGTCGCCGGAGCCTGCACGCGAGGTAAGCATCGTAATACAGCGGAACTTTTTAAAGCGCAGGATGATAGAAGCGCTGAAAAATGAGATGCTGGAGTTTTTACCCAAACGGATGAAGAGTAAAAAGAAAAGGGAAGTGATGGATATTTAGGGGAGGCCGGAAGAAAAAGGGTGCATCCGTATTTCTTTAATAACTAAGTCCGCAATCGGGCATACGAATTCCGAAATTAAAAAACCGTATTTTTACCTCATGGCTAACATCCAATCTTTTACAAACAACCCTTACCAGGAAAATACCTATATTTTATATGATGAAAGCGGAGAATGCGCGATCATCGACCCCGGCATGGATACGGCTGCCGAACAAAATGTAGTGGTAAATTTCATAAAGGAACATAATTTAAAACCTGTTTTGCTGCTCAATACCCACTGCCATATCGACCATGTGCTGGGCAATAAGTTTATTTTTGATCAGTTTGGTTTAAAACCAAAATTCAACAAAGGCGAATTGCAACTTTTGGAGGCGGTTGCGGCTTATGCACCTTCCATGGGAATCCGCTATGAGGTATCGCCGTTGCCGGATGAATATTTACCCGAAACGGGTACCGTTAAATTTGGCAATACCGAACTCATGCTGATCTTTGCGCCCGGCCATTCACCCGCGCATTTATGTTTTTACGATAAAAAAGCAAATCTGCTGGTCGCCGGCGATGTATTGTTCCGCAACAGTATTGGCCGCACCGACCTGCCCGGCGGCAGTTTTACCCAACTGATGGATAATATTGAACAAAAACTGTTTAAATTGCCCGATGATTGTACCGTATATCCGGGTCATGGCCCCGAAACCACAATCGGTTTTGAAAAACAAACCAACCCCTTTTTAACTTAACATAACAAACAGCAACTAATCTCTAACCTCTGATCTCCAATCACTAACTTGAACACCTCCGTTTACATAGCCAAAAGGTATTTGTTTTCCCGAAAGAAGATGCATGCCATCAATATCATCTCGGGCATATCCATGCTGGGGGTTTTAATTGGCAGTGCGGCATTAGTTATCATTTTGTCGGTATTTAATGGTTTTGAGGTAACCATCCTTTCGCTATACAGTAATTTTACGCCCGAGATAAAAATCGAGCCCCGCTTAGGTAAAACTTTCGATCTGAATACGGCTTATTTTAATACCCTTCATCATGACCCCCGCGTGTTTTCCTATACGGAGGTTTTGCAGGAAAAAGTATTAATTAAATACAATGATAAGCCGTTCATCGGCTCCATAAAGGGGGTAACCAGGGAATTCCTGGCGAACCGGCAGTTAGACAGCATTATCCAGGCAGGCAAGTTTACGTTAAAAGCAGGCGGTCAGAATTTTGCTGTTATCGGTTCAGCTGTTCAAAATAGCCTCGGAATTAATGTACACGACCAATTTAACGCCTTGGATATATATGCCCCAAACAGAACAGGCGGAAATGGTTCGGCCCCTCTGGATGAATTTACTGTCCGAAGCATCCTGCCATCCGGGGTATTCGCGGTAGGACAGGATTTTGATGATATTATAGTCACTCCCATTGAATTTGCCCGCGACCTGCTCAATCAGCCTCAAAAGGTATCTTCATTAGAGATTAACTACAAAAGCGGCACAGACCTGGAAGCTGTGCAGTCTGCCATTATGGATAAAATTGGCAATAAGTTTACCGTGAAAAACCGCAAGGAACAAAATACCGAACTTTATAAAACATTAAACTACGAACGGTGGTTTATATTTATGATATTGACTTTTGTGTTAATAATTGCTATATTTAATATTATTGGCTCGTTAACAATGCTGGTAATTGACAAACGGAAAGATATTGCTATTTTAACAAGTCTGGGTGCTGATAAAAAATTGATACAGGGCATATTCTTTTTTGAAGGCATGATGATATCAATTATCGGATGCATAACAGGCATAGTTTTGGGACTGATATTTTGTATATTGCAGCAACGCTTCGGTCTGGTGAAAATGGGATCGAAAATGTCGGTGCTTGATGCTTATCCCGTTTCGCTTCGGGCAAGTGATTTTACTTTGGTGTTTTTAACGGTTACAATCATTGCTGTAATTGCATCGGGCATTAGCTCAAGGTTAAGCATAAAAGGTTTAAATGATATTAAACAGGACCTATAGTTTTGATAAATGCGGCTGAAACAGTTCAAATATTTAATGTTACCGGTGGTTATCTGGATGTGCTCATGCCATAGCAATCCGGGAAAATCAACGCAGTACGTTGTATTTAAAGGTGTGTACAGTTTTGGGCCCGAGGTAAAATCATTTAAAGATTGCGACAACGGGCAGGAATTTTGGGTTACCGATGAATCTGAGCAACTGGAACTAAAATATACGCAACTTAAATTCGAAAAACCCTACGAACCGGTATATGTGGAAGTGGAAGGAGTAAAGGTACGTTCAGGCAAAGATGGCTTAGGCTCGGATTATGACAGTACGCTGGTGGTAAAAAAATTAATAAAGATCACTAAGGAAATACCGCAGGAAGGGTGTAATTAATGAATGTGATTAGAGGTTAGAGATAAGAGATTAGTATTGGAGCTAAATGGTTAATAAAAAAAGAATTTAAAAGTAATTTGCTGAAAGATGTGCAAACTATTAGCTTTAGGCTTTTAGCTTCATACCTTTAAGCTAAAATAAGATCATGGAATCAAAACGTCAGCAAAAATTTGCAGGAGTAATACAAGAGGACCTTGCCGCTATATTTCAGCGCGAGGGTATAAACTATTTACCCAATACGCTTATCACCATTACCAAAGTTAGGGTAACCCCCGACCTGGCGATAGCAAGGGTGTTCTTAAGCTTTTTTAATAATACCAACTCCCAATTAGCCCTGCAAACCATAAAATTGCATGCGAATGAAATACGGTACAAACTGGGTGCGCGGATAAAGGACCAGGTAAGGGTTATCCCGCAGCTTGAATTTTTTGTGGACGATACCAGCGATTATGTAGAACGCATGGATAAAATTTTCGACAAAATAAGCAAAGAAGACCGGCAGCCGGAGGCGGAGTAGGTAGTCATTGGGTCATTGGGTCATTTTTTCAAGTCTCCCCTACCGGGGGTAATGCCACTAACTTAAGTTATTTAATGTCGAATAATGAATTTCGAATATTGAATAATGAAGGGTCAAAGTTCGAAATTGGACATTCGAAATTCATTATTCGATATTAATCCGCCACACATTTTTATTCTAAGTTAGTGACATTACTACCGGAGGAGATTATTAACATTATTATTTGTTTTTTAAAGGTGTGAATGAAGGCTTTGCCGTTTAGAGGGGGCTTGCTCATTCCTTTTTAAGGGTGAAACAATTCTTAAATTATTCAGATATTAATATGGATGCTTCCGCCCGGTTAGCAGCTTATTTAAAAATCCATCCGGATGTTGCGGGGAAGGTGGTTGATTTTAATCCCGGTTCCGACAGCCTGTTTCATTTGGATCTTACTGCCCGGAATAAAGACCTGGATGCAGCAACCATTGTTGATTCGCGTAAATTTGACCAATGGGTAACGCAGCGACTTTTTGATAATAGCTGCAAATATGGTATTGGCGGCTATATGGAGCACCGCACAATTTACAAAGGAATTCCACTTTTCGACAATGGCAGCGATGAACCCCGGTTCCTGCATTTAGGGGTTGATATATGGGCCAAAGCGGGCACCGCGGTTTATTCGCCCTTGCAAGGCAGTGTACATAGCTTTAACGACAACAACAGTCGCGGCGATTACGGCCCCGCAATTATTCTGGAACACCACCTTGACGATCTGAAACTTTATACCTTATACGGCCATTTAAGCCGCAAAAACCTGGATGGTTTAAGTACTGGCATGCCCGTTGATGTCAATCAAAAAATAGGGGAGTTTGGGATGATCGAAGAGAATGGCCATTGGCCGCCGCATCTTCACTTTCAGTTGATGTTTGATATGGAAGGTAAAGAAGGTGACTATCCGGGTGCGTGCCGGTTCTCCGAAAAGCGGAAATATTTGAATAATATCCTCGATCCTCAATTGATTTTGAATTTTCCAAAGGCGGTCTTCTAAAAAAAAATGTCAGTAACACATTATTAATTCCCCGGATTTTACTTAGTTTCGGATGTTAATAAACCAATTCATATAACCCTAATTATTTGTCCCGATGAAATTTAAGATTTTGTTGCTGCTGTGCGTTATTTCCCCGCTATCGATAGTGTTTGCGCAAACCGGTAAAACTTACCAGGTTAAATCACCCGATGGAAAAATCAGTATAGATATTAATGCCGGAAGCGCCATTAACTGGTCGGTGAAGCATGGAGATATCAATGTTGTTATGCCATCGGAAATTTCGATTACGCTTGATAACGGCGAGGTACTCGGAAAAAATCCTTCAATAAAAAAGGCAATAACGTCGTCGGCAAATGAAATAATAAATACGCCGATCTATAAAAAGGATATGGTTGAGAATAACTACAACCAGCTAACACTAACCTTTAAAGGCGATTACGGATTAATTTTCAGGGCTTATAACGACGGGATGGCTTATCGCTGGTTTACGATAAAAAAGACGGAGCTAACCATTATCAACGAGAAAGCCAATTTTAATTTTCAGAATGACGACAAGGCTTTTCTTCCATTCGTGATGGACTATCGAAATAAGGATAAATTTAATACATCCTTCGAGTCGCATTATGATAATGTTAACATCTCGGCTATAAAAAAGGATACCCTGGCATTTTTACCGGCTTTGGTTGATATTGGCAATCCTTTGAAGGCGGTAATACTGGAAGCTGACCTGCAGGATTATCCGGGCATGTACCTTACGTCCGGCGAAGGAAATAACCTGCACGGCGTATTTGCCAAATATCCCACGGAAGAATTTATTCACAATATTAATTATGTGGTAAAAAGCCGGGCAGATTATATTGCCAAAACCAAAGGCACCCGCAGTTTTCCCTGGCGTGTAGTTGTAATCAGCACCGAAGACAAACAACTAACTGATAATGATATGATGCAAAGGCTGGCTGAACCTTCAAGGCTGGCGGATCTGTCGTGGATAAAACCCGGCAAAGTAGCCTGGGACTGGTGGAACGACTGGAACATCAGCCATGTGGATTTTAAAGCAGGTATAAACGTACCTACCTATAAATATTACATTGACTTCGCGGCAGCAAATAAACTGGAATACATCATTATTGATGAAGGCTGGTCGGATGATTTGGACCTGAATAAATCAAAGCTGGATGTGCAGCAGATCGTTGATTATGGCAAACAGAAAAACATAGGGGTAATACTATGGTCAACCTGGTATGCCATTACCCGCGACGCCGACGCTTTGTTTGCAAAATATGCCCAAATGGGGGTTAAAGGTTTTAAAATAGACTTTATCGACCGCGATGATCAAAAGATGGTAAGTTCCTTATATGATTTAGCCCAAAAAGCAGCCGATCATCATTTGATGGTTGATTACCATGGCATGTATAAACCAAGCGGCCTGCAGCGTACCTATCCCAATGTGATCAATTGCGAAGGGGTAAAGGGGCTCGAAAACATGAAATGGGGTGTTGATAATCAGCCGGGCTACGATGTAAGTATCCCATTTATCCGCATGATGTCCGGATCGATGGATTATACGCCCGGCGGCATGCGTAATGCTACAAAAGATGCTTTCCGCCCGGTAAACGCAAACCCCATGACGCAGGGCACACGCAGTCACCAACTGGCCATGTACGCTATATTTGAAGCACCTCTGCAAATGTTGTCGGATAATCCTACCATCTACATGCGCGAACAGGAAAGTACAGATTTCATTGCCGCCATACCAACCACCTTCGATGCTACCGTAGCCCTCGACGGTAAAGTAGACGATTTTGTAAGTATGGCCCGTCGTAAAGGCACAACATGGTATGCCGGCGCCATAACAAACTGGACCCCACGTGAAATAACCGTGGACCTTTCTTTTTTGGGCGGTGGAAATTACAAGGCCACGATATTTGAAGACGGCATCAATGCAAACCACGACGCTACTGATTATACCAGCAAAGTGATCACGGTGACTTCGAAGGATAAGTTAACAGTTAAAATGGCCTCCGGCGGAGGCTGGGCGGCAAGGTTTGAGAAACAATAAAACTCTCGTATACCGCCACTACAAATGACATAATTTTTTAGGCTCTATGACGGATAGTATGGGTGAGCATAATTCTATTTCGCCAAATATTCTAATACCAAATGCAAAAGTTGCCTTAACGACATACTGCCCCGTAGGGGTTACC
>DHXR01000003.1:44182-50876 GCA_002413785.1 Mucilaginibacter sp. UBA5151
CCACCCGAAACGTCATAGAACCATTTTTTAATATATCATCACTGCCATCTAATTTTCTGAAATTTTTCCACTCGCAACACTCAGTTATGTTCTTAGGTCATATTCACCCTATCCCCATGCGATTTCGGTTCGGATACCACCAAAAAATGCAGATCAATATCGCCATTATTAAATATGCGGTGTTTGGTATTTGGCGGAATATGGATGGACTGATTTGGGTGAACAGTTTTTACCTGCCCATCAACTTCAAACGTGGCAATGCCAGACAAAATATAGAACCAACCAAATGTTCCGTAGGAACAAAACCACAAATTGGCGGCAGTAAAATAGTAGCACCTCAAAATAAGAATTAGCCAGTTTTCCTGGCTTCAAATCTTGAAGCGTAAAGATGCATATTGATACCCGGCTTTGTTTAAATTTGCAGCCAGGCCGTTTACTCTGAATTATCAGACCTGCAAACTGCCCATTGCAAACAGCAAACTGAACCTACCTCCAGGCCTTATATTGATTGATCAACCCGTTGGTTGATGAGTCATGTGAGGTAATGGCCCCATCATCATTTAATTCAGGTAATATTTTGCCTGCCAATTGTTTGCCCAGTTCAACGCCCCATTGGTCAAAACTGTAAATATTCCAGATAATGCCCTGTACAAAGATTTTATGTTCATACATGGCTATTAATGAGCCGAGGCTGCGTGGCGTAATTTTTTTAACAAGAATGGAATTGGTTGGCCTGTTGCCTTCAAACTCTTTGAACGGCGCGAGTTTTTCAATTTCTTCATTAGTCTTGCTTGATTTTTTCAGTTCATCAACTACCTTTTCATGGGTTTTGCCATTCATTAAAGCCTCGGTTTGGGCAAAAAAGTTTGACAGCAGCATTTTATGATGTTCGCCCAGCGGGTTATGGCTTTGTGCCGGGGCGATGAAATCGCAGGGAATCAGTTTGGTGCCCTGGTGGATTAGCTGGTAAAAAGCATGCTGGCCATTAGTGCCGGGTTCGCCCCAGATAATCGGTCCGGTTGAATAATCCACAGCATTGCCGTTGCGGTCCACATGTTTGCCATTGCTTTCCATATCGCCCTGTTGAAAATAAGCTGCGAAACGGTGCATGTACTGATCGTATGGTAAAATGGCATTGGTTTCAGCCTCAAAAAAGTTATTGTACCAAATGCCGATCAAAGCCAGCAGGACGGGAATGTTTTGCTCAGGTTCCGCAGTTTTAAAATGATTGTCCATGGCGTATGCGCCATCCAATAGTTCAATAAAGTTTTCAAAGCCGATGCTCAGGGCTATTGACAAACCAATGGCGCTCCATAAAGAATAACGTCCGCCAACCCAATCCCAAAACTCAAACATATTTTTAGTATCGATCCCAAACTTCGAAACACCTTCACTATTGGTTGACAGTGCCGCGAAATGTTTGGCTACATCATCTTCCCTGCTTCCGCTTGCTAAAAACCAGTCGCGGGCGCTATGGGCATTTGCCATTGTTTCCTGCGTAGTGAACGTCTTGGAGGCGATAAGGAACAGCGTAGTTTCGGGATCCAGGCCTTTTAGCGTTTCTGCAATATGGGTGCCGTCAACATTCGACACAAAGTGCATGTTCAAATGGTTCTTGTAGGCCTTTAGCGCTTCCGTAACCATTACCGGGCCAAGGTCAGATCCGCCGATGCCAATATTAACCACATCGGTAATCGCTTTTCCGGTAAAGCCTTTCCAGCTACCCGAAATAATAGCTTCGCTAAATGTTTTCATTTGTCCGAGTACGCGGTTTACATCGGGCATTACATCTTTGCCGTCAACATAAATGGGCGTATTGCTGCGGTTGCGTAACGCAATATGCAATACCGGCCGGCCCTCAGTGGCATTGATCTTTTCGCCACTGAACATGGCCTCTATTGCCTTGTTTACTGAACATTCTTTTGCCAGTTGCATCAGCAAGGCTACAGTTTGCCCGTCAATGCGATTTTTTGAATAATCAAGCAGGATATCTTCAAATTGCAGGGAGAATTTATTAAAACGCTGATCATCAGTTTCGAATAACTCCTTCAGGCTTTTTGAAACAATATCAATATAGTGGTCAGTTAAATATTTATAGGACTTTGTTGTGGTAAAATCAGTGTTTGGCAGCATAATTGAATGTTTTTCTACAAAAATAACATTTAAAAATTAGGTCAGTATTAAATCTGAATAAAGAGCTTATTAGTGTTGTTTAAACACCACAGGCATAGTGTTTGTTTTACACTTGAAAATTATCATATTTTCAAAAATAATTGCAAAACGTTTTTAACTTTGAAATAAATAAACAATATATTTGTGTTGATGGTAAATAATTAATTGTTTTTTCATCATTTTGTTAATCTGCTTAAAAAAAACAAATTATTATGTTTGAAAAACTTTTTATGCTTGTAAAAAATAACGCCGGGAAGGCTGTTATTGACAACCCGGCGATCCCGGAGAAATACCATGAAGCGGTGATAAATGAAGCTTCGAGCGCTATTATCGAAGTTTTAAAAAGTCAGATGGAAAACGGCAAAATAAAAGATTTGGTCAGGTTTTTCCAGTTTTCGGGTACCCATAATCATTCGCTGGTATCAAGCATTGTGAAAAAGTTTGCCAACAAGCTGAATAATTTTTATGATATTGATCCTAAATCAGCTATGGTAGCTGCAAAATCATTGATTCCGGCGGTTATGAAGCAATTGCTGGTACAATCAAAAAGCGGGCAGGAAAAGGAATTCGTATTAGCAACTATGCTTTCCAAGCTCAATGGGAATAGGGCAGATTTAAGTTTACTTGTAAACGAAATGATGCTTGCCTGATGCTTTTGACAATACAAACAACGAACACCGGATTTTGAATAATGTATTATGAAGTTTTACTTCGAAATCTTAAGTTCAAAATCCGGTGTCCGGTATTAAAAACTGCTTTTGTTTATTTAATGAAGTGCTTTTCGCCAGCTGGGTTTAATTGCCGGTGGTACTGCTTGGAGTGCTTGGAATATTGTCAGAACTCCGGCTCTTATCCCCCTCAGATATTTCCTTTATCAGGCTGCCCCAGCTAAACGGATTTAGCAAAGGGTTAACAGTTGAATGGGAATTGACTATACTATTATGAAAATCCTGAATACCGCTCATTTCAAGGCCGTCCCTTGGCAAAGTACGCTCCAATGTTTCGATTGATGCATTACTCAGGTTCTTTCGGGCTATCGCCAGATCATCATCAGCAATTTTCATCGATAAAAATTCCTTTGTAAATTCTTCGGTGGTTGCCCATGGGAAAACCCGGAAAACCGGCAGGTTAATGATCTGTGGTTTAAGCAACACCCTTATGGTATAACTATTTGCTTCCACATGTGCCGGTATAACAACGTTTGCGGTTGTGTAGCCTACACTTGAAAAACGGATAGTATCCTGCTCGTGTACAACAAAAGAAAAATAACCTTTGTAGTTCGTCTGGGCAATCCCGCCATGGAATGATGTATTTACTATGCTTACATAAGGTACAATAACACTGGTGCTATCCGCATTATGAACAATGCCCGAAAACTGTACCAATGGCCTCTCTTGCTTTTGCCCAAAAGCAACTGTGGCTGCAAATAAAAACAATAACAGACTAACTATCTTTTTCATATACCAATCAATAGCTGGTTTATTTTTTAAAAAATGCCCCTCTTTTTTATACAAAAATAGCTTATTGCTTTATGCCCCAAGGCTATTTAACAAAACTTAACATTACCTTAGGTTTTCTGGCAATACTGCGTCAGGATCATCAATAGCCGTCAGGTTTATAGCCTCAACGCCGGTAATTTCAGGAACCGCCTTTTTAATGGCTTCCTCAATACCGGCTTTTAATGTCATGATACTCATCGGACATGATCCGCATGAGCCAAGCAATTTCAGCTTAACTATACCCTCCGGTGTAATCTCTTCCACCGAAACGTTCCCGCCATCCGTCAGCAAATATGGCCTTATCGTATCCAATGCCGCTTCTACTTGCTCTAATAAACTCATCTGTATCAATTTATAAGTAAAGTTATTAATTATTTACAACAATTTTATTATTAGTAGCATTAGCGTTACAAATAGCTACCTGCTGTGCAACTTTTTTGGCCATATCAACAAAGGCATTCGCTAAAATACCATCCTCGTCCAGAACAATCGGTTTCCCTGCATCGCCAGATTCACTGATGCTTTTTACAAGCGGAATTTCTCCTAAAAAGGGCACTTCCAGTTGTTCAGCAAGTTTTTTGCCGCCACCCTGCCCAAAAATATAATATTTGTTTTCAGGCAATTCGGCCGGGGTGAAGTACGACATGTTTTCAACTATCCCCAATAGCGGTACGTTAATGGCATTCATCATAAACATGCCGATACCTTTTTTAGCATCAGCAAGCGCGACATTTTGCGGTGTGGTAACAATTACGGCGCCGGTTACCGGGAAAGTTTGCGTAACGGTGATATGTATATCTCCTGTTCCCGGCGGAAGATCAACTACCAGATAATCCAGTTCGCCCCAGTCGGCATCGTTAAAAAGTTGCTTAACCGCAGTCGAAACCATCGGCCCGCGCCATGGCACAGGCTGGTTCGGGTCTGTAAAAAAACCGATAGATAAAAGCTTTATACCGTATTTTTCGATGGGTTGAATGCGGCTTTTGCCATCAACCTCTCTCGCTTTCGGCCTTTCGCCCTCCAAACCAAACATAATGGGGATGGATGGCCCGTAAATATCCGCATCAATCAAACCTACCTTTGCACCTGTTTTCGCCAGGCCAAGGGCCAGGTTTACAGCTACTGTTGATTTACCCACCCCGCCTTTACCCGAAGCTACGGCGATGATGTTTTTAACCCCAGGCACCCCGGTGTTTTTTTGCGTGGTCACTTTTGAGGTCATATCAATATGCACTACCGCTTCCTTGCTTACAAAATACGTTATCGCATTGCGGCAGGCATTTTCAATCATCGCCTTTAAAGGGCAGGCCGGTGTTGTTAATATAACCGAAAAGCTAATGTTTTTGCCATCTATATGGACATTCTGGATCATATTCAGGGTAACCAGGTCTTTTTTCAGATCGGGTTCCTCAACATTGCTTAACGCCTCTAAAACTTGTTCTTTGGTAATGATCATATTTAATGTAATAAACGCAAAATTTGGTTATAGTTAATTGGCAAGTAGTCGATTGGTTTAAAAGTGCATTCGTAATAACCTGATCAAATTTATCCAACTCAATCAACCGCTAACCATAGCGGAGACAAAACTACCTAAAACAGGCCGGATTAATGTCATTGAAATGATAAAATGAAGGGAACGCAGAAAACTAAAGGGAGGGGGTAAGGTTTAATCCTCTTTCCCGGCAGGAGGGGAAGAGGGTGCAAATCAAATTGCCGCGCTGATACCAAACGTTCCTATGGAACGTGAAAATCGTCTTTATATATTTTTCTACCAACCAGACATCCATAAGGGATGTATCGCCACGAATGGCAACGTCCCCTATGGCAATGTCAAAGAATGTTTTTTTGAATGTTTTTTCACCCTCTTTTTTTGCTTGCAAAAGAGAGGGTGGACAAGCGTAGCGATGTCCGGGTGAGTAAATATACAAGCGGCATTTGCGCCAATGCATGGCGGGTTGACTCACCCGGACATCGCTACGCTTGTCCACCCCCTCTGCCACAAGTGGCAAAGAGGGTTAAAAGGGTATTTTTTCTTAACTGAGTGGAATAGAAGGTAATATCCGTTTTTTTTAAACCGCTTTATGCTGTTTATGGTAAGTTATATACGAAACAGCAAGCAATACTAAAAAAATAACAGGTGCAATTTGTTTTGCTGCCGGGTCACCGGAGAAGGTATGTGCGATAAACGCCGAAATATAGGTAATTGTGAACCCTGCGTATGCCCACTCTTTTACACGGGACGAAAAGGGCAGCAAAAGTAAAACAGCGCCTATGAATTTAGCAAAAGCGAGTTCGATCCTGAAATAATCCGGGAAGCCGAGGTGTTGAAACCCCTGCTCCGCTGTATCCTGGGTTAAATAGGCGTAGCCCGAGTACGTCATCATTAGTGCTACAATAGCGGTTGTAATCCAATAAGTTATTTTTACGATTTTCATTGTTTTGTTTTTTATGCAAAAATAACTACCTTTACTATCAAAAGCATAGTACTATCCCAAAGGATAGCGCTATCCTTTGGGATACTCAATTATTGCTATGGAAACTCTTGTTGAAAACGAAGTGCATGCCCCCGAAACATGCAAAATACATACCCCGGAAGCATGCGCAGCCAGCGTAATGGCGGTAAGGGACGCCCTTTATGTGTTAAATGGGAAATGGAAATTGCCGCTGATTGTCGCCTTAAGCAGCGGGTCAATGCGCTTTAATGATATTCAACGGACATTGGGCGGCATCACGCCAAAAATCCTGTCGAAAGAGTTAAGGGAACTTGAGTTGAATGAATTTGTAGAACGTAAGGTATTTCCAACTACCCCGGTAAGTGTGATCTATGAACTTACCCCCTATAGCAGGTCGCTGGATAAAGTTTTAGAGGAACTAAAGAACTGGGGGATGCAGCACCGGCAAAGGATAATGGCCAGCAGGCGTTCGGCATAGGTGTTTTTCTCAAACTAACAGGTTTTTATCTTTTCCTTTTATGTTTGGTCGCTATTGCAATTAAAACACTGGTTCTATGACGTTTCGGGTGG
>DHXR01000003.1:51066-54476 GCA_002413785.1 Mucilaginibacter sp. UBA5151
GCGGTAACCCCTACGGGGCAATATGTCGTTAAGGCGACTTTTGCATTGGATATTAGAATATTTGGCGAAAAGAATTATGCTTACCCATACTATCCGTCATAGTACCAAAACACTTTACATACCGGTGGCCAATGAGAATTAAACCCAATCGATATTGACTTTGAAATGATAATTTTATGTCCAATATAAAAGTATTCGTATTATATTTGTAAGGTAAACTTATTAGGTAAACTTACTATTATATAATGGTTAATAAAGACCTTCAATTTGCTTCAGACCTGCGCACGGCAATCACCCGCCTGATAAAAAAATTAAGGAAAGAATCGCCAACCGGGCTACAGTTATCGCTCACAGAGCGATCTACAATGTCGTTATTGTATCAGCACAAAGCATTGCTTCCCAGCGAACTTGCGGCTATGGAAATGATCACCAACCAATCCATGTCGCAGGTGCTGAACCACTTGTTTGAGCTGGGCTATATCATACGGCATCCATCTGAAACCGATAAAAGAAAAGTAAATATTTCATTGTCAATTGCCGGGGAAAATACCCTGCAACAGTTCCGGCATGAACGGGATGAATGGCTGGCGAAGGCAATAACAGAGGGCTGCACAGCCGAAGAGCAATTATTATTGAAACAGGTTATTAAACCGTTAACAAAATTGGTTGATTTTAAGTGAAAACGATAACAGAGGGGTTAAAATGGCAATAGCAATAATAGGTAAATTCAGAACATTCCGGGCTTTCAAAAGCCGCAACTACAGGTTGTTTTTTACCGGGCAGTCTGTTTCACTTATAGGCACGTGGATGCAAAAAACAGCTGTAAGCTGGGTTATATATACGCTTACGCATTCCACTTTTATGCTTGGTGTAACGCTGTTTGCCAGTATGTTCCCTTCGTTTTTGTTTTCGCTGATCGGCGGCGTGGTGTCCGACAGGTATAACCGTTACCGTGTGCTGCTTACCACGCAGGTAGCATCATTGATACAGGCTTTGCTGCTGGCCGTATTAATATTGCTGAAACATTATGCCGTATGGGAGATCCTTAGCCTGAGCGTTGTGTTGGGCGTCATCAATGCTTTTGATGTACCGGCAAGGCAGTCACTGGTGTATGAAATGGTGGATGATAAAGCCGATTTGCCCAATGCGCTGGCGCTGAATTCATCCATGGTAAACCTATCACGGATTGTCGGGCCAGCCATTGCAGGGATAGTGCTGGAAAGTCTGGGTGACGGCGCCTGTTTTTTACTGAATGCGCTGAGCTTTGTAGCGGTTATTGTCTCCCTTTTATTAATGAAACTACCGCAATACATCAACAAGGTACATAAAAAGAATGTATTCGGCGAGTTGAAAGAGGGCATGGCCTATATAAAACGCACGCCATCTATCGCGTTTGTTTTGATAATGCTGGCGATGATCAGTCTGTTTGTGCTGCCATTCAGTACCCTGATACCCTATTTCGCAAGGGATGTTTTCAGGGGGACAGCCCGCACCTTTGGTATCATTGACAGCTTTATCGGACTTGGTGCATTTTTTGGGGCAATATTCCTGGCCTCTCAAAAAACAGGCACAAACCTTAAAAAGATATTATTTATAAACACTCTGATTTTCGGCGCCGGGCTTATTTTATTTTCGCATGAACATTTTTACTGGCTTGCCCTGGTTTTTGTAGCTATAGCCGGTTTTGGTATGATGTCGCAGATCACCATCAGCAATACTATCATCCAGACATCGGTTGCTCCCAACATGCGCGGCAGGGTGATCAGCTATTATGCGATGGCCTTTTTCGGGATGCAGCCTTTGGGCGGCATCATTGTGGGATCGGTATCAAAATGGATAGGCGCGGCTGATACCCTGATGGCCCAGGGAGTAGCGGCATTGCTGATTGGTTTATTGCACTGGCGGTTTTTACATAAAGAAAAATTAAAACAGCGGCTGCATAAGGTTGAGGTACCGGATTTGCAGGTGGTCTGAAAGCGGATAAAATGAAGCGTTAATCTTATGGTGTCTTTTCGCAATCACCCCGCAAAACTAAACTTGCCCATCAAAACCGCCGGGTTGTTTCCGATTTTTATGGGCTCTCCGCATAAGGCTTCATTACCTAAAAGGGCAAACAATATGGCCTCTTTGGCATCCGGGTCAATACCCAAACTGCCGGTATCCTTAACGTCAGCATCAGGCAGGGCCTTTTTTAAATGTTCAATTACATAAATATTTTCCGCCCCGCCGCCGCTAACAAACAGCTTAATGTCATCAACCTTAAAATTATCCGAAATAAAATCAGCGATGGATTTTGCAGTGAACGCGCTTAATGTGCAAATCAAATCTTCATTGCTGATGGTTAAGGTGTTTGATTGCCGTTGCGCGTCTTCAATATATGCCAGGTTAAATAATTCGGGTCCCGTAGTTTTTGGCGCATTCTCTGTGAAAAACGGGTGATCAAATAATGCATTTAATAAAGCCCCGTTCACATTGCCTGAAAAAGCGAGTTTCGAATCCTTATCATACGCTTTGTTAAAATATTTCCGGCAGGCGGCATCAATCAATGTATTGCCGGGACCAAGATCCGTGCATAAAATGTCGGAATAATCATCATTGGCTGGCAAAAAGGTAAGATTGGCGATCCCGCCTATATTGAGCAATATCCTGTTCTCCCCGGCTTTGCTGCCAAGCAATACATCGCCATATAGTGCCAGCGGTGCACCTTCACCCCCCGCCGCAATGTGCTTTTGCCTGAAATCGCTGATAGTTAATATTCCGGTTTTTAGGGCAAGGTGGTCGCCGTCCCCGATTTGCAGCGTGGCATTGGGATAGCCGGGCTGTTGGTGCAGTCTTTTGGGCGCATGGTAAATAGTTTGCCCGTGGCTGGCTATAAAATCAACCTCCGCAGGCTTTATACCCCATTCTGCAAGCGCCTGCAAAACCAACTGCCCATGAAAATCGCCGATGTATGCATTCAGCAGGCAAACTTTTTCCAGGTCAGCATCCCTACGCGCAAATACCGATTGAACTTCTTTTTTAAAATCTTCTGTGTAAGGAACAGTAATGAATTTAAGCAGGCTGAATTCCGTTTGTAAACCGCTGCCCCTGAATCGGCACAACGCAATATCCAGCCCGTCAAGTGAGGTGCCCGACATTAAACCTATGCCGGTTTTCTCTGTTTTTTGGGCGATGCTGAATAGCTTTTGCAGATTTTGATTGAGGGCTAACATGGGCTTAATTTAGGGCTTTATTTAAAATATACAAAAGTTGAGAAATATACCCATACTATCTAAACATATCTGATATATTTGTTTTAAACAATTATTGCTAAGTCGCAAGTCTGCCTTTAGCCAAAAGTATTAAGGCGGACTTGCGACTTTATACTACAGACTTACGACTTAAAAGATGGCGAGATTAAATTTATTAGA